>JAKBES010000093.1 GCA_021833665.1 Acidobacteriota bacterium
TGGCGACGGTGATCTGGTTGGCCGAATTCACCGTGGTCCCACCGGATGCGTTGGTCCAGACATTGGCACCAGAACCCTGGCCCCACATGAACTGAACCACATTACCGGCTGCGAAGCCGCTGCCGGTGATCACCAACGATTGATTTCCGCTTCCAGCCGTCATGGTGGAGGGGCTGAGGGCAGTGACAACCGGCGCACCCACCGCGGCAGTCGTGACGGTCACATACTGGGCGCCGCTGGAGACGACCGAGGAACCATTACTGGCGGCCACCCGCACATAAATCGTGTCCGCCACGGTCCCGGGGTTCATGGCGACGGTGATCTGGTTGGCCGAATTCACCGTGGTCCCACCGGATGCGTTGGTCCAGACATTGGCACCAGAACCCTGGCCCCACATGAACTGAACCACATTACCGGCTGCGAAGCCGCTGCCGGTAATCACCAACGATTGATTTCCGCTGCCAGCCGTCATGGTGGAGGGGCTGAGGGCAGTGACAACCGGCGTACCCGCCGCGGCAGTCGTGACGGTCACATACTGGGCGCCGCTGGAGACGACCGAGGAACCATTACTGGCGGCAACCCGCACATAAATCGTGTCCGCCACGGTCCCGGGGTTCATGGCGACGGTGATCTGGTTGGCCGAATTCACCACGGCCGCACTGGAGGCGTTGGTCCAGACATTGGCACCTGAACCCTGCCCCCACATGAACTGAACCACGTTACCGGTTGCGAAGCCGCTGCCGGTGATCACCAACGATTGATTTCCGCTGCCAGCCGTCATGGTGGAGGGGCTGATGGCATTGACAACCGGCGTGCCCACCTGGACTGGCGTCTGGAAAAATAGCGGGGCTGAATAAGCGGAGGTGCCATAGACATTTGTGGCAGCGATATTCCAGCGATAGGGCCGCCCGGGCGCTAGTAGAACCGAGGTCGAGGAAGCGCCGGTGCTCTGATCCACCACCAACTCCCCGCTTACCAGGTCCCTGACAGCTACGTTATAGGTGGTAGCCCCAACCACTTGAATCCAGCTCAAGGGCACGGTCGTGCTGCTAAGGACAGGACCTGGCGACACAGGACCGCCCGGCGAAGCTCCCAATGGCGTACCGGGGATGAAACCCGAACAGACGTCCACGGGTATGGAGATTTGTACGACATTTGAAGGCGTGCTCCCCTTGGTGTTACGGGCCATCACCTGGTAGGTATAGGATTGCCCCGCCTGAAGGTTTGCGAGGTTGATAAAGCTATTACCCTGGGTCGCATCTGCCTTGTATAGCAGACCGTTGCGGTACACATCGTAGGTTGTTGCGTCGGTTGCCTGGTTCCAGGTCAAGGTCACTGTGGGTGCATTCTGCGCGCAGGAGACCACGGGGACACCCAGCGTGAATGCGCCTGGAACAGACAGGTTGGTGGCCACCGCTGTGGCGCTGGCTGCGACTCCGTAGCCCGAGGCGCCAAACAGATTGAATGCGCGCAGCCGATAGGAATAGGTTTCCCCTCGGGTGAGGTTCCCATCGATATGGGTGCCATGGGTACCCAATCCAGCCAAGGCCCGCTCGACCGCGATTTCCTTGAATTCACCGCCGGGCTCATCTTGCCGCTCGATCTTGAACCCACTTTCGTTGTCCGCTTGATCAATCCAATCCAGAGCGATGGTGCCGTTGCCGTTCGCGGTGGCGGCCAGATTAGCAGGGCCTGCGGGGATGGTGGCCGAAGCCTCGCAGGTCGAGGCGCTGCGGCCGGATTCTACGCCAAACGAGGTATAAGCGGACACTTCATAGCAGTATTGCTGGCCTGCGACAACGGTCACGTCCGCAGACGTCGTGTCATGGGCCCGGAACAGCCGGACACCATTTCGGTAGACGTTGTAGCCTGCGACATTGCCCGTAGCACCGCTCCAGGACAGGTTGACCCTGTTGGGGGCAATCCGGGCCGCCTGCAACCCCTGCGGAATGGATGGTGGATTGTTGTCCATGAAGGTAGGTGTACCGACAACGACATAGCCAATTTCCTTGGGATTGACGTTCAGGAAGAACGAACCCAGCCTTGAGCCGAGTGACCAGGAGTCCTTGAGGTAATCGAACAGGGTCATTCCCGCACCCGTGAGGAATTTTAGGACGGTGGGCTTGGCCTTGTTTTTGAACCTTTCCTCCATCGCTTTTTCGATAACGGTGGGGATGATGGTCCCAGCCATCTCGACGACCGTCTCCTTGCTGGTTGGATTCTGACTGATGTTGGTGGCCAGAGCCTCTTCGAAGCCGACCTTCAGGGTATCCATGAGATCGGAGGCGAAGGTGTTATCAACTCCTTCGCCGTAGGCGACCTTCAGCCCGTTGATCAGGCCGCTGGTGATATCGAAGCCTGCTTCGAGTTCATTGATGGTGAGAGCCTTGAGTCGAAGAGTGTTCTGCCATCCCGTGATGGATTCAAAATCACCAGTATTCTGGCCCCTATTGATCCAGCTTCCGCTCAGGGCCACGATGGCATAGACCCCATCATTTAGGGGGATCCCATCTGGATCCACGACATCAGCGATGAGTGGCCAGACCGCTCCCAAAGGGTCCAACATAAAAGCATACTGGTCCTCGACCGACGCCCCTCGTACGATGACAGTCTTGTCGAAGCCGCCTGGCTTAATCAGAGGATCTAACGCCGAAGGTGGGGTGGGCAGGAGTGGGAACTGGTAGAGGTTGCCGACCTTCAGGATCTTGGCCGGATCCAGTTCCACGATTCTAGCCACCCAGTCGACATTGATTGCCGTGCCAAAGGCACCTACCCCGGGCCTCAGTTTAAGTCGCAACGTGTTCCCAGAACTTTCCTCGATGCTCAAAACAGCCATGTTGCCGTACTTGTTTAGAGTATCAATGGTGGAGGTCCCCGTTAGTGGGGCCTCGGACTGTGGCTTAAGGGACTGGAGTGGCGAGGCCATGGGCTGGGCAGGAGTGGATACCGCTGATGGCTGGGCCGCTGCCATGACGGCAACAGCCGTATCCCTGGCCGCTTCAAGAACGGCTGGGTCGGCTAGGGGATCCATAGAGATTCCGAAGGCACGACTGAAGGCGGCCTCCAAGGTATCCATTTGAGAGCTGGTGCTGACGAGACTGGCCATGCGAGCCTCCTCTGCCTGGTCGCTGACAACAAGCAACGGATTCAATCTGGTCAGTGCTTCCACCGTGGAACGGGCATTGATGACAAAGGGCGCGGATCCATTCTGGGCAATGGCCATCAGGGTCCTCTGCCCCCCTATCAAGGTTGCCGAGATGGTGGTCGTGCCACTGGTCTTGATCGGGAGGTCGAAACCGCCGTCCGCGCCGGGAATGACCCCGGCGAAATCGTTATAGACCAGGTAATTCGTTGGGTTGTCCGCGGAGGACGGAGGAAGGCTGAGCAGTCCATGGGTAAGCACCGTGCCCGCGGGCAGGCCTCCACTCACCGTCAGGGTGGCAGCCTGGCTGGCCAGGGCTCCGACGGGGTTGGTGACGACGGCTCTATAGCTGGCCTGGTCATCAGCGACCTGGGCATTGAAGGCGTAGGTCGCGCCGGTGGCCCCGGTCACAGGAGTCCAGGTAATCCCGTCGATGGACCGCTCCCAGGTGATTGAGGGCGATGGATTGGCGACCGCAGCTACCGACAGGACCAGCGCACTGCCGGGCGGGACGATCTGACTCTGGGGATTGGTCGTAATCAACGGCGCGTAGTTCACGGTCAGGGGCACCGCTTGGCTGAGGCTGAAGCCCGCCGTACTCTGGGCCTTCACCCGGAACTGGGTCCCGTGGTCGCCAGGGGACGCCGTAAAGGCATAGGTGGGCCCGGTCGCGCCCCCGATGTTCTGCCAAGTGGTCCCGTCCACGCAGGTCTGCCATTGGTACTGAGGGGTCGGGGTGCCGGTCGCAGCGGCCGTGAAGGTGGCGGTCGCACCAGCCAGCACCACTTGGGCGAGGGGCTGCACCGTGAAGGCGGGCGTTTGCAAGATGGGCAGGGCGGCCGTGCCAATGCTCGCAGTGCCAGCCTCATTGGTGGCTGTGCACGTCAGTTGCACGTTGCCTGACGGACCTGGGACGAAGGTGATGCTGGTGCCGGTCAGGCCACCCTGGATGACCGCGCCGGTGGCCGCCCATGCCAAGGAACAACCGGCCTGGGCCGTGGTGCTAGCCGTGGCCGCCTGGCCCGCGAGGATCAGATCGGGAACAACGATGACCGGCAGGGCCGGGCTCGCCACCACCCTGACCAGGGTCGTCTTGACCAGATTGCCGCTCGCGCCCGCCACGGTCAGGGTGTATGTCGTATCGGTCACAGGGCTCACATCAACCGGGATACCGCTGGTAACTGGGCCTACACCTCCGTCCACCGTCCCGGCCCCGCCCGAGAATACGGCAGTCAGCGTCGTGGTGGCGCCTGCGGTGATGGGGCTCCCAGCAGCGCTGAAGCTAGTAATGACTGGTGATGGGATAACCCGCACGATAACCTGCGCGGCGATGGCGGTACCCGAAGCCCCGGTGACTGTAAGGATGTAGTCCGTGTCCACCGTCGGGCTGACGTGAACAGGAATGTTGCTGGTGACGGCACCAACACCGTGGTCGATCAGGCCTGTGCCATTCGCAAACACTGCAGTAAGGGTTGTGCTCGAACCAGCGGGGACACTATCGCTAGCCGCCGTGAAGGCCGTGATGATTGGGGCTGGCGTCGGCGTGGGAGATGGAGTCGAGCCTCCCCCTCCTCCACAACCCGCAAGGGTCAGGGCCATCGCCATGCCAGCCACACGCGCTACTGAGAACCAGACCTTGAATGAATTCATGTGAATGCTCCAGTAATCCTAGAATTGAATTTTTTATACAAAGATGACTGGCTCATCATATAAGATGTTCTTGGTTTCGGCGAGTCCCGACTTCATGTTCACTTCCGCTGGCCAGTTCCCTTGTTATTCGATCGCTTTCCGCATCGCTCGGGTGTCCGCGTGGACGCTGTGAGTTTGAGGTCGGCATCCTCCAGGGCCTTCTGGATGCATTAGAAGACTGGCGTCGGGCGAATCCCTAGGGCAATGCCAAATTCGAGCAATCTGGTTTGGTAGATCGCCACCAGCAGCAACGCCTTATCGGGGGTCGAATCCGGCCTGGTTGATGGCTTCGCGAATCTTGGTCCCGGCCGACCGCATGTTGAAGGCGTCTTCGTCGGATTCGGCCAGCCCCCGATAGATGTCGTGGCGCATGCGCTTCACAAACTGAGTGAAGGCCCATGCTTCCTCGTCAGTCAGTTTGAAGGAAATTGAATGCAGATTGGGGTCCATGCTATTGCCCTCCGAAGGCCTGAGACTGCAGGTGAACTGAAGATGAGAACCCAGGAACCTGGGAACCAATAGGTAGACGATTGGCGATCCCCGGCATCCCACTGGCACTGGTTGCGATCCAGGGGTGAGTGGAAGAATCGATCACCCTCTAAGAATCAATCCCCCGTGCTCGATGGACGGCCAGCTTTGGCCAGCCATCCATCGCATTGTTGTCATCACCATCACCACTGCTGGATAGGAAACGGGGAAGTGAGGCTTCTCCGTTTTAGAATTCGTCCGGCCAGGCTAGGCCGAGGCCCGGAACACTGAGCTTTCGATCAGGCGTTCCGTGATGTCCCTGAAGTAGTACGCCAGGGCTTCGGACAGCTTCTGGAACTCCGGAACCAGGATCTTTTGACTGAAGCTTGGGGGGACCTTAAGCATGACCGTCGTCCGGTGCTGGCCAGGCCGCTGGTAGGGCTTGAGCCCATACCGCCGACAGACCGCCAGGAGGAGTTTCATGGTCATGGGGTCGCTGATGGTGAGCCGCATCTCGACAGACCTTTCGCGCGCTTCCGCCTCCCGGAGCATGCTCCGGATGCTTTCGCCAGCCGCGTGGTTATCTCCCGCGTCATCCCCATTTGATGCGAAGTTGCGCTCGATCATGCCCAGAGCTTCGATGGTTTCCAGTTCGGTCATCACATCACCTCTTCTTGTCGACATTCGAATTGCGTGAACTAGCCGCGATTCACTACCGTGCCGCCATGGCGGACCATGGTTCGGTGGCCCCCTGGTCCAGGGTTTCTTCAGAGTCCTCGTCATCACTTGCCCCGCCAGGCGGGCAGGCCCAATGCCGGAACCACATACCGCCGCTCCCGTGTGCCGGCAGTCTTCACAGATTTGGCGTTTCGCTTCCCGGCACCTTCGGCGGCGGTCATCAAGAGAACCGTGGCTTCAGCCCGCTTCGGCATGGTCCGAAGATCGACCAGATCCAGCCGCTGAATACTCGGGATCCGAACCGTGATATGGAGGTGATTAATCATTGTTGCCTCCGTGCTTGGGCAGACGTGCCAGCCGGAACACCACACCGCGGTTGCTATGAGGGTTAGCGATCTCCAGTCGAAGGCCATGGGCAACCACGCCGCGGTGTGCGGAAAGCACGGTTGTCGCGAAGGTACGAGGAGTCACGGCCTTGCCACCCATCAGCTCCTCCACCGCCATGGCCCCCGCCTCGGTCGCTTGCGAACCACCGAGTTCCACGACTGCGTCCCGCGCGGTGAATTCACCGGTACCGAACATTCCCCAGAGCTCGTCCACCAGGTCTTCCCACGCCCTTCTGCGGGGATCGACCATCGCAGCCATGGCATTCCTCGGCGCCATGGGGTCCACGCCCATGACCCATCCCACCGCCTGCCGGACCATGGCATCCCACGCTTCGTAGGATCCGATGGGGGTCGAGAAGACAGTTGGTCGTCCGGCGATGTGGAAGGCCCGAAGGATGGTCAAGGCCGCAGCCAGCAGACGCGGTTGCTGTTCCTGCACCCAGCTACGCAGATGCTGGTGCTTGAAATCGGATCGATCCTCTGGGCGATCCACAGCGGGTTCCAGCCTGACCACCAGGGTGCGTCGCGTGGTGTCCGCGCTCAGGCGGATGTTATTCCCACTGATGATCCAACAGGAAAGCGCCGGAAGTTCCGGTGTAGTAGATGTCCGAGTCACACGGTCGGAGTAGGTGGGCCAAGCCGTGGTCAGGGCATTAAAGGCCCCGCCACCGAAGGGAGAGGCGACTTCATCCATCCATCCGGCGCGCCGACCTTCCAGAAGGACCGGGAAGATTGCCCGGCGCAACTCTTCCTTCTCCCCGGAACAGGGCATGGCTGATGCGGGGCGCCCAGTCGCGATGATATGGGTGATCTGGATCAGCAGTCCCTTGCCGGAGGCCTGGCTGGACGCGTCCGCCATGAAGGCCGGAACGGGTCCATCGATGGCATATCGCGCGACGATGGTCAGCACCGCCGCCAACCAGGCCGCCCGGTGAGCATCTTGAGAGGGGTCGAACGCGAACCCTTCACCCACCGCCTCATCGTCACCACCACCGATCTGTGGAGTGAACACGCGGAAGCGGCCCTCCAGGACCAGCACACCCCGGTCACCAAGATCGACCTCCAGGCCTTGGAAGAGAGCCAGATCGACTGGACCAAGTTCAAGCCCAAGACCGCACCGGTCCTGAAGCCCAAGAAGGAGCTTCGTCCCCACCAGGTGGATGCCCTGAAGCTGGTCAGCGCCGGGTTGGCCACCGCCGACCGCGGAAAGTTGATCATGGCCTGCGGCACCGGCAAGACCTTCACCAGCCTCAAAATCGCCGAAGCCGTGGCGGGGAAGGGCAAGCGGGTGCTCTTCCTGGTGCCCAGCCTCGCCCTGCTGTCCCAGACCCTGACCGAGTGGACCCAGGAGAGCGGCATCCCCCTCCACAGCTTTGCCGTGTGCTCCGACAGCGACGTGGGCAAGAAACGGAAGGCGGATGACGACATCGTCCAGACCTTCACCCATGAATTACGCTACCCGGCCACCACCGAGCCCGCCCGACTGGCGGCAGAAATGGCCAAGCGACACGACGCCGAGCACATGAGCGTGGTGTTCTCCACCTACCACAGCATCGATGTCATCCATCAGGCCCAGGATGGGCATGGCATGGCCGCCTTCGATCTCATCGTCTGCGACGAGGCCCACCGCACCACCGGGGCCACCTTCGGGGATGAGGACGAAAGCGCCTTCGTCCGGGTCCATGAGGCCAGCTACATCCAGTCGGCCAAGCGCCTCTACATGACCGCCACCCCCCGGATCTACGGGGATAGCGCCAAGGCCACGGCCGAGAAGAACGACATCACCCTCTGCTCGATGGACAACGAGGCCCTCTACGGCCAGCAGCTCTATGTCATCACCTTCTCGGAGGCCGTCAAGCGGGGCCTGTTGGTGGACTACAAGGTGCTGGTGCTGGCGGTGGAGGAATCCCACATCAGCCGAAGCCTCCAGGCACTTCTCAAGGACGACAACAACCAGCTCCGGGTGGATGACAGGGTATCTCGCTGAGCCGGTGGATCTACCTTCGTGCCAGGGCCGCTGGACCGTTACCCGGCCCTGGGTCGAAGGATCCCCAGCTTAGTCGTGAACTGAGCGCCCTCGGCAGCAATTTGAACCAGCTTGTGCGCCTCTTCCACGGGCATGGGATGTGGGGGGAATCGGCCGAGGTGGCAGAGGCCCTTTCTCTGGTCCATGAGATCCAGCAGAGGTTGACGCGATGATCGGCGAACTCAAAAAGATCACGGGTTCCCCCGCAGCCACGATCGATTACGTCTTCAAAGCCAAGGTGGGAACTGGAATGCGGGGCCAGCTCCTGGGTGGCTCGCTGCTCGAAGTGACACCTGAAGACATTTCCGAGACCCTGTGTGCCCTTCGAGCACGCCGGCCCGATGTCAGAAACGCCATCCATCACGCCTGGGCGAGCTGCCCAGAAGGTGAGGTTCTCGGTGCAGAACAGTGGCTGCATGTCGGGACCAGACTGGCGGAAGCGCTCGGCTGGCAGGCCTGGGTCGCAGTGCGACATTCAGACACAGCCCACGACCATGTTCATTTCGTCGCCAGCCGCATCGGTTGGGATGGCTCTGCCTCCAGAGAGAAATTGCGGGACTGGAGGTTGGTTCGAGCAGGTGATGCGTGAATGCGAGCAGACCTTCCGCCTCCAACACACGCTCAGCCCCGAGCGAAGTACCCGGCCGCATGGGCGCTACCAGCAACGGAACCCGGCCCCACCACGACACCCCAGGAACCCACGACCTCGGCTGAAGGACGATCTCTTGCGACAGATGGCCGAATGCGAAGCCCTTGGCTACCGGAGCATCAAATTGCTTCAGGCCCTTCATGCCCGTGGGTGGTCATGCGATATCAGGTGGAAGGAAGGGCGCGCGGCCGGATTGACCTGGGTCCATTCATCTGGTGCCCGAATCCGCGGCGCCAAGATCGGACGAAGCGTGCCGTGGCTGCGGAGCATGGGCGGCATCCCTGGCCTTCGCTGCGGCCGAATGCTACCAGCGCACTGGGTACCCAAGCCCATCCAGGCAAGGTCAGACACCTACAGGATCAAACCGCCCTTGCCCAGAACGCTAGGGAATGCCTGGTGGGATCGTCTTGTCTCCTGGGCATGGCAAGTCGTTACGGGGAACCCGGCCATCCCAGATCCGGTGATCCACCCACCCATGAACACACCCCGCCCTCGACCTGATGCCAACCGAACCGGCATCGACTGCACTGAATCACATCAACCACGCCGCCGGCGTTAAGGAGCCACCATGAACCAACAGCACCGTCCGCCCATGATTCCCATGTACGACCCCAACCGAAAGCCGTTGCCGCTCCCTCCCAGCCCTGCCGTCGGTACCACGATGGGATCGCTGCGGGAATCCTGGGGCCCAGGCGCCATCTATCATCAGGCGGAAATTCTCACCACCGCCGGTGCTGCACCGCACTGGGTCGAGCGCTGGGACACCATCTGGGCGGTCCTGAAGACCCATCATCTGGACGACAAGAGCCAGGACTTCCGGCTGCGCCAGGCAGCAGAGCTGGCGGCCGATATGGTCAGTAGTCCGTCTCCCGAAAAGACCGAGCAGTACGAGGACCTTCGCCAGCAGTGCTGCCCCCCTGAGGCCTTTGCCAACACCAGACAGGATCTTTGGGTGGCCTGCTCCAACTGTGGGTTGGTCTTCCTTCTTGGCCAGTCTGACGACATGTTCCGCCTGTTTGAAGATCAGGCCCCGTTTGCCCTGCCACAAATTCCATCGGGACGGTTCGCCGTGCTTCGCCTGGAAGGCGCGATGGAAATTTCCCGTCAGCAGGCCCCTTACTGGGCCTGGGCCGCGGCCAAGCGCGGTCTGCTGTTTGGCGTGGACACCATCCCACCGAAGCCTGTCTAGCTGTAAGTGCCCCAGATCGTGGTGGCGCCTGCATCGGCGGGCGCCACCCCGGTTGAGGGGCTCTCTTTCCAGGGCGGATAGTGCAGGCTGCTTCTGAATGGAGGTGGTGCTATGGGCGAAAAGGAAGACCTGGTGGGGAACAGGATCCATCGTGGTGAAGGCTTGGGCGGCCACGACCGTGCCCTCGTTCGATTGGGGCTGCGAGCACACCGCTTGGGTAGCGTCCTGGAATTGCTCCAGTGGGGGGGCCCGGACTCCGCTCTTTGCGGTATGGGCCCCTGTCCAGCCTGTTCGCGATTCCCTGCTCAGGGCCACGATGAAGCCTGCTTCCTTGCGGAAGCGCTACGCCACCGCGACCCCATCACCCACGCCGAGAGTTGTATCAGGTATATCAAGGGACTGATCATGGAGCAGCGGTCAGCGCTCCATGATTTCGCCACCACCCTTGATGAAACCATGGCCAATCTTGAGTCTGCGTTGGCCCATGCCGAGGATGTCCTGACGCGGCTGTGATCGTCCTGACTGTGGCGCATCGAGAACCTGCGCCAACCTGGTGTTGTCATGGCCGGTCTTTCCACGTAGAAAAATTCTGAGAATGTCCCTCCTCCCAAACGGGGTCCGTCGACTCAGAATGGGCCGCTGGCGCAGCCCTTCAAGGTGTCCAACACCTCTTTGAAGGCTTCAGGATGCGCGGGTGGTGGAGTCGGAACATGAAGATGACTGGGGTCGATTGGCGTCCATTCAAGGCTGAGTTCCCGATCCTGTTCGGGGCTGGAAAATACATTTCCCTATGGGTCGGTGAGGGATGGTTTCAGATCCTTTGGGACCTCTGCGTGTCGCTTGATCGGATCGCGCGATCGCGGGCCGCTGATGGGAAGCCCCCTGTGAGGATCGTGCAGGTCAAAGAAAAATACGGGACCTTGAGGGTTCATGTGGAGGGTGGATCCCAGGAAATCCATGACCTCATCGATGCCGCTGAGCTCGCCAGCGAGAGGACCTGTGAAGCCTGCGGCAAGCCGGGGAATCTCCTGTGTATCCGTGAGTGGTACCAGACGCTTTGTCTGTTTCACGAACTTGGATCAAGGATCTCGAATGGCTCTTCCTTCGGGATCACGGTCGAGGACCCAGATCCCGAATCAGCACCCTGGAAAGTCCTCCTACCCTTTGATCCAAACCCACCCCGCAGCACCAAGCTCTACCTGGAGGACATCGCGAAGGCCATCGCCGATATTTCGGCATACACCCGTGATTTGGATCGCCATGAGTTCCAGGGAAACGCGATGTTGCGAGATGCCGTGCTCTATCTGGTCGGCGTCATCGGGACGGCATCCAGAAAAATCCCCGGGGAGACCCTTGGCCCATCGCCAAGCCCCACCTGGTGTATGGCTCGGGGCCTCCGGGACCATCCTGCGGTCGAGTGTTTCGGGTTAGACGACGAGGCCCTGTGGTCGGCGATCAAGGAAACATTTCCGCTGCTGGCCGTCGAGGTTGGTCGGTTGCTGAGATCCATCCAAAGCTGAGATCTGGTCGCTGTCTGAATCCACCGCATGCTGCATGGACCCCAACCCCCAGATTCAAAATGATGGAGGGCCAGGATGAATGAACAGGATGGCATCGAAGAACGGACGAGGGTGCGGCAGTTCCGTGTCCTGCATCAGGGGTGGGAGTGCGTGTCAACCGCCAAAACTATTGACCCCCCTTAGCGACAAAACTCCTGACCCCCTAGATGCGAGGCAGGCGGGCGCAGGGAGGGCGTAGCCCGACCGCAGCCCGGCTG
>JAKBES010000094.1 GCA_021833665.1 Acidobacteriota bacterium
GCGCCCAATACGTGCGCGGGCGCCTCGTACATCATGAAGGTCGCCTTCAACGTGAGCGCCGCGGGAGCACCCGTCGTCAAATCCACGGCCCTCTACTCGGCCGGCGAAGGGGCCGCGAGCGGCTTCGCCGTAGCCGGGAACTCGGTCATCATCGCCAAGAGCGCCGTGGGTCAGGGCAAACGAGCCACCGTGACCAAGGTCCCCGGCGTGAACCCCACCTCGGGCATGGGAAGTCCCACTCCCATCTGGTGGCGAGAACTGAAGTAAGCGCTCTCCACAGCTGAACACGAAAAAGGCGGGCCTAGCGGCCTGCCTTTTTGCGTGGAGTAAAACTCAGAAACGTGAATGCGGGGCGGAAGGCGATGTGAAGCAACGAGGCCGGGAGCGGCTAGTTTCTTACTATTCACTTGTGACTTTTTACTTTTCACTCTTCCTAAACAGTCCCCCCAGGCTCTTGAGGGCGCCCTTGCCTTTGAGGGGTTCGGTGGCCGCCTCGCAGGCGGCGCAGAGGTAGTTGGCGGAGCCGCCGGCGAGGACGGGGCGGTTTACGACGCAGGCCTTGCAGAGGTAGTTGTGGCATTTGGTGCAGCGCCATCCGGCGGCCTGGTCGCGGTGGTTCGCGCAGTGGTCCTCATCCCCGTGGACCTCCTTCTCGATCTGCACTTTTTCGGCGAAGATTTTGTAGAGCGCCGGGAAGGAGCGGACCGGTTGCCAGTCATCGTCCATGACCCGGGCCAGGTCGTTTTCAAACAACCCGCCGCTCAGCACCATCTGGCGAAGGTCCTGGAGGCGGTAGGGGCCCGGGCGAAAGTCGGGATTGGGGTTGGTGAGGCGGATCTCCCAAATGGGATCGTCCACGGGTGCGGGGGGGGCGGGAGCCACCGCCGGCATGCCCGCGGCCGGGGCGAGGATGATGCGCCCGTCGGAGAAGATGACCAAAGGGGCGCCGCAGGAGGTGCACTTGCCGCGTCCTCCGGCGGGAGGGATGCGTTCGGCGGGGACCACAAAAGGGGCCATGCATGAGGGACAGCGAAACTCGAGATTGGCCAACCCCGTCCTCCTCCCCGCGTGCCTCGGCCCTTCGCATCCAGTGCACGAAGGGCACGGGCCGCTTGCTAGCTTCCTCATTATAGAAAGCCGCCCTCGGTCCGTCAAACGAGGGAGTGCGCATCCCTCTGCCCCTCGTGCGCGTGGTCATTGGGTCCATGTAGCGCGGGCGCCCGCGCTCCGAGCAAGAAAATGAGCGCCCCGCGAGGGGCGCTCGGAGGGATGGAGGATTGGAGTTTTCTAGAACTTGAGCTGGAAGGTGAGCTGGACCCGCTTCTCGTCCGGGATCTTGGGGTCGTTGTGCTGCTTCACCTGATAGTCGAGGAGGAATCTGTTGTCCTTGTAGACGTTGTAGAAGACGCCGCCGATGAGGGTCTTCTGCACGTCGTCCACGAGGGTGGGAGCCCCGTCCGGGTTAGGATCAAAGCGGTCGTAGCGCCCGATGACGCCCCATCGGGTGTCCGGGGGGAAGCTGGCGCGGACGAAGAAGGAGTAGCCCTTTTGCTTGCGAGCCGTCCCGTCGGCGTTCAGCGCCGTGCCGGCCTGGTTGCCCTTGAAGTCCAGGTACTGGGCCGTGGCGGTGACGTAGTGGCTTTCATAGGAGACCATGCCATCCCATCCGGTCCAGTCAGGCAGTTCCTTGCCCGGCACCTGAGCCAGGTTGCCCTTGCCGCTCACGCCGAAGGCCGTGAACTGGAGACCCGGTATGACATCGGGGAAGGGGCGGACGCTGATCCGGCCTTCGAACACCTTGTTCTGGTTCTTCTCGGCGGCGTGGTAGCCTCCGCCGGTGTAGAGGCCCGCCTGGAAGCTGCCGTAGCGGCCCGCATAGGCGCTGTTCACGTTCTTCTTGTAGTCGGCGGACATCTGGCCGCCGAAGTTCCCGCCCACCATGGCACCCATGTCCGCGCTGTTGAAGATGCCGTTGCGTTCGATGAACATCTCGTCCTGCATGCGGAAGCCGTTGATGGACTCCTCGTAGTCGTGCCACGGCACGTGCACCTGGCCCAGCTCCACGTAGGGCTGCGAGACGAAACCCGTGCCCTTGTCGTCCCAGTGGAACTTCGCGTAGAGGTATTTGATGCGCGGTTTCCAGTCACCCGTGCTGTCGCGGGTGATATCGGTGGTGATGCGCCCCGTCAGATAGGGGGTGATGTCGTCCTGCACGTCGAAGTAGCCGCGCTTGAGGACGAAGTCGCTGTAGGACGACGTCTGGTTGGCGGTGCCGGCGTATTTGCTGCCGTTCTGGAAGGAGATGTAGGCCAGGCCGCCGATGTGGAGGTTCTTGAGGGCCTCCGGCACCGCGGGGGCGCCCTTCTTCAGGTCCGAGCCCACCTGGTTGCTGATGTCCTCCTTGAGGACCGACGTTTCTTGGGCTTTCTGCTTGGCGTACTCCGCCTGAACGGCCTTGGCCTGGTCCACGGTGATGACCTTGTTCTCCACCAGGATCCTAAGCAAGGGATCGAGCCCCTCCGTCTCCTGGGCCGCGGCGGCCACTCCCGCGGCCAACACGATCAGGCACCCCATGGCTAACGTCCTCATCCATGTCCTCACTTCGAACCTCCTTTCGAATCGCTCCAACTTGGTACCTCCATCCTCGGAGGCACATCCTGGATGAGCAGTAGAAGGGCGGCCTGTTTCCTGGCTATCACGGCTTTCTTTCGGAACCGCAACGGGACGCTCCGGGGCGCCCGATTCGCGGGTGACTTCGGGTAAAATAAGGGCCAGAAGGAGGACGACATGAGAAAGGCGATGGTGGTCTTGGCGGGGGCCGTGATCCTGGGAGGCGGCTTCGCGGCTCGGGCTCAGGACGCAGCACCGGACCTGCTGGCCAAGGCCCGCGCGGCTTACGAGCAGAGGGCCAACCCTGTCCAGGCCAAGCAGGCGGTGGACCTCTACGCCCTGGCCGCGAAGGCCGGCGGCCCCCAAGCCTATGACGCCCTCTGGGAAGGGGCGCGGGCGTGCTACTACGACGGGCACTACGCCCTCAAGGATGCACCCGACAAGGACCTCCTCGCCCTTTATCAAGACGGCATCGACCGGGCCAAGGCCGCCGTGGCCCTCGAACCGAAAGGGGTCGAAGGCCACTTCTGGCTGGGGGTTCTTTACGGCGTTTACGGTGAGACCAAGGGCATCTTCAAGTCCCTGGCCATGGTGCCGGGCATCAAGCAGGAGATGCAGACCTGCATGGAGCTGGACCCCTCGGTGGAAGGCTACGGCCCCGACAGGGTTTTGGGCCGCCTCTACTTCAAGCTGCCCGGCTTTAAAGGCGGCGACAACAAGAAGTCTATCCAGTATTTGGAATCGTCCCTGAAGGGGGCCCCCACCAACGCGCTCACCAAGCTTTACCTGGCCGAGACCTACAAGGACGAAGGAATGAAAGAGAAGGCCATGGACCAGCTCAAGGGCATTGTCTCTATGACTCCCGATCCCCGGTGGGCTCCGGAGCAAACGAGCATCAAGGCCGAAGCGCAGCGTCTACTGGACAAGTGGAGCTGAGGCGGGGGAAGGGACAAGTAACAAGTGAAAAGTGAAAAGTAAGAAGTTTGGGGAATGAAGTTTCGTGGGCGGGCGGTCCTTAACTCCTCACTCCTCACTCCTCACTCCTCACTGTTCACTACTAACTGCCAGGGGAGGAGTGAGGACCGCGCCTCACTCCTCCCCTTGGCTTATGGCTCAACCTTCTGCGTTCGCCCCTGAACCTCGCCTCCCTCTTACCTGACCTTCTTCGTGGGGGCCACCACCACGCGGTAGAGGAGGTAGACCACGATGGCCAGGACGGCGAGCCCCGGCCAGCCGCCCGCGGGGGGCTCAGGGAAGATGGCCATGAAATCGCCCTTGAGGACGGGCCAGATGCCCGCCAAGGTGATGGGAACGGCCAGCAGGATGCCCATGAGGGCCTCGCCCGTGATGAGGCCCGAGGCAAAGAGGAGGCCCTTGCGGTCGCCTTCTGCTTCAGCGGCCTTGAGGCGGGTCAGCAGGTCGGCGGAGGCGCCCCTGGCGGTCTTGGTGCGCAGGCGCGTGGCGAAGTAGGCCACGAGGCCACCCACGAGGATGGGCGTGGAGAGGCTGAAGGGGAGGTAAATCCCAACCGCCACCGCGAGCACGGGGGTCCTGAATTCGCTGCCCTTGGCTTTGAGGACCTGGTCCAGCACGATGATGGCCACGGCGATGCACGCGCCGATGGCCACCATGGCCCAGGGCAGGCCGCCCATAAAAACGCCCTTGGACACGGAGGCCATGAGGGTCGCCTGGGGGGCCGCGAGGGGGTTGGGATGGGCCGCCATCCAAGCAGCGTCGGCGTTCATGGGAACGCCCACGCCGTACTTGAGGTTGAGGACCTTCAGCACGGGGGCGATGACAAGGGCCGAGGAGAGGACTCCCACGATGAGCATGAATTCCTGTTTCCATGGGGTGGAGCCCACGAGGTAGCCGGCCTTCAAGTCCTGGAGGTTGTCTCCGGCGATGGACGCGGCGCAGCACACCACGGCGCCGATGAGGATGGCCGCCGCCGGGCCCGCGGGGTTGCCGTGGCCCATGAAGAGCAGAAGGACCAGAGAGGCGAAAAGGATCGTCGAGATGGTCACCCCCGAGATGGGGTTGTTGGAGGATCCCACGAGGCCCGCCATGTAGCCGGCCACGGCGGCGAAAAGGAACCCCGCCACCAGCATGATCACGGCCATGACGAGGCTCACCACGGCCCGCTGAACCACGAGCTGGTACACGAAGAAGAGGGGAATCACGGAGAGGGCCGAGAAGACCAGCACCCAGATCATGGGGATGTCACGGTCCGTCCGCTCCACGCCGCTTCCCCCCTGCTCGGACTGGAACGCGGCGAGGCCGCTCTTGACGCCCGAGAGAAGCTGGCCGCGGAGCTGAATGAGGGCCCAAAATCCGCCCACGCACATGGCGCCCACGCCCAGGTACCTGATCTGGTCCTTCCACACCAAGGTGGCGGCCTCCACGGCCGAGCCCGCCTGGGGCAGCCCGTGGATGGCCGAGTAGAGGGGGATGGCGATCCACCACGAAATGGCACCGCCGGCGAAAACCAGCACGGCGATGTTCAGGCCCACGATGTATCCTACGCCCAGAAGGGCCGGCGAGAGGTCCAGGCCCACGTAGGCCACGCTGCCCCCCACCCGGGTGGCCAGCTCGAGGGTGGAGGACCACAGCTTCAGGCCCGCGTCCTGGCAGATCTTCAGGACGCCGCCGATGGCCCCCGCGGCGATGATGGTGGAGAGGCTGCCTTTCTCGCCGCTCTGGCCGGCCTTGAGGACTTCGGCCGTGGCGATGCCTTCGGGGAACTTGATCTCCTTGCCTCCCTGGACCACGAGAGCGCGGCGCAAGGGGACAGAGAAAAGGACGCCGATGGTTCCTCCCAGGGCGCAGATGAGGAAGGTCTGAAGGTAGTCGTAATCCTTCCAGAATCCCAAGATGACCAGGCCCGGGATGGTGAACACGGCCGCCGCGGCCACCGCCTCCCCCGCCGAGGCTGCCGTCTGGACGATGTTGTTCTCCAGGATATTGTGCCGCTTTGTCAGGAGGGAGAAGAGGGTCATGGAGATGACCGCCGCGGGAATGGAGGCGGAGACCGTCATGCCCGCGAAGAGCCCCAGGTAGGCATTGGCCGCGGCCAGGATAACGGCCAACAGGATCCCTAGGATGAGGGCCTTGAAGGTGATCTCGGGAAGGTTCTGGCTCGCGGGGACCACCGGCTCGTGGCCGCCCTTGCGTTCAGGGTTGCTCATCTATACCCCTCCATGGCGCAAACTTCACTTCCAGAATTGCCACCAGTGCGCTTTCGCGTGCTTCTCCTTGGGGACGAGGGGCTCCTTGAAGGTCTCCTTGTCTTGCTTGGTGCGGGCCGTCTCCTTCCGCTGAATGCGGTCGATGTTCTTTTGCGCGTTCTTGGCCAGGGTCGTGCCGGGCACCTGCTGGGTGATGCGGGTGAAGTACAGCAGGGCCTCCTTGTCCTGTCCGTCCCGGTAGAGGGCCTCGCCCAGCCGGAAGTAGACCGCGGGCATGTTCCAGTACTTGGGGTATTTCTCGATGACCCCGCGGTACCTCGCGATGGCGCCCTTGGGGTGGCCGTCCTTGAGGTACCAGTCCCCGATGCGAATCTCGTGGGCGGCCAGGACGTCGTTGACTCGAGCCACCTTCTTCACGGCTTCCGCCGCGTAAGGGCTGTTGGGATAGTTCTCGATGACCGCCTGGTACGCCTGCTTGGCGTAGAGGGCGGCGGACGTGTCCCGGTCCGGGGTGTCCATCTCCTCGTACCAGCATTCGCCGATGCGGAACTGGCAGTAGGGGGCCTGAGGATGCGTGGGGTGGAAGGCAAGGAACGATTGGTAGCGGCTGATGGCCTCGGCGTAGGATTCCAGGGTGTGTTCCTGGTAGAAGGCATCCGCCGTGGCGATGGCTGCTTTGTCCTTGTATTCGCCCGCGTCCTCTCGCAGCGCGATCTGGTCGAAGAAGCGCCTCGCCGTGGCGGGCTTCTTCTTTTTCATCGCCTGGAGGCCTTTTTCGTACAGCGTGGCCACGGGCACCACGGTGGTGGCTGCCTCGTGGGCGTTCTTCTTGGGACGGTTGTGATGGCAGGCGGTGAGAAGGATCGCCGCCGCCAACCCCGCCGCTAGGAGCACTTTACCCCGGTTCAATGTCGCCTCCTATCTGTCGTGCCAATGCTTTCGGCATGCGCTTGGGCCGGCCCGAAAGGTCCGTGGACGCGTGATCGGTTCGGCCGCGGCAGAGCAGCCGCCCGTCCCGCGCTCTGACCATTTCGTACTCGAAGCTGAAGCGGACGCCGCCCGCCTGGGCCAGACGTGCCTTCACGAGGATCTCGTCGTCATAGAGGGCCGGCTGGACATACTGCACTTCCACCCTCAGCACGGGCATGCGGACGCCGCGCTCTTCCAGCTCCTTGTAAGGCAGCCCCCGCTGGCGCAAAAAGTCGGTGCGGGCCACTTCCATCCAGGCCAAATAGGCGGAGTGGTGGACGATGCCCATCTGGTCCGTTTCCACGTAGCGCACGCGCAAGGTGGAGGTGGATTCAAGCATCCAGCATCTCCCGCAGGCTCCGGGCCGCGAGGGACGGGTCACGGGCGCCGAAAATGGCGCTGCCGGCCACGAACCAGTCGGCTCCCGCCTCCAGAAGGGACGGGAGGGTCTCCCTCGCCACGCCTCCGTCCACCTCGATGGCCAGATCCAGACCGCGCTCCGTGGCGGCCCGGCGGAGGGCGCGGATCTTGCCCAAGGCCAGAGGGAGGAACTTCTGGCCCCCGAAGCCGGGGTTTACGCTCATGACCAGCACGAAGTCCAGGTCCGGAAGGATGACGTCCAGGGTTTCCACGGGTGTGGCCGGGTTGAGGGCCACCCCGGGGTGCATCCCCTCCTGGCGGATGGCTTGCACCGTCCGGTGCAGGTGGGGGCAGGCCTCCTGGTGCACGGAGAGATAGCTGGCGCCGGCGGCCGCGAAGGCGGCCAGGTAACGGTCCGGGCTTTCGATCATAAGATGGCAGTCCAGGGGCAGCGCCGTGACGCCCTTGAGGCATGCCACCACGGGCGGGCCCAGGGTGATGTTGGGGACGAAATGGCCGTCCATGACGTCCACGTGGAGCAGTCCGCTGGAGGACTCCACCTTGGCCACGTCCTCCGCGAGGCGGGAGAAGTCCGCCGAGAGGATGCTGGGGGCAAGGAGGCGGCTCACGGGCCGGTCACCGTGAGCTGGACCAGGTCCTGCCGCCCCAGGGGCATGCCCGGGGCCGGAGTTTGGCCGGCGACCGTTCCGGGAGGGGCCGAGGGGTCCTTCACGGTCCGCACGGAAGCCGCTTGGATGCCGTAGCCCTGGAGCTCCAACTGGGCCCGCTGGGCGGGCATGCCCGAGAGGTCGGGCGTCACGAATACGTAGGAAGGGGGGCCGGCGCTCACGAGCAGGGACACGTCCGAGTCCCTGGGAACGACGGCGTCTGGCGGAGGGTCCTGCGCGAGAACGGTCTGGGCCGGCTGCGGCCCGTGGATAAAGGCCGTGGACACGAGCCTTACCCTGGCCTGCCGCAGGCCGATCTGCGCCTCATCCATGCGCCGCCCCAGCACGTCCGGCATGTCCACCCGCTCGATGCCCTTGCTCAGCACGACGGCGAGGGTGTTGCCGCGCCGGGCCTCCATTCCCGCCGGGGGGTTCTGCGTCACCACGTTGCCCTTGGGGGTCGTAAGATCATAGCGCTCGTCCTGCACGGCAAAAAGCAGATGTGCCCGCCGGGCCTCGAATTGGGCCTGGGCGCTCGTAAGGCCAACGACGGGCGGAACCACGGCGTGGGTGCCCGAGAACGAGATTCGAATGAGCAGGTACCCCCCGGCCGCCACTCCCAGCCCGAAGAGACACGCGTAAAGGACCCAGCGAAGAACCCGCACGACGCCCTCCAACTCCGGGAGTCTACCACATCCGCCGGGTCCTTTTGCCCGCCGGGGAGGGTTCCGGTATACTCCTTGGGCGGGAGACGGGGCCATGTGGTTCAGACAGAAGAAGAAACCGGAAGTGCCCAGCGGCGAGGAACGCGCCGTCCGTGTGCCCGAAGGGCTCTGGACCAAGTGCGAGTCTTGCGGCCAGATCATGTTCTCCCAAACGGTGGCCGAGAACGGGCAGGTCTGCCCCAAGTGCAACTATCACTTCCGCATCTCCGCCCGAGAGCGGCTCGAGGCCCTCTTCGACGAGGGGGCCTACGAGGAGTTCGATTCGGAGGTGGCCCCCGCCGACCCCCTGGAGTTCAAGGACTCGAAACGCTACGCGGACCGAATCATCCAGTACCAGCGGCAGACGGGCCTGAAGGACGCGGTCATCAACGCGAGGGGGACCATGGGCGGAGTTCCCGTCATCATCTCCGCCATGGAATACGCCTTCATGGGGGGCTCCATGGGCAGCGTCGTGGGAGAGAAGATCACCCGCGCCGCCGAGGAGGCCCTCAGGCGCAAGGCGCCCCTGGTGGTCATCTCCTGCTCGGGGGGAGCCCGCATGCAGGAGTCGGTCCTGTCCCTCATGCAGATGGGCAAGGTGGCCGCGGCCCTGGCCAGGCTCCATGAGGGACGGGTTCCCTACATTTCCGTCATGACCGATCCCACCACGGGCGGCGTCACGGCCTCCTTCGCCATGCTGGGCGACGTGAACCTGGCCGAGCCCAAAGCCCTCATCGGTTTCGCCGGCCCCCGGGTCATCGAGCAGACCATCCGTCAGACCCTCCCCGAGGGCTTCCAGCGCTCCGAGTTCCTTCTGGAAAAGGGCATGATCGACATGGTGGTTCACAGGAGCCAGATGCGGGCCACCCTCGTCTCCCTCGTCCAGATGTTCACCGGCAAGACCGGATGACATGAATCTCTCCGAATCCCTGGATTATCTCGAAGCGCTCGCGGCCCTCGGCGTAAGGGTGGGGCTCGATCACACCCGCCACCTGGCCATGCGCATGGGGGATCCGCAGCGCGCCTATCCCTGCCTCATCGTGGGGGGAACCAACGGAAAGGGGTCCACCTCCAGCCTCCTCGCCAGCATCCTGCGGGCCTCGGGTTTCCGGGTGGGGTTGTACACCTCTCCGCACTTGGTGGACGTCCGGGAGAGGGTGAGCGTGGACGGGACCCTCATCGCGGAGGAGGCCTTCGCCTCCTGTCTGACCCGCGTGCGTCAGGAAGCGGAGGCGTCCGTGGCTCGCGGCGAGTTGCCCGCCCCGCCCACCTATTTCGAGGCCCTCACTCTGTCGGCCTTCGAGCACTTCCGCCGTTCCCGCGTGGACGTGGCGGTTCTGGAAGTGGGCCTGGGAGGTCGGCTCGACTGCACCAACATCGCTGAACCGGTCCTGAGCCTGGTGACCAACATCTCCCTGGACCACGAGGACTATCTCGGCCAAGGCCTGGAGAACATCGCCCGGGAAAAGGCCGGCATTTTCCGGCCCGGAGTTCCCGCCTTCACCGCCGCGGCGGAAGGCATAGCGCTGGAAACCCTTCGCCGGTGCGCCCGCGTCCTGGGCACCCCTCTGCATGCCCTTGGAGAGTGCCGCCTTGCCCGGGGCGAAGGATCCTGGCGCCTCGCGTGCGGGAACCAATCCGCCGAACTCCCCTATCCGAACCTGCCCGGCAGGCACCAGATTGAAAACGCCGCCCTGGCGGTGAGGGCGTGCTGGGCGCTGATGGACTTGGGATGGCCCGTCCCCGTATCGGCCCTTTCGGAGGGGATCGCCTCGGCCCGCTGGCCGGGCCGGCTGGAGCTCGTGGGCCGGGAGCCCGGCCTTTACCTGGATGGAGCCCACAACCCCGATGGATGCAGGGTCCTCGCCGACTTTGTGACCGGACTGCCCCAACCCAACCGCGCCCTCGTCTTCGCGGTCATGAAAGACAAGCCGGCAGGAGACATGCTCGGCCTCCTTCTCCCTCTCTTCGGCGCGCTCTGGCTCACGCGCGTCCCCGTGCCCAGGTGCATGGACCCATCCGAATTGGCCCTTGCCTTTCCCTCACCTCGGATCAGGGTCCAGGAGGATCCCATGCGGGCTGTGCACGAGGCGGCCGTGTGGGCGGGACGTGATGGGGTGGTGGTGGTGGCGGGGAGCCTCTATCTCGTCGGGTTCGTGAAGTCGGCTCAGGAAAGGGGAGGGGTATCGCGGTCTTGGGGGAGCGGGAGGTAGGTGGCTCCTCCGGCCTTGAGGTGCGGGCCAAGCTGCGACCGCAGGTGAGCCGGCTCCTCCACGAAGACGACCCCTTCCAGGGCGAGGACAAACCGGCGCAGAGCCTCCACGTCGTTCGTGGTGAAGCGGATGAGTATGCTCCGGCCTTGCCCTGTCACCGTCTGACGAGCGCAGACGCGCAGGTTGGCGGCCCAGAAGGCCCAGGAGGGGAACCGGAGGCACACCTGGCAAGCCGTTCCCGCCGGGAGCCACCCCTCGCCGTGCCTGACCTTTGGGCCCTCCGCCAGCTCGTCGTCAAATCGCTCGCCGAGCACCTGCACCGCCGAAATCTGGTGAAGGGGGAGATTGAGCAGCGCTTTCTGGTGGGGCAAAGACCCGAAGAGGACCAGCTCCCCGGCGAGGCGCGACAGGAAATACGGGTGCGCCAGGACCGGGGAAGCCTCCAAGGGGCTCGTGAGGACGATCTTGCTGCGGCCGTAAAGGGCTCCGTGGATCTGCTCGATGATGGAGAGAGACGGCGGGACGGCCCGCTCCGCGGGAGGGTGAGGCCGCAGCGGAGCGGACTGTCCAGCCTGGTGGAACACGAAAAGGGGAGACGGGTCCACGTAATGGTAGTGGCGCTCGGGGGAGTGGGCCACGGGCAGGTGCAACTCGCTCTTCATCTGGGCCAAATACCGGCACACCGACCGCTCGGTCACCCCCAACTCCGCCGCCAAGGCCGCAAGGGTAACGCCACGCCTTGCCCTCAGAAGCTGGTCGATGGCAGCAATCTTTAGGTGGACCTTTCGCGGCGGCGTGTTGGACACGGCAACCCTCCCCCTCCAAATTTGGAGTCTTGCAAGAGCGCTGCCAGCGCACATGTGGCTGCTAAGGCTTGGTTTGAAAAGGGTTCCGAGCGGAGCCTGCGTCAAGAACCTTTGACGCCGGCCGAGAAAACGTCAAGGAAGCTTGACGGCCGGTGTTCGCGGTGCGAGGGGAAGCTCACCTGCGGAGGCATCCTTGCCAGGAGGCGGGTGCCGTGGCCTTGGCTTCGGCCAGAAGCCGTCCGGCCGCCGCCGTCTCCCCCGACTCGGCCTTCATATCCGCGGCGCGCCAAAGAAGCAGGGGCAGGAGCGCGCGGGCCTCGGCGTCGGTCTGCGCCTCCAGCCGCTTGGTCTGAACGAGGGCATCCATCTTCTCCAGCAGATCCGAACCGTGGTCGCCGCCCTTCCACCGGAGCCACAGGCCTACCTCCGTATCTTGGGGCGGTTCGCTGAACTCGTCCGGCTGCAAACTTTTAAGGATGGCCTCCGC
>JAKBES010000386.1 GCA_021833665.1 Acidobacteriota bacterium
GAAGCGGAGGGGAGGCTCCAGGTCCGCGAGCTTGCGAGCGGGAGCACGTCCGCGTGCGATACCTGGAGGATAGGGCCGCATCGGCGAAGCCGATGGCGGGGGCGAAGCCCCGAGGGCCGGAGGCCCGAGCCAGGACGGCCAAGGGCCTGAAGGACCAGATGTAACCGACCGCCGGGTGACGGAGGACGCGCCATTGGCGCGTTCGGAGTCGGGACCCGGCGAGGAGGTTATGCCACCGACGCAGAAGGCCGCCGCAAGGTGGCCTTCGTCGCATGTCCAAGCCCATGCGCGGGGGACGTTCGGAGTCGGGACCCGGCGAGGAGGTTATGCCACCGACGCTGGAGGCCGCTCGGAGGGCGAGGTGCGGCGCGTCGAATTCAGACCGCCGAGGGGAGGCTTCCGTCACGGGGCAGGATCCGATCGAAGGGTCTGACAATCCGGTGACCCGAAATCGACACAGGCCCCTCAGACTCCCAATCAATTGATCAGCCACAGCCACAGCCACCAAACCAGGTCACATGAAAGGAGCACTGATGCGCATACGGGCGCCTCTTCTTCAGGTGGGTCTTCTGGGCCTGGGTACAGCGATTCTTCCCCTTCATGGCGCTGGAGCTGCATTCCTGGCCCCACCTGCGACCGCCGATTTTCCGCTGGTCTCGTCGGACGCGGCCAGGGCGAATCCTCGTGAAGGCTTGTTTCTGGACCTGCCTGTCGACCGGGCCCTGGCCAAGGCCGCCGAGCAGCGCCGTGTGGTTCTCATCGACTTCTACACGACCTGGTGCGGCCCCTGCAAGCTGCTGGACCGCACCACCTGGAGGGACGAGAAGGTCATCGCGCTCCTGAAGCAGGAAGCGATCCCTCTGAAGATCGATGCCGAGAGGGATCCCGCCCTCAGCCGGACGTATGCGATCAACGCGTACCCCACGATCCTGCTCCTGAGGCCGGATGGCTTGGTCCTGGACCGCATGGTCGGATACCAGGATCCAGCGGCCTTCATCACGTCCTTCCAGGGTGCGCTCAAGGGCATCACCGCGCTGGACCGCGCCCGGAAGGCGGTTGTGGACGCGGGGCAGGACGATCTGAAGGGCCAGGTGAACGCCCGCCAGAACCTGGCCAGGGTGCTGATGCAGCAAGGGCAGCATGAAGAGGCCCTCAAGGAGTACCTCTGGCTCTATGACGACGGGATGAAGAGGAATCCGGCGTCCTATGGGGTGCGCAACTCCTTCCTGCTGTCGGATTGGCAGAGGCTGGGCCGGGTCTATCCCCCCGCGCTCGACTCCCTGCGGCAGCACCGCGAGGTGGCCCTGCGCCTGTTTTTGGCCTCACCGGGGGATGCGTCGCTCGCGCTGGATCTCACCTCGCTCAACCATGCCCTGAAGGAGGACCAGGCCACCCTCGGAACCTTCGATCAGCTGCCCCCAGACTCTCCTGGACGGAAGACGCTGGGCCCTTCTGTCTGGGACCTGCTGATGGCCCAGAGACGGTACGCCGATGCCCTGCAGGTCCGGTCCCCCGGGGACCTCCTTGGCGAGATCGCCCGCCAGGAATCCATGCTCCCGAAGGATCCGGCCCTCAGACGAATCTTCCAGGCCCGATGGCTGGAACTCGCGGCATCCGGGCTCGAAGCCCTTGTCGCCGTCGGAAGGCCGGAGGAGGCGAAGGTTATGGTGAAGAGGGCCCTGGCCCTCGACCCATCCGCTGAGACACGAGCGTTGCTAGAGAAGCACCTCCAACGATCCGGGCACCTCGTTCCCCTGGATTCCCTGGAATAGGCGGACCGCGGGCTTTTGGGCTCTTGGGACCCCCGGGTCGTTGGACTCCCATCCCCGTTGGTGCTTGACTGAGGCCGCATTTCCGGGGCGGAGGGCCCATGGCGGCGACGCGGGTGGTGGTGCTGGGCGCAGGGGTGGCGGGGCACACGGCCGCCAGCTTCCTCAAGAAATGGCTGGGATCGAAGGCCGAGGTGACGGTGGTCTCGCCCAAGCCGGACTACAACTGGATCCCCTCGAACATCTGGGTGGGGGTGGGCCTGCTGCAGCCGCGGCAGGTGCTGTTCCCCCTGGCGCCCGTGTACGCGCGGCACGGCATCGCCTTCCGCCAGGCGCGGGCGGTGGCCCTGCATCCGGAAGGGGAGGCCGACGCCACCCAGCCCTTCGTGGAGGTGGAGTCCACCCTGCCGGGCGAGGGCGGGTTGCGGAGCCGTGTCCCCTACGACTTCCTCATCAACGCCACGGGGCCGAAGCTGGCCTTCGAGGCCACGCCGGGGCTGGGGCCCGAGGGGCACAGCTTCTCGGTCTGCACGGCGGAGCACGCGCACCAGGCCGCCGGCGCCTTCGACGAGCAGGTCCAGCGCATGAAGCGGGGCGAGCACAAGCGGTTCCTGGTGGGCGTGGGCCACGGCCTCTGCACCTGTCAGGGCGCGGCCTTCGAGTACCTGGTGAACCTGGAGTTCGAGCTGCGGGCCCGCGGGGTGCGGGACAAGGCGGAGATCGTCTACCTCACCAACGAGTACGAGCTGGGCGATTTCGGGATGGACGGCATCCACATCCGCCGGGGGGGCTACGTCACCCCCAGCAAGATCTTCACGGAATCCCTCTTCGCGGAGCGCGGCATCGAGTGGATCACCCGGGCCCACGTGCAGGGGCTCGAGCCGGGCCGCGCCACCTACGAGTTCCTGGACGGCACCGAGGGCGAGATCGCCTTCGACATGGCCATGCTGCTGCCGCCCTTCCGTGGCGTGGGCCTCAAGGCCTTCGATCGCGCCGGGGCCGACATCACGGACCGGCTCTTCGCGCCCAGCGGCTTCATGAAGGTGGATGCCGACTACGCTGCCAAGCCCTACGA
>JAKBES010000095.1 GCA_021833665.1 Acidobacteriota bacterium
TGTTCAAATCCTCCCCGTGCGTCCTTGGGCCGCCCCCGCTGGAGGCTCTCTCAGCCTTCTTTCGGGGCACGGCTCCCCGCCGTGTAAGGTGCGTGGGGCCTTCCCCCCTGCGTTGGCAACCTTCACGCCTTTCCAATATAATGACTGTCCAGCCACGCCGCCACGGTGCCTCGGGCGCCGGCCATGGGCGGCCCTCGGAAGGAGGCCCCAGTGCCCGGTGATGGACGCTTCCTCAAGGCGTGCCGGCGTCAGCCGGTGGATACAACCCCCGTATGGATCATGCGCCAAGCGGGGCGCTACCTGCCTCAATACCGCGCCACTCGCGCTCGGGCGGGCGATTTCCTGACCCTGTGCAAGACCCCCGACTTGGCGTGCGAGGTCACCCTCCAGCCGGTCCAAATCCTCAAGGTAGACGCGGCCATCCTCTTCTCGGACATCCTGATCCCCGTGGAAGCCATGGGCGCGGATCTGGCGTTCACCGAGGGCGAAGGCCCCAAACTCTCCGCCGTCCGCACCCGCCAGCAGGTGGCTGGGCTGCACGTACCCGATCCCCGGTCGGAGACGGGCTTCGTGATGGACGCCGTCACGCTCATCCGGCGGGAGTTGGACCCGAAGGTGCCTCTCATCGGGTTTTCAGGCGCTCCCTTTACGCTGGCTTCGTATCTCGTGGAGGGAGGCGGGTCCAAGTCTTTCCGCCACACGCTCGCCTGGATGTACGGAGACCCGGAGGGATTCACGGCCCTGTTGGACATGCTCGCGGAGACCGTGATCGCCTACTGCTCGGCCCAGGTGGAAGCGGGGGTGCAAGCGCTTCAGCTCTTCGACACCTGGGCCGGCGTCCTCTCCCGCCGCCTCTACCGGGAGTTTGCCTTGCCTTCCACCCGGAAAGTGGTGCAAGCCCTCAAGCACTTGGGCGTGCCCATCATCCTATATGTGAACGGAAGCGCGCCCTTCCTGGAAGAGACGGCCGCCTCCGGTGTTGACGTTCTCTCGGTGGACTGGCGGTTGTCCCTCGCGGAAAGCTGGGAGCGCACGCGCGGTGCCGTGGCGCTGCAGGGGAACCTGGACCCCATGGTCCTTTA
This sequence comes from Acidobacteriota bacterium, assembly GCA_021833665.1. Taxonomy (GTDB): domain Bacteria; phylum Acidobacteriota; class UBA4820; order UBA4820; family DSQY01; genus JAKAJA01. The sequence continues at coordinate 1,083 of JAKBES010000095.1, forward strand.
CGGAGGTCCGGCGGTCATCGAGCGAGAAGCGGGCCGGGTGCTCGCGGAGGCCCCCTTGCAGGGCCATATTTTCAACTTGGGCCATGGAATTCTTCCAGACACGCCGGTGGAGGCGGCCCAGCACCTCGTCGAGGCAGTCCACCGGCTGGGCAGGAAAGAGATATAGGGACGCTGGACGCAAGACGCGCAATCGCCTTACGACTCAACTGCTTCATCGCCTCATCGCTCCATTGCGATATTCTCCGAAGGGAGACCCGCGACGATGGCTGAACGATGGGATGCACCGGTTTTCGATAAACAGATGATCCTCAAGTATGACCGCCCCGGGCCGCGGTATACCTCCTATCCCACGGCCCCCTATTTTCACGAGGACTTCGACGCCGCGGCCTACGCAGGCGTCATCAGGGAAACCAACGCCCTGGACCAGCCGGCGCCCCTCAGCCTCTACTTCCACCTGCCCTTCTGCAAGTCGGTCTGCTACTTTTGCGGCTGCAACGTGACGTTCACCAAGGACCGTAGCCTGGGCGACGTTTACGTGGACCACGTCTTCCGCGAAATGGACGCCCTGGCCTCGCGCATGAAGAAGGGCCGCCAGGTGGTGCAGATCCACTGGGGCGGCGGCACGCCCACCTTCATCCCGGCTCCCGTGCTCAAGCGTCTCTGGGACGGGATCACGGCCCGGTTCGAGATCGCACCGAAGGCGGAGATCGGCGTGGAAATCGACCCCCGCGAAGTGACCGACGAACACCTGGAATTCTTCGCGCGCAGCGGGTTCAACCGCATCAGCATGGGGATTCAGGATTTCGACCCGAAGGTGCAGGAGGCGGTCCACCGCATCCAGCCCGAGGCGCTCACCCGGCGCATCATCGACAGATGCCGCGATCTCAAGTTTGAATCCATCAACGTGGACCTCATCTACGGCTTGCCTTACCAGACCACCGAGCGGTTCCGGGACACGGTGGAGAAGATCGCCGCCATCGGCCCCGACCGCATCGCCGTCTTCAACTTCGCCTACCTTCCGGACATGATCGGCCACCAGCGGGCCATTCCGCGGGAGGCGCTGCCCTCACCCGCGGAGAAGCTGAACATCCTTGAGATGGTCGTGGAGCACTTCACGCACACGGGCTACATGTTCATCGGCATGGATCATTTCGCCCGGCCCGGGGACGAGCTGTTCACCGCCCTGAAGAACCGCACCCTGTATCGCAACTTCCAGGGATACACGACCAAGGCGGGGTGTGATCTGTACGGCATCGGCGTCACGTCCATCGGGCAGGTGGGGCCGAGCTACTCCCAGAACCACAAGGACCTGAAGAGCTACCAAAAGGCCGTGGACGGTGGGGGGCTGGCCGTGTTCCGAGGGGTACGCCTCACAGAGGATGACATCCTCCGCCGGGACATCATCACCCGCCTCATGTGCCACTTCGTTCTCTATAAGAAAGAAATCGAGGACCAGTACGGCATCCCCTTCGACCGGACCTTCGCCGACGCCCTGGAGGACCTCAAACCCATGCAAGAAGACGGGCTGCTCAGCCTCTACGGCGACCGGATCGAGGTGCATCCCCTCGGACGCCTCCTGGTGCGCAACATCGCCATGCCTTTCGACGCTTACCTGAGAAAAGGCGACGGTGCCAAGAGGTTCAGCCGGACGGTGTGAGAAGGACGGTAGCAGGGAGCAGGCAGCAGGGAGCGGAATAAGGCTCCGGGGTTCGTGGCCGCTGCTCCCCGCTCCCCGCTTCCCGCTCCTGAAATGTAGGGAGATAATTGACTCAATGAACGGCACGGCTGTCCTCCTCATGAACTACGGCGGTCCCGAGAAGGCCGAGGACTGCGAGGCGTACATCCGCAACATCTTCTTGGATCCCGATCTCATCCCCATTCCGTCTCTCATCAGGCCCCTGGTGGCCCGGCTGGCAGGCAGGCGGCGCGGGCCGGTGCTCCAGAAGAACTACGAGGCCATGGGCCAATTCAGCCCTATCCTGGCGCAGACCAACGCCCAGGCCAAGGCGCTGGAAGCGGCCCTGGGAGAGGGCTTCACGTGCTTCACGGGCATGCGCTACTGGGCACCCTTCATCGACGAGATTTGCTGCGTCCTGCGGCCCGGCGGCTTCACCCGCGTCGTGCTCCTGCCCCTCTACCCGCAAGAGTCCCGCTCCACCACGGGTTCCTCCATCAACGAAGCCCGGCGGTGCCTGGAAGACCTGCGCTTCGGCGGAGAGATCGTGGAGATCAGGTCTTTCTGGGACGAAGCGGGTTATCTGGAGGCCCTCACGGAGAGAGTCAAAGAAGCCCTCGATGCCTCACCCGCGGGAGCGAGAGTCCTCTTTTCGGCCCACGGCCTGCCGCTGTCCGTGGCCAAGCGGGACCCGTACCCGGGCCACGTGGCCTTGACCGTGAGGGCCGTGGCGTCGAGGCTCGGCTTGGCGCTGGATCCTATGGAGATTCCCTCGGGCCGCGTCGAGGGCGAGCCCGTCGGCAGGGACCAGGGAGCGGGGAGCGGGGAGCGGGAGGGAGCCGAGCCGAGTTCCGGGTCTTCGGCTTTCGGTCCTCGGTTCTCGGCTGGCGGCCGGCCCCCGGCCACCGGCGCCCCCACTCCTCACTCCTCACGCCTCACACCTCACTCCTCACTCCTCACGCCTCACTCCTCACTCCTCACGCCTCACTCACATCCCCGGGCGTCCCTCGCCTGGCAGAGCAAGGTGGGGCCGGCCAAGTGGCTGGAGCCCTCCGTGGAACAGACGCTGCATCAATGGGCGAAGGAGGGCGTGAAGGACATCGTCCTGGTGCCCGTGGCCTTCGTGAGCGAGCACAGCGAGACCCTCTATGAACTGGACGTCCTGTACGGCGGCATGGCCCGCGAACTCGGCATGGCCGTCCGGCGCGTCCCCACGGTGCAGACGGACCCCAGGTTCATTCAGGCTCTGGCGTCCAAGATCAAGCGCGCGTGTGACGCCGCGGGGGCGAACGGGGATTGAGGAAAGATCATCCGTTGATGACGCGTCTTGGTTGCGGACTCGCGCATGACCCGGTCCCCCACGCGCCGGCCACGAAGAAACCCATGGAGCCACCATGACAGATCGTGTTGATGTAGCCATCCTCGGCGCCGGAATCAGCGGCCTCACGGCGGCCTTTTGGCTGAGAGAAAAAGGCTACTCCTTGGTGTGCCTGGAGGCGAGTGGAAGGCCGGGGGGCAGCATCACGACCTGGGCGGGCGAAGGGTTTCGCTTTGAGCTGGGCCCCAACACGGTCTTGAACAATGCCCTGGAAATCGACCGCCTCTGCGAGGCCTCGGGCATTCTGGGCGAGCGCATCAGCGCGGCTCCCGCCGCCAAGCGGCGTTTCATCGTGAAGGGCGGCAGGCTCGTCGCCTTGCCGGGCGGCCCCGTGGGGTTTCTCACGACGCCCCTCTTCTCCCTCGGCGCCAAACTGCGGCTCATGAAGGAGCCTTTCGTCGGCCGGGCCTCGGAGGAGGAAACCATCGCCCGGTTCGTGCGCCGGCGGCTCGGGGAGGAACTGCTCCAGTACGCCGTGGGGCCCTTCGTGAGCGGCGTTTACGCGGGCGATCCTGAGAGGCTCTCCGTGCGCCACGCCACGGCCAAAATCTACGCCCTCGAAGAGAAGCACGGCAGCCTCATCCGCGGCGCCATCGCTAAGCGGAAAGGGCCGGCGCCGGCGGGGGGGCTTTTCTCCTTTCCGGAAGGGCTCGGATTTCTCCCGGAGACCTTGGCCGCCTCCCTGAAGGACGCCTACAGGTCCGAGACCACGGCCCTCGCCGTTGAGCGTGCCGGCGCTGGCTTCCTGATCCGGGCCAGATCCGAAAGGGAGGGCGTCCAAGAGATCTCCGCCAAGGCCGTGGTCTGCGCGCTGCCGGCGAGGGCCACGGGGGCGGTGCTGGCGCCCCTGGGCGGCCCTTTCACCCAGCAAATCGCGTCCCTCCCCTACGCGGACGTGGCCCTGGTCTGCATGGGTTTTCGCCGCGATCACGTGGCCCATCCCCTGGACGGGTTCGGGTTCCTGGCGCCCGAGGTGGAGCACCGCCACGTCCTTGGCTGCCTGTTCACGTCGTCCCTTTTCCCCGCCAGGGCACCGGAGGGGTTCGTGGCCCTCTCCGCCTTCGTGGGAGGTGCCATGCACTGCGACCGGGTGGCGGCCCCCGAGGCGGAGATCCTTCGCCGCACCGTGGAAGACATCCGCCCCCTCCTGGGCATCACGGGCGATTCGGCCCTCTCCCGCATCGTCGCCTGGCGGCCTGCCATCCCTCAGTACGTCATCGGCCACGGAGCGCGCAAGGAGGATGCGTCGGCTTTCGAATCCGCCCATCCCGGGGCCTTCATCTCGGGAAATCTCCTCTACGGCGTCTCCGTCGGCGACTGCATCAAGAACGCCACGGCCGTGGCCGGCAGGGTAGGGGAATACTTGGAAGGGCCGGGAGCGGGAAGCGGGGAGCGGGGAGCCGCCTGACCAGGCAGAAAGATGCGATCCCGCGTGGTAACCTTCCGCCCGCGGCTCACCTCCCGTGCCTCGCACCTGGCGCCTCCTGTCCCTTGTCGCCTGTCCCCAATGGACATTCCCGCCGCCGCGTGCTACCATACGCATTCGCCATCCTTGCTCCTCCCACCGGGGGAGGGGCCGTAGGCCGTAAGGAGGTCGTGATGAAGCAGTACGAAACCATCATCGTGTCTCCGCCCAACTTGAGCGAGACGGACCTGGAGGCCCTGGTTACGGGCGTTCAGACCGAGCTCGCCGAGCGGTTCGGCGGGACCAGCATCGTCGTGACGCGGTGGGGCAAGAAGACCCTCGCGTATCCCATCCGCAAGTTCACCGAAGGGTATTACGTCCTCTACGAGTACGAATCCCAGGCGGAGGACTGCGTGGCCAAGATCGAGGCGCGCCTGCGCATCAATGAAAACGTCATGCGGTATCTCACCATCCGCAGGGACGAGGAGCGCAAGTCCGAGGCTCGCATGAAGGAGCGCTACGCCAAACGCAAGAAGCACGCGTCGGACGAAGGCGACTCGGAGATCTACAGCGACGATTTCGAGATGGAAGAGTAGGGGAAGGCCATGGCATTCGGAAAACGCGGCGCGAAAGACGGCAAGAAGAAGTCCTTTTACAAGAAGGACTACCTGTTCAAGCGCAAAAAGTACTGCAAGTTCTGCGACACGGGCGTAGCCTTCATCGACTACAAGGACATCAAGCTGCTAGGCGGCTACCTGCGCGAGCGGGCCAAGATCGTCCCCCGGCGCATTTCGGGCACCTGCTCCATCCACCAGCGCCAGCTCACGGCGGCGATCAAGCGGGCGCGCCACCTGGCCCTTCTGCCGTTCACGCAGGACTAGGAGGGAGGCCCCCATGAAGATCATCCTCAAAGAAGAAGTGGATAACCTCGGGGCCCGCGGGGCTGTGGTCAACGTGAAGGACGGCTACGCCCGCAACTACCTCCTGCCCAAGGGCCTGGCCATGCGGTTCACCCCGGGTGCGCAGAAGGTCCTGGAGCAGGAGCGGCGCATGTACGACCTACGCCAGCTCAAAGCCAAGGAGGAAGCGCAAGCCCTGGCTGAGAAATTCTCCGCCGTGGAGCTGACCATCGCCAAGCGGGCCGGCGACCAGGAGGTCCTCTACGGCTCCGTGACGCCCACGGACATCGCCGAACTGCTGGCCGGCGCTGGCTTCGCCGTGGAGAAACGCAAGATCCTCCTGCGCGAGCCCATCAAGAAGCTGGGGGACTACGAAATCCCCATCCGGCTGCATCACGAGGTAGCCCCCAAGGTGCGCCTGCACGTGGTAAAGGAAGAGTAGGGTCCCAGACATGACGGAGTCCTTCCCCCGCTGGAAGGCGTACGGTGTCTCCCTTCTGACGCTGCTCGTCCCGGGCCTCTCCCACTGGTTCATCGGCAGGAGAGCCCGGGCGGGGGCGTTTTTCGCCCTCGTGTCCGGGACCTTTCTCACCGGGGTGCTCCTGCACGGGGGCCTTTTCCCGTTTTCTTCCACGAACTGGCTGTTCCGCCTGGGCTCCGTGGCGGAAATGGGCATGGGAGCGCCCTACGTGCTGGGGCGAGCCCTGGGGTGGGGCCGTCTCGACCTGCTCGACACGGCGGACATCATGTTCGGCTACGGCAACACGTTTCTGGTGACGGCGGGCCTCATGAATATGCTCCTGATCATGGACGCCTTCGACATCGCCGTAGGGAGGAAGGAATGAGGCGGGCGAGCTTGAACCTCCGTGGGAGCCGGCCGTGATCCAGGACCACTTCCTCACGCTCCTGCTCTTCTCTGTCCTCGTGGCCCTGTTCTTTGCCACTTTGAACCACAGGGACCGGAGAGGGTTCTGGATCTCCGCCGGCAAGACCTTGGGGTGGATGGTTCTGGGCTCTCTGGCTCTGGCCTACCTCATGTTCTGGACGGGCCGGTGACAAAAAGGGCCTTCACTCTCTATTGGGTTCCCGTTCTGGGATACACGCTTCTCATTTTCGCCCTCTCCAGCATGTCCCAGCCCCCCGTCCCGAGCTACGTCTCGGGCGATGTTCTCCACTACCCCGAATACGCCGTCCTCGCGTTCCTTCTGGCGCGTGCCTTTCACGGGGCTCTTGCAGGCCCGGCTTTGCCCAGGCACCTTCTGTGGGCCGTGGCGCTCGCGCTGGCCTTCGGTGCCACGGACGAATTCCATCAGGCCTTCGTTCCGGACCGCCTCCCCGACGTCAGCGACTGGATTCACGACGGTATAGGAGCGGCGTGCGGCGCGCTGGCGTGGGGAGTATGGCGATGGACGCGCCGCTAGAGGTCCTGGGCGCCGCCCTGGGAGTGCTCCTCCTCCTTGGCGCCGCCGTGTTCCTGTCGCTCAGACCCAGAAAATTCAGGGCTTCCAAGGATGACGAGGCGCCGCCCTGGGCCCCTGATCCCTCCCTTGCCGACGGCCACAGGCCGCCCGACGCGGCCGCTCTCTCGATCCAGCTCCTGGGGCTCACTCGCCAGCTCTTGGGCGCCAAGGGCGCGGTGATCCTGATTCCCGCCGAGGGAGGGTGGAAGGTCGCCCTCGTGAGCCCCGGCCTCGTCGCTTCGTTCTCAAGAGTTCTGCCCTTGAAAGAGGGCATTTTGGGCCTGGCCTACGACGGTGAAAAGGAAATCGCGGCCGATCCGGTCCAGCCGCAAGCCGTGGGGTACCTCCCCGGGCAGCAACACCCCGTGAGTCTGGCTGTGGCGCCCCTCACCCACCGGGGACACATCCGGGGTCTCCTGGCCTGCCACCGGGAGTCGGGCCGGGCCTTTGAAGAAACAGACATGGCCATTCTAAGGCGTTGCAGCACCCTTCTGGACGGCTGGGAGACGTACGCCGCCCAGATGGGCGCGGTGGGGGCCGCGAGGGACCAGCAGGAGCGGCTGGCCCGCGGATTGGAGGCCATGCTTTCGGAGGGCAAGCCGGAGGAACTTCCGGGCCACATGCTCGACGCGCTCTTCGACCTCTTCCCCGCGACCTACGGCTTCTGCATCGTCCAGGATCCGGCGCTCAATTTCTTCTGCTTCTCCACCAAGCGGATTCCGGAGGACTTCCCCTTCCACTACCTGGGTGAGAACACCTGGGCCTACTACGTGCTGGCCAAGGGAAAGGCGCCGCTGTACCTGGACGGGTCGGCTTCGCTCAATACGGCCATGCCCATCCTGTGCGAGGGAGAGCCCTTCCCCGCGGGCGCCACCGCCTTCTTGTGCCCCTTGGGGACGGGGGAGCAGTTTTTCGGCGTCGCGGGCATCATCGGCAAGCCTGAAGAGGCCTTTTCCGAAGAGGACCGGCGGGCGGCGGAGCACTTCATTCGCCAGGCGGCGGCTCTGGTCAAACTCTCGGCGCTCAATACCTTCAACGAAGCCAATTCTATCAAGGATGGGCTCACGGGCCTCTTCAACCGAAAGTACTTCGAGGAGCAGATCGTGAAGGAGATGGCGCGGAGCCAGCGAGAAAGTGCTCCCCTGGGCCTTCTCATGCTCGACGTGGACCACTTCAAAAAGGTCAATGATACCTTCGGCCATCCCGCCGGTGACCTGGTTCTGCGGGCCGTGGCCGGCGCGGCCCGCGCCGCCGTAAGAAAAGTGGACATCGTCTGCCGCTACGGCGGAGAGGAGTTCGCGGTCATCCTTCCCGTGTGCCCCGTGGCGGAGGCACGAGAGGTCGCCGAGAGGGTGAGAATGGCCGTGGAATCCCTGCCCACCGGCCCCGGCGGCCTGCCCGCGCCCGTGACCCTGAGCGTAGGCGTGGCCGCTTACCCCCACCCCTTTTCCAGTCCCACGGGCCTCACGAAGGGGGCCGACGCCGCTCTCTACTCGGCCAAGAGCAGGGGCCGCAACCGGGTAGAAGTGGCGACGAGGTAGGGGCGGGTGGGCTCACCCACTCTGCCGGGCCAAGCTGCCAGGCATTGACCAGAATTGCCTATCTCCCTTACAATGAATGGCTTCGGAGGCGGGATGCGGGTTCTACTCGTGGGGTCGGGGGGGCGCGAGCACGCGCTGGCATGGAAGCTTCGGCAGTCGCCGCGGCTCGGGCATCTCTACTGGGCGCCGGGCAACGGCGGCGCGGGCGCGGACGATGAAGTGGTGCCCGTGAAAGCGGAGGATGTGGCCGGGCTCGTGGCCTTCGCCAGGGACCACGCCGTAGCGCTCATCGTGGCCGGCCCTGAAGTGCCGCTGGCCATGGGGTTGACGGACGCCGCCGCGGCGGCGGGCATCCCCTGTTTCGGTCCCACGCGGGCGGCCGCACGGCTCGAATCCTCCAAGGTGTTCTCGAAGCAGTTCTGCGACCGCCAGCGCATTCCCCAGGCTCCCTACACCGTCTGGACCGATGCGAAGGCGGCGTCGGACTACCTGCGGAAGTACGGCGGCCCGTTCCCCTTGGTTCTGAAGGCCGACGGCCTGGCGGCGGGAAAGGGCGTGCTCATCTGCCAGAACCGGGAGGAGGCCCTGGAGGGCGCGCAGCGCATCCTGGCCTTGAAGGAATTCGGCGCTGCGGGCGACACCATGGTCGCGGAGGCGTTCCTCCCCGGCGAGGAGGCATCCCTGCTGGTGTTCTGCGACGGGGAGCGGGCGGTGCCCATGCCTCCAGCCAGAGATTTCAAGCGCGCGTCGGACGGGGACCAAGGTCCCAATACGGGCGGCATGGGCGCCTACTGCCCGGCCACTCTCATGAGCGAAGATCTGATCGATGCCGCCATGGGGTCCGTGATCCGGCCTACCCTGGCGGGCATGGCCTTGGAGGGAAGCCCCTTCCGCGGTGTCCTCTACGCGGGGCTCATGCTCACCGGCGAGGGACCCAAGGTGTTGGAGTTCAATTGCCGCTTCGGTGACCCGGAGACGCAGGTGGTGCTCCCCAGACTCGACGGGGATCTCGTGGAGATCTGCATGGCCTGCGCCCAGGGGCGGCTCGACGCGGGCTCGGTGGCCTGGAAGAAGGAGGCCGCCGTGACGGTGGTGCTGGCCTCAGGCGGGTATCCCGGAGCGTACCAGACGGGCAAGGCCATCACGGGACTGGACGAAGCCGGGGCGCTCCCCGGGGTCACGGTGTTCCACGCGGGGACGAAGCGGCAGGGCGGGACGGCCGTCACTTCGGGCGGGCGGGTCCTGGATGTCACCGTTACCGGCCCCACGCGCGAGGAGGCGAGGGCCAGGGCCTACGAAGCCGTCGCCAAAATCCATTTTGACGGGATGCATTATCGAAAGGACATTGCCGCGGCCAAGTGATCCACGCGAGGGCGCGGCCGGGTCATTGAGAGGCCCTCGCATGCATCCCTTCCTCGATCACCGGGTCGCTTGATCACCCTGATCACCACCGAAAAGAGAGGACAGCCATGACTCCCAACTTTCCCAAATTGCCGCAGATCAACACGGAGCTTCCCGGACCCAAGGCGAAGGCCCTCATCGCCCGGGATCACAAGTACGTCTCCACCTCCTACACCCGCGGCTACCCCCTGGTGGCGGAGGAGGCCTTCGGCGCCATCGTGAAGGATCCTGACGGCAACTACTTCCTGGATTTCGCGGCGGGCATCGCCGTGGTCTCCACGGGCCACTGCCACCCCGAGGTGGTGGAAGCCATCAAGGGCCAGGCCGACAAGCTCATCCACATCAGCGGCACGGATTTCTACTACACGAGCCAGGTGCAGGCCGCTGAACGGGTGGCGCGGCACGTTCACGGCAAGGGCACGAAGCGCGTCTTCTTCGGCAATTCGGGGGCCGAGGCCATCGAATGCGCCATCAAGCTCGCCAAGTACCACACGGGGCGAAAGCGGTTCATCGCCTTCTACGGAGCCTTTCACGGCCGCACGACGGGGGCCCTGTCCCTCACCGCCAGCAAGGCCACCCAAAAGGAGCGCTTCTTTCCCCTCATGGACGGCGTCACCCACGTGCCCTACGGCTATTGCTACCGGTGCCCTTACGGCCAAACCTACGGTTCCTGCAAGATGGAATGCGTCTCCTTCATCGAGGACACGGTCTTCAAGACCACCGTACCGCCGGGCGAGGTGGCCGCCATCTTCGTGGAGCCCATCCAGGGAGAAGGGGGCTACGTGGTACCTCCCGCGGAGTTCATCCAAGGGCTGCGCAAGATCTGCGACAAGCACGGGATCCTCCTCGTGGCCGACGAGGTGCAGTGCGGCGTGGGCAGGACGGGGAAATTCTCGGCCATGGAACACTTCGGCGTCTCCGCCGATATCACGTGCCTGGCCAAGGGCATCGCCTCCGGCATGCCTCTGTCGGCCTGCGTAGCCTCGGACCACATCATGAACTGGCCGCCCGGGAGCCACGCCAGCACCTTCGGCGGCAACCCGCTCTCATGCGCCGCCGCCGAGGTGACCCTCCGGTTGGTGGACGAGCAGTTGGCGGCCAACGC
>JAKBES010000096.1 GCA_021833665.1 Acidobacteriota bacterium
CCGGATTTACGAAGAGTAGTGTGGTGGTGGATCCCTTGGGGACGACGGCTTTGAGCGCCTTTCCACCGGCGATTTTGATCTTGGTCGTCTTTTTCCAAATGGTCCGGGTCCACTCCGCCCCTCCGATGTACACCTTGATGCCGTTTTGAAGGTTGCTGCCGATCACCACCAGGCCGAAGGGGGGAGCAGGGGCCTTCTTGATGGCGGTAATCACGGGCGGGTTGGATGAGGGAAGAGTAGCGGTGATGCTGATGGGAGCCGCCTGGGCCGTCCCGGACGCCGAATCCGTCACGGTCAGAACCGCCGAGTAGGTCCCTTTCTGATTGTACGTGTGAGAGGGGTTCTGCTGGCTCGAATCGGCGGAGCCGTCGCCAAAGGTCCAGGAGTAGGTGTAGGGCGCCGTCCCCCCCGCGGCGGCGCCTGTGAACGACACGGCCAACGGAACCACCCCGGTAAGGGGAGCGGCGGATGCGGAGGCGGAGAGAGGCGTTGGGCCCGTACTTGCCACGTTGACCTTTCCTGTCATGGCAGACAAGTGGACCCTGCAAAAATAGGGGAAAGCCGCAGCGGTATTGAAGGTGAAATTGAACGTCCCCCGAGCTCTTGATACCCGAATCCCATATGCCGTCAGGCGTGCAATTTCCCCCCGGACACGCGCCGGAGGTTGTGGAATGGGTGCCCGTCACCCAGACCCAGTGGACTTGGTCCCCCTGATTGATGTCGACCACGGAGGGACTAAAGAAGAAGTTTGCCACATTTACGGAGACGGTAGCCGCGGTGGCCGTCTCATCGCGAATTTGGTAGAGTCCCCCGTCGCCGGCGGCAGCGAAGAGGACGCGTCCCTCAGCAGCCAGGCCTTGAACGTGGTCCACCTCGACCGGGGGACCCCGGCTCCATGGCCACCACCACGTGTCCGTCCATCCCCGCCAAGGCGGAGGGTATTCCAGACAGGGGGATCGAAGCTGCCTGGGCCATATCGAAGGGGTCGGCCGGGCCCATGCACATCTCGCCTGGGCCGTCGGGACAAAGGGGGTGATTCAGGTCGAAGATGGTCAGCGCGCCCTGCGCTGCCACCACCAAACGCCCCTCGGCAAGCCCCACCCTCAGGTGGTCGCCCTGCACCGGAATGAGGCCCAGATCGGCCCATTGGGAAGGCACGGTGAGATCGACAACTCTCAGCCCCAATCCTTCTTGCGCGAAGTAGGCGTAGGGCCACACCAGCACGGCTCCCGAAACGGGAGCGTCCAGGGTAAACGAATATAGGACCTTAGGGGGATCCTCGGGCAGCGCAAGGTTCACGGTCGCACCCCGTCCGTAGGCCAAGAAGCCCCCCCCTCGGCCACCCAGTCGGCAGGCGATGTTCCAAGCGCCTTGACGGACGCCGGAAAGGCGGTCCGGGGATTCGCTGCGGCGTCCGGAACGGGAAAGACGATCCCCTGACACGCGAGCACGAGCAGCGTGAGAATCATGCGGCGAGTCCACGTGAGAGAAGGGTCCTGACGGGAAAACATGGCACACCTCCAGAACAAGAAGACGGGACGACCAGCCCCAGGGTTTGCGTTGCTGCTGGCTTCAGGGAAGCCTGAGGAGCGCGGCGCGAGTCCACCGGTTGCAGGAGTGGCAGGACGCGGATAGACCCCTCGTTCGCACGGGCCTCTCCTTCTCAGGGCCTCCATAACGTCCGCCACCGGGAGGATAATTCCAGCGCGCAGGTGCCCGCCGCCCGATGCTCACGAGCGCCGTCCTCGCCTCGCCCGGCTGTCTACGGCCAGCCTCGCCGCCCCTTGCCAAAACCGCCGATTTGGGCTATCATATTGCTTTTGAAGGAGGTTCGGTTCCATGAAGGCTAAAATTCATCCCGTTTATAACGAGGTCAAGGTGAGCTGCGCATGCGGGAACACCTTCACGACCCGTTCGACAAAAAAAGAACTGAAGGTCGAGATCTGCTCCAACTGCCATCCGTTCTTCACGGGCAAGCAGAAATTCCTCGATACCGCCGGCCGCATCGAGAAGTTCAAGAATAAGTACGACAAGAAGCCCAAGGCCTAGCGGTTTCCCCATGATCGACGGGTTCGCCGGCGCCTTGCGCCGCTGGAGCAGGTGCACCTTGCCCTTGCTCGCCGAGGGCAGTGTCCTCGTGGGCGGGCAGGCCGTCATCGAAGGCGTCCTCATGCGCCTTCCGCAGACGTATGCCGTGGCCGTTCGGGACCCCAGCGGTGAGGTGAAGATCAAAAAGGAGCGCCTCCCCGAGACGGCCCAAGGGAAGTTCGGCAACCTTCCACTTGTGCGCGGGTCCGTGATTTTGTTCAAGGCCATGATGCTGGGCATCTCCGCGCTGAACTTCTCGGCCGAGGTGGCCATGGAGGATGAACCCGCGGAGGGAAAGACGCGGGAAGCTGACAAGTCGGGCGTCGCCTTCTCGTGGGCCATGGCCGTGACGGTCATCGTCTCCCTGGCCTTGGGCGTGGCCTTGTTTTTCTACGTCCCCCTCCTGCTGACCCAGTTTCTGAGCAAGTACGTGGCCGCGGCCCAGCACTCCTTCGGGTTTAACCTCGTGGACGGGGCCATCCGCATCGTATTCTTCATCGCCTACATCCTGGCCATCTCCCTCATGAAGGACATCCGCAGGGTCTTCGCGTACCACGGAGCGGAGCACAAGGCGGTCTACACCTGGGAAGCAAAGGAGGCCTTGACCGTGGACAACGCCCGGAACAAGTCCACCCTCCACCCTCGGTGCGGGACCTCCTTCCTCCTCTTCGTCATGGTGGTGTCGATCCTCGTGTTTTCCCTCGTGCCCCACAGCTATCCCTTTTGGGCCAAGGCCGCGGCACGGCTCGTGTTTCTACCTCTCATCGCGGGGATCAGCTACGAGCTCATCCGCTTCACCGCCAAGTTCCCCAAGTCGCCTTTCATCCGACCCCTCATGTGGCCTGGCCTGGCCTTCCAGCTCCTCACCACGCGCCAGCCCGACGACACCATGCTTGAAGTGGCCCTCCGGGCCCTCGCCGAAGCCCGCGACCTGGCCCAGGAACCTGTCATCACTTGAGCCCGATGCGTTTTGCGGGCAGGACGGTCTTCATGGTTTCTTTTTCCTCATCACCTCATGACCTCGTCACCTCATCACGGCACGCATGATGGACGCTGGGATTCTGGTGAGGCTGGACAAGGTCGTGGCGAAGCACGCCGAGCTTTCGGATCAGCTCAGCCGCCCCGAGGCCGTGTCCGACCAGGCGCGCTTCCGCGAGCTATCCAAAGCTTACGCGGATCTCACCAATACGGTAGAGGCTTACAACCGCTACCGCAAGCTCCTGGCGGATCTGGACGGCGCGAAGGCGCTGGCAGCGGATGGCGACGCGGAGATGGCGGAAATGGGCCGCGAGGAGGCCGCCCGCCTGGAACCCCTCGTCGACAGCCTTGAGCGCGCGCTCAAGCTCTGCCTCCTGCCCACCGACCCCAACGACCAAAAGAACGCCATCCTCGAAATCAGGGCGGGCACGGGGGGCGACGAGGCGGCCCTGTTCGCCGGTGACCTCTTCCGCATGTACGTCCGCTACGCCGAGCGCCGCGGGTGGAAGATGGAAGTCCTCGAAGAGAACAGCACGGAATTGGGGGGATTCAAGGAAATCATCTGCTCCCTGGCGGGAGAGAAGGTCTATTCGCGCCTCAAGTTCGAAGGTGGCGTCCATCGGGTCCAGCGGGTGCCGGCCACGGAGGCGAGCGGCCGCATCCACACGTCCGCAGTCACGGTGGCCGTCCTTCCGGAGGCGGAGGACGTGGACGTTCACATCGAGGAGAAGGACCTGCGCATCGACCGCTTCTGCTCCTCGGGACCCGGCGGCCAAAGCGTGAACACCACCTACTCGGCCATCCGCATCACCCACCTTCCGAGCGGCCTGGTGGTGAGCTGCCAGGATGAGAAGAGCCAGATCAAGAACAAGGCCAAGGCCCTTAAGATCCTGCGCTCCAGGCTCCTTCAACTGGAGGAGGACAAGCGCATGGCCGAACTCTCCACGACGCGCAAATCCATGGTGGGCTCTGGGGACCGGTCCGAGAAGATACGCACCTACAACTTCCCGCAGAACCGGTTCACTGATCACCGCATCAATCTCACGGTCCACCGCCTGAGCGACGTCCTCAACGGCGACCTCGATCTGGTGCTCGCTCCCCTCCTGGAGACCTTCGAGGCCGAACGCCTCGAAGCCGAGTTCGACAAGGTCGTGGGATAAGAACCCGCGGCTCGGGCCCCTTCGCCGCACCGCCGCCTTCGTCCTCTGCACTCTTACGCCGACAGCCGTCCCGACTTTTCGAGTACACTGCCAAACAGGCGCCGCGCTGAAGCGCCGCGCGCACGATGGCGCACGCTGGAACTGTGTTGCCCAGGGCCTGGAGGCCGCCCATGGACCGAAGCCTTGCCCGTAAGAACCCGCCATGGCCTGCCATCGTATGGGCCTCCCTGCGGAGGCTACTGCCTGCCTTGGCCGTGCTCGCCGCCGTCATTCTCCACTTCGCCCCCTTTCTCTTCGAGGGCGAACACATGGTCCCTTTCCACTACGAGGCCGGAGCAGTAACCGGAATCCCTAATGGAGGAGACTTAGGAGCCCTCCGCTCTCCCTACCGCTGGGGGACATGGAAGGATTCGAGCGCCATCACTCTTCAATACCCCTTCGCGGCCCTGACGAGCCAGAGCCTGCACGCCGGCCACCTCCCCACGTGGAACCCCTTCATCGGATGCGGCTCCCCCGCTATGGGCAACGGCACCTACCTGCCGTTTTCGCCCTTTCTCGCCCTCTTCTACGCGTGCGCCAATCCGTATACTTTCACCCTGGGACTCCTGCTGGGCTGCCTTTGGGGGGCGTACGGATTGTACCTGTGGCTTGGCCGCTTCGGGTTTGACCCTTGGCCCAGGGCCTTCGGCGCAGCCATTTGGAGCTTCTGTCCGGCGGCCTGGATGGGCATGAACCTCTCGGACGTTTGGGCGGCGTGGTGGATGGGATGGCTGCTGTGGGCCTGGGAGCCGCCTGGGGTGGGCCGGCCCAAACCCTTCTGGGTTGCCTCCCTCATGATCGCGGGGATGGTGTACAGCGGGCACGCCGAAATGTCGGCCCTTCTCACTTTCACCGCGGCTCTCTACCTGGTGGCGTCAGACCTCCTGCACCGGGAGCGAATGAAACACGTGAAGGCCACCCTGTTGCGGATTCTCTCCGCGGGATCCCTCGCGGGGCTTCTGACCGCGATCCACTGGCTGCCCATGCTCTGGCACCTCAGGGAGAGCATCTCCTACAAGCAGACGATCGCCGTCCTTCCCCAGCAGGCTTACGCCCCGGGCAGCCTCTTCTCGCCGCGCTCGGAGCTCTACGTGAGCCCCGCCCTCTGGGGACTGCTCCTTCTCGGGCTGGCCCAGACGCGCTCGGACCGGCGCCTGCGCGCCGCCCTTTTGGTGGTTGCCCTCTCCCTCTTGCTTCTGTTTAATCCCCTCGCCTACGCCGGCTTTGGGAGGGTTCTGACGTTGGGAGGGGCGTTCCCATCCCGTTACGGTCATCTGGTGTTCTGGTCCTTCCTGGCCCCGCTGTTTGCAGCAGGCGCCGCGGCACTGCTCAAGACTGCGAGGGGACAACGGCGGCCGATCCCCGTCCTGCTCCTGGCCGGTCTCATCCCCTATGTGCTCTATGCCGGCTATACTGCGCTCATGCCGGGGGGTTGGAGTGCCGCCTCGCCTCCCTGGGGCTGGCTGGCGTTCTACGCGGCAACAGCAGGCCTGCTGGCCTGTGCCGCGCGTCTGGGGCCGGCTCTGTCGGCAGGGCTTCTCGCCGCGGGGCTCGTGGCCGTCTGTCTGGACCCCTTCGTTCTGTTCTACGGCCATCTATCCATGGAGACGCCCTATGCCCTATCCTTCCGATCCACGGCCCCGGCGTTTTCTCCCTTCAATCGCCTGGATCCACTCGTGGGAGGAAGCGGCCCCCCGGCCCTTGATGCTGTGAGGCCTTCATTGAACTCCACCCACGGCCGCTTCGCAGCCGTTCCGCTTCTGCCAGGCTCCACGGTTCAGTGCCTGGCGTCAAACCTCGCCACCCTCTGGCGCGTGCGAGACGTGCGCCTGACCGAGCCCCTCCAGCTCAAGCGTTTCACCGCGCTCTACGCGGGCCTGGCCCCTCCAGGAGGCGCGCCTCGGGTCACGTTTCTGGGGTTCGACGGATTCGCTCCGGAGGCCTTGGGGCGATTCGGGGTTCGATGGCTTGGACGTCCCGATGATTTCAACAGCGCGCGGTTCACCTGGCAGGCCATTCCCCAGGCGAGACCCAGGGCATTCCTGACCCACGACGTGATACCCTCGGCAGCGCCGAAAGATGCCCTCCTGGCGGTTCAGGAGTCGCTAAGATCGGGCCGCATGGGGCGAAACGTCGCCGTGGAGAACTGGAGGGGCGGGGAGCGGGTGGGCCGCACCCTTGAGGGGGCAGACCGGGTACTCTGGAAGAGGGACGGCCTTCGAGACGTGGAGTTTTCCGTCGCGTGCCACACCGACGCCGTCCTCGTCCTTCTCGACACATACGCCGATGGGTGGAAGGCTTTTATAGACGGCCATCCCACCGCCATCTATCCGGCCGACGTGGCCTTCCGCGCCGTGGCGGTTCCGGCGGGAGAGCACGCGGTCACCTTCCGGTACGCGCCAGCCTCAGTCTCTGTAGGCCTCGCCCTCACCCTTGCGGGATGGGCCGCAACCGCCTTGTTCGCATTGTTTGGCTGGAGGGCCGCCAGGTTTCCGCGGCCCTGAGAGAACGACTTCACCCGCGAATCAGCCTATGCCTAGGCCTTTGACGAGACCGGTGAGAAGTCCGGGGAAGATGCCGAGATACAGAGTGCCCGCACCCATGACGGTGAGGAGCGCAAGGGTGGTCCAGCCCACCTTGGGGACCTGGGCCGGCTCTTCGCCTGCGGCCGGGAAATAGAGGGCGACCACGACCTTGAGGTAGTAATAGGTCGCGATGACGGCGCCGATGAGCCCTAAGGAGGCAACCACGTAATAGCCGCCCTTGACCAGGGCGCCAAAGATGTAGAATTTTCCCAGAAAGCCCACGGTGAGGGGGATGCCGGCCAGGCTCAGCATGAAGACGGAGAAGAGGGCCGCCAGGTAAGGGGCCGTGGTTCCAAGGCCCGAGTAGCTTCGCAGCGTCTCGTCGTAATTCTCCGGCCGCTCAACCACCCCCGCCACCGCAAAAGCGCCCACGTTCATGAGCAGGTAGGCCGCCAGATAGAAGAGGACGGCGGCCAGCATCTGCTCCCTGAGCGAAGCCACGGCCAGCGCGCCCAAGCCCAGGGCGATGAAGCCCGCGTGAACGACGGAAGAGTAGGCCAGAAGCCTCTTGATGTGGCGCTGCGTCACGGCGATCATGCTCCCCACGAAAATCGTCATGAGGCCGACGGCCATGAAGAGATGGAACCATTTGTCCGCAAGGCCCTGGCTCGCCGTGAAGACTGAAAGGAAGATCCGGATGGCGCCCGCCGCCGCCGCCGTTTTCCCTCCAACGGCCATGAGGGCCGTTATGGGAGTCGGCGCGCCCTGGTAAACGTCCGGCGCCCAGAAGTGGAACGGAATGAGCGACAGCTTGAAGAAGAGGCCCACGAGGAACAGGAAGAAACCGAGGTACAAGATGGGCTCGCCCAAGGGAATCGCCCCCGTGGAGAGAGCCGTGGCGATGCCGCCGAAATCCAGCGAAGCGGAGGACCCATAAAGGAAGGCCATGCCCAGCAGCAGGAAGGCTGACGAGAAGGCGCCCAGAAGGAAGTACTTCAAGGACGCCTCCACGGAGTTCTCGTGAGCACGCAGGAACCCCGCCAGGACGTAGAACGAGAGGGACATGGTTTCAAGGCCGAGGTAGAACGTGATGAGGTTCGTGGCCGACGCCAGACCCATCATGCCCGCCGTGGCGAGGATGATGAAGCCGTAGAGCTCCACGTGATGGGCCTTTTTCTTGTCAAAATATTCAAGGGACAGGGCCATGACGAGAGACGCCACCAGCACGAACAGCCCGTCGAAGAAGAGCGCCAGCTTGTCGCAGGACACGAGGGCTGCGGGAACGACCTTGCCGCCCTGGGACCAGAGAACCAGAACGGACCCTCCACCCAAAATGAGGGTGGACAATATGCCAAGGACGCCCGCGGTCCGGCCGCTCTTGAGCACGGCCGCCAGGAGAAACATGAGGCAGGCCGCCAAACCCATGGCCGCTATCGGAAGGGTACCCCACAGGAGATCGGACATCACGCTCCCCCCGCTCGCTCAGAAGTAGAAATACAGCAGGACCAGTACGCCCAGCAGGATGAAGAGACCGTAGTTCCTGATGTACCCCGTCTGGAAAAAGCGCAGCAGCATGCCGAGCACCTCGTTGCTGTAGGCCACCACGTTCACGGTGCCGTCCACGAGCCACCGGTCTACGCCCGACGCGATGCGGGACATGCTGACAAAGGGCCTGATGAAGGCGCCGAAGTAGATTTCGTCCACGAAGTATTTGTTGAGCAGGACCTTGTAGGGGCCCGAGAGGGCTTGGGCGAGGCGGGAGGGAGTCTCGGTCTCGCGTTTGTACCACATCGTGGCCCACACGATGCCCAGCACCGCCACGAGCACGCTCAGCCCCATGGCGCCCCATTCCATGGCCGCGCTGTGGTGCACCAGCGCCTCCGCCCCGGACGCCGCCGCCTGGTGCGCCCCTTCGGCCATCTCACCGTGGCCCCCGGGCACGTACAGCGTCGGCTCCAGCCACCGCTCCCAGACGTTCTCGCTCCCCGTCCACAGCTTGGGCAGCCCCACGTACCCGCAGATGACGGCCCCCACCGCCAGGATCCACAGCGGCACCGTCATCACTTTGGGGTTCTCGTGCAGGTGGTGTTTGGCCTCCTCGCTCACCCGGTCGCTATTGAAGAACGTCAGGTACAGCAGCCGGAACATGTAGAAGGCCGTCATGAGCGCCGCGCTCGCCCCCACCAGGAACAGCACCTTGGAGTACAGCGGCCCGAACTTCCCGGGGCCGTCCCCGCTCGTCAGCGCCTTCCACAGGATCTCGTCCTTGGAGAAGAACCCCGAGAAGAGCGGGATCCCCGCGATGGCGATGCACCCGATCAGGAACGTCCGGTACGTCTGCGGGATCTTCTGGAAGAGCTGGCCCATCTTCCGGATGTCCTGTTCCCCGCTCATGGCGTGGATCACCGCCCCCGACCCGAGGAACAGCAGCGCCTTGAAGAAGGCGTGCGTGTACAGGTGGAACACACCGGCCGCGTACGCCCCCACTCCCACGCCCAGGAACATGTACCCGAGCTGGGACACGGTGGAGTAGGCCAGCACCTTCTTGATGTCGTTCTGAACCAGGCCGATGCTCGCCGCGAACAGGGCCGTGAAGCACCCCACCCCCGCCACCACCATGAGCGCCGTGGGGCTCATGCTGAACAGCCCGTTGCTCCGCGCCACCAGGTACACGCCGCTCGTCACCATGGTCGCCGCGTGGATCAGCGCGCTCACGGGCGTGGGGCCCGCCATGGCGTCGGGCAGCCACACGTACAAGGGCATCTGCGCGCTCTTGCCCGTGGCTCCCACGAACAGCAGGATGGCGCTCGCCGTGATCACCCACGGCGGAATCGTCCCTCCCACCGCGATGGCGTTCACCTGGGCCATGTCCAGGGTCCCGAAGTAGTACAGGATCAGCATGAGCCCCGCGGCGAAGCCCATGTCCCCGATCCGGTTCGTCAGAAACGCCTTCTTCCCCGCGTCCGCGCAGAAATCCTTCTGGTAGTAGAACCCGATGAGCAGGTAGGAGCACAGCCCCACCCCTTCCCATCCGATGAACATCACCAGGTAGTTCCCGCCCAGCACCAGCGTCAGCATCATGGCCATGAACAGGTTCAGGTACGCAAAGTACCGGAAGTACCCCTGGTCGTGCGCCATGTACCCCACGCTGTACACGTGGATCAGGAACCCCACGAAGGTCACCACGAACAGCATCACCGCGCTCAGCGGGTCCAGCACGAAGAGCCACTCCACGTTGAAGTGCCCCCTGCCCCCCAGGCCCGTCAGGAAGTCTCCCACGGGCAGCCACGGCGCCAGGTGCAGCGCGAAGGCGTGGTGCGCCGCATCCACGGTCACGTTCCCCACCCGCTCCGGCACCGACGCCCAGTTCGTCGCCCACAGCGTCGCGATGTTCCAGAAGGCCAGCACCATGGACAGCGCCGTCGAGCCGAGCGCCACCGCCGAGATCACGTTCCGCCGGTCCTTCTCCCACTTCCACCCGAAGACCCCGTTCACGAAGGCCCCCAGCAGCGGCAGCACGGGGATCAGCCAGAGCAGCGATACGGGCATCATGGGGAAACCTCAAGGCGGGAGCCGGGAGCAGGGAGCAGGAAGGAGGCAAGACCGCGCACGAGCAAGGGGGTTCTGCTCCCCGCTACCCGCTTCCCGCTACCGTCTTTTCCACGTTTCATGGAAACCCCTCCCGAACAAGCCAAAGTGGCTGCCACACGAGATGGGGGGATGAGCAGATGAGGCGAGGAGGAAAGGGCCTCCCGCATCCAGCCGTTCGTCCGCATCGCCGCCCTCCTCGTCTCGGAATTTCCTGATCTCCTCATCGCGGCCCTTACCATTTCATCAAATTGGCGGCGTCGATGGCCGTGGTCTTGTTGCGCCGTATGAAGGCCACCGTGATGGCGACCCCGATGGCCGCTTCGGCGGCGCTCACGGCCATGATGAAGAAGACGAACACGGCGCCGTCGAGCTGGCCGAAGTACCGCCCCAAGGCCAGAAAGACCAAGTTCACCGAGTTGAGCATGAGCTCGATGGCGAGAAACACGATGATGGCGCTCTTGCGGGTGAGGGCTCCGATGAGGCCTACCACGAACAAGAAGGAAGCAAGGACGAGATAGTGCCCGATGGTGATCATTGCCACTGCCTCCGCGAGAGGACGACGGCCCCCACCATGGCTCCCAGGAGAAGGAGCGAGGCCAGCTCGAAGGGAACCGCGTAGCGGCTCACCAGCGCGCCGCCGAAGGCTTGAATCGAGCCGAAGGCTTCATCCACCGCCGGCATGGGACCGATCTCCGACTTGATGAGGACGCGATAGAGCTGGAGCAGAAAGAGAAGGGAAGCGGCATACGTGAGGACCGTCTGAACGGTGCCCACTTGGGGGCCCGACTCCTCCGGCCCCAGTGCCATGATGACGTAGAGGGCGATGACCATCACGGCCCCGGCGTAGACGATCATCTGGAAGAGGCCGAGGAAAGGCACGTGGAGCATCACGTACAGGACGCCGATGGACACCGTGGCCGCGGCCATGCCCAGGACGGCGATCACGGGGTGCCGGTGGAACACCAGCGTCAGCGCACCGATGAAGGCCAGGAAAGCCACCGCGAAGAAAACGACGGCGAACGTCATTTGGGCTCCTCCAGGGGCTTCTCGCGTCCCGGCAGATAGGGCGGCTTGCGGCCCCTCGCCAAGAGCTGTTCCTTGTTGAAGATGAGGTTCGTGCGATCGTAGTCCGCCATCTCGTATTCGTCCTTCAGCCAGATGGCTTCCACGGGACAAACCTCCTGGCAGTAGCCGCAGAAGATGCACAGCCCCATGTCGATGTCGAACTCCTTGGGGCGCTTCTCCTTCTCCAGTGAGGTTTCCTCCGCCACGATGCGGATGGCCCGCGGGGGGCAGATGAACTCGCAGAGCTTGCAGGATGTGCACTTTTCGTTGCCGTCGAGGCCCGTGAGAAGGATGGGCGCCCCGCGATACTGGGGCGGGAGGGCCCACCTTACTTCAGGGTATTCGAGGGTGACGCGCTTCTTGATCTTGGGGATATGGCTGAAGGTTATGGCCAACCCCTTGAGGATGGCTGGGAAGTAGGTGCGCTCCCACCAGCTC
>JAKBES010000387.1 GCA_021833665.1 Acidobacteriota bacterium
AAGGTGCCTACCGGTTGAGCAGCGGCCGGGCTGACTACGTAAACGACTTTGGCCTCTCCAGCACCCTGCGCATCAACGCGGTCGTAGGACTGAACCTTCTTGAAAATGCCTGTTGTCAGTTGGAGGCTTATTGCCTTCTCGGTGCTGTCGGGCCATTGGGCCTCAAGTCGAGTCAAGGTCGCCAATGGAATTGCGAAGGCCTCCTGGTCAAACAGATGCGCCACGACAATGGGGATATTGAAGGCGCGCTCCCATGCCTGAAGTCTGGGTAGATCTTCCAGTTTTACCCATATATTGGGAGCTGTTGGCGGATTGGCATGCTTGCGGGGACGCCGGAGAAGGTCATCGGGTTGTTTGCGAACCCAGGTGCGATCCTTCATCTCTGTCGCCCGGTAGGGAGAGAATTCCACCTCGATGGCGCACCGGGCCTTGAGCATCAATGAACGCACAAAGGGATCTGCCAACAAGTCCGCAGGGGATATTTGAGTCAGGTCGGTCTGCTCCAGCCACCGGCGCTCCTCTGCGGCGAGATCCTGGGGGTGGAAAACCACCAAATCGGGCTCCTTGAGGGAGGTATCTCCAGGATCGGTCCGGCTGTCCACTGCGACTTGGGATAGGCCCAGCTTGCAACAGAGGAATCTGCCAGATCTGTTCAACGCATCTTGAAGAAGATCCTCTGCCCATCGGCTGGTTCGAAAGCGATGTTCGAAATCAAGGCCTCGGCCCTTACCCTTAGCCATGTCATAGCCCTTCGAGCAACGTTGAGAGGGAGATCTTCAAGCCCTTGGCCACACCCTGAAGAACCTGCAGCGACGGATTCCGCTTCCCGTGCTCGATCATGGATAGATAGGTGACATGGAGCCCAGAATTGTGGGCAAGTTCCTCTTGCGTCATCCCTTGATCTGATCGAATGGATCGGATGCGGATGCCCAATGATTTCTTGATGTCACTTTTGCTCAAAAATCACCCTGGCCACTCGAGTGTATGGATGAAACTATGGCCAGGCAGTTCAGATGCCCATAGACGATCAGCCAAGTTGATGACGGGATCCGCACCATGCAGAAGAAACAAAACCCGAAGTGGCAGGCGAGGGAGCGGCTCCGCGACAAAGGCCAATTCTGGACACCCTCCTGGGTCGCTCGCCCTATGGTTCGCTTTGCCCTGAACCAAGGCGATTCGATTTACGACGCGGGGGTAGGAGCCGCTGCGTTCGGAAATGCTCTTCACAGCCTTCGGCCCGATCTTGATCTCGGGATGGCTTACCTTGGATGCGAGCCGCATGCAGAACCCCTCTCCGAAGCCCGTGAGAATGGACTGACTGAAGCTCAATTGGCCGGGGTGGCACCGGTGGATTTCCTCACGGTCCCCAATCTTCCAAAGCCCATGGGGATTGTGTCCAACCCGCCCTATGTGCGCCACCACCGTCTGTCTTCTGAAGACAAAGCCCGGTTGAGGATCCTGGCGGCTCAGGCTGGGCTTCGAATCGATGGCCGCGCAGGACTGCATGTCTTCTTCCTGATCCGGGCCCTCAGCCTGCTCCATCCGGGTCAACGGTTGGCGTTCATTGTCCCTTCGGATGTCGCAGAAGGCGTATTCGCACGCACTCTATGGCAATGGATCAACAGGACTTATCGGATCCACGCCGTGGTGCGGTTCGCCTCAGCAGCCACGCCATTTCCTGGTGTAGACACCAACCCCCTGGTCTTGCTCATCTCGAACCTTCCCCCAACGGAGTCCATGCTTCAGGCTACCTGCCTGGAACCAGGTGGTTCGGCTTTCGACCGGTGGGTTGAGCAGGGGCTTCCCCTCGCCAGCCTCGAATCTTTCGAGGTGGTAAGCCTCCCCCTCGTCGAGGCAGTGGAGCGAGGCGTCGGGAGGGCTCCCAGGGCCGGGCAGGAGGAGGTCATTCCCCTTTCTCATTTCGCCACCACGCTTCGTGGCATCGCCACAGGCGCAAATGACTTTTTCTTTATGACCCATGCCAGGGCACAAGCCTTGGGGATCCCCGATGACTTTCTGGTCCGGGCCGTTGGGAAGACGCGGGATGTGAAATCGGAGGCTGTCGGCTCCGCCGACCTTGAGGCTCTAGAAGCGGCTGGAGTACCGACGTATTTGCTTGCCCTGGATGGGCGAGAGCAATATCTCTTCCCGAAGGCCGTTCAGGATTACTTGAAAGAGGGGGAAGCACAGGGGCTACCGTCGCGCGCTCTCATTTCCATGCGCAATCCCTGGTACAAGATGGAGTCCCGGACCCCGCCCCCCTTTCTTTTCTCTTACCTGGGCCGTCGGCACACCCGATTTATCAGGAACGAGGTAGGCGTGGTTCCTCTCACAGGGTTTCTGTGCCTGTACCCAAGGCACCGGGATCCGGCCTTTCTCAATTGCCTTTGGAAAGCACTTAACCACCCGGCCACGATTCAAGGACTCACACAGGTGGGAAAGAGCTACGGAGGTGGTGCCATCAAGGTTGAGCCCAAAGCGCTCGTTCGTCTGCCGATTCCGATGTTCGTGATAGATGAAAGCGGCCTGAAGGATTGGATAGGTTCGACTCGGAATGAGCCGGTTCAGCTACAGCCTCCTTTGCTTGGCCTTGCCCTCTGACGAACCCTTGCTGACAGACTGTCAAACCCCTGCTTCGGGGGCTTCTTTCAGCTCCCCGGATTTATGAGCTGGGCATACCCTGGGCATTGATCAAGATCGGGAGGCTTCCATGGCCGTCAACCTCAAGGGACGCAGCTTTCTCACCCTGATGGACTTCACCCCGCTGGAGGTGCGCTACCTCCTGGACCTGTCGCGGGATCTGAAGGCCAAGAA
>JAKBES010000388.1 GCA_021833665.1 Acidobacteriota bacterium
GCGACATCAACACAGCCGACAACGAATTCTGCCCGACCCCCATCCGCGGTCGCGGCCTGTTTTTCGTGCGCGCACCTGCTGGCACGATGAATGGCGACATTTATCGCACCAAGCTCGACCGTGATGAGGTCAACACCACCCTCAATCTCACCAATATGTTTCGCTAATTTCCAGACTCGCTCGATATGGAACCAATCGTGACCGCCCTCAGCGTCGGCAAGATGGCAGGACGCGAAGCGGGCGGGCTCGTGGCCAGCCTCATGCGCGAAGTTGAATCGGCCACCCGTGATCCTCACGGCGGGCGGGGAGGTGAAGGCATGCCCGCGAGAGAAGACCTCCGGATGGAGCGTCCCCGGCGTCCCGATGGAAGCGAGGCCGGGGGCGATCCCTGGTAAACGATCCACCTTCGTCACGGAAGGAGTCCCGGATGACCACGACCTCACAGCCCCGGCTGGAGCACCGGTCGGAGGAGTTCGAACGGAACCTGATTCTCGCTGGGACGGGCCTTTTCGCACTGGCCCTCTGGGCGGGAGGAGCCTTCGAAGTGACGCCGCACCCCCGCGCCGCCAGGGGGACCCAATCCTTCGTCATCGGGAGGCTGCTCGCCTGGGACCACAACCTCCTCATCAAGCTCGTCCTGAATCCCTACCTCGCCCATCCCGTGCCCTTTCTCCTGGGCTCGTGCGCCCTAGCCATGAGCCCTCTGCTCTACGGTATCAGCCGGCGTTTGTGGCGGCGGACCGAGGAGCCCGCCCTCTGGGCCCTGGGCTTCGCCTTGGTGCTGGGGCTCGCCGACCACCTCCCCGATCTGATGCTCCCGCTCACCACGGCCCGCTTCACGCTGGCGTGGTGGAAGGTCACGGCGCTTCTGGGATCGGCGGCGCTCCTGTTTCTCGCGGGGCTGGTCCGCGTCTCCAGGGCGAGGCTCAGGACCGAGGACATCCTGCGAAACCCTCACGCGTACGACCTCATGGACCTCTCAGGAGCGGCGAGGCTCTCGGAGCTGAAGCGGGCCGGACTGCTCGTGAGGGCCTCCTCCTGGCCCTCGCCGGAGTCCAAGATGTTGCGCGGGCGGCTCTGCATCGGCCGCCTCTACGACGAGGGCCGGCCCACGGGGTACTACGTTGCGCCGGAGATCGCCAAGCTCCAGCAGACGGTCGTCGTGGCTCCCACGGGCTCGGGCAAGACCACCTCGCTGGCTCTGCCCTGGAGCCGCGAACTGCCCGGCAAGAGCCAGTCGGTGTTCGTCCTGGATTTCAAAGGCGACATGGCCCAGCCCATCCGGCTGGGCAACTCCAGATACCCGGCCCCCAAGCTCTGGGTCTTCAATCCGCTGAGCATGGCCTCGGTCCATTGGAACCCCCTGCTGGAGCCGGAGGCCGGGAGCGACGACTACCACGAAGGGCTAGACGCTATCGCCGAGGCCCTCTTCGGCGAGGTCAACGGCGGGGCCTACCAGTACTTCGACTTGCTCGACCTGCGCATCCTCAAGGCCGGAGTGAGGGTCGTAGCCCGGCTCGAAGCGCCCAGCCTGAAGGCCCTGCATGACCTCTTCCTGTCGCAGGAGCGCCTGGAGGAGGTCCTAGAGCAGATCAAGGACACGGCGGACCAGGAGGCCTTCGCGCGCATCGAGGCCGACCTCATGGCCGCCACGGACAGCCGCAAGTACACCTTCACCGAGCGCATCCAGGGAGTCCGGAACAAACTGGACGCCTTCGCCCACCCCTCCATCCAGAGGGTGACGGGGACCGAGGCCGACTTCAAGCTCTCGCGCCTCTTCGAGCATCCCTCGTGCCTCATCTTCACGGCGCCCATGCGCATGGGTCTCGCGGGAGAGACCCTCGCGGCCATGGCCGTGCGCCTGCTCCAGCACCAGCTCCACCGGCGGTACGGCCACAAGGGAGGGCGGCTCTTCCTGATTCTGGACGAATTCAGCAAGCTGGCCATGGACCACCACCAGACCGAGCGCTTCATCAGCGTCTCGCGCTCCGCCGGCGCGGTATCGGTCATCATCCTCCAGGACATGGACCAGCTCCACCCCGCGACCCGCGCGAGCATCTGGGGCAACTGCCAGGACCGCTACATCCTGCACGGAGCGAGCGCCAGCACGGCGGGATGGCTCTCCAGCAGCCTGGGCGAGCGCCGCCTCTGGACCCGCTCCGTCTCGGCCACCACCTCGCACGGCCCGCGCCACGTCAGCGAGACGGGGAGCCTCAGCGCCCGGGAGGACTTCGTGCCCGTCCTCAGGCCCAGGGAGATCACCCTCACCGGGGGCCTCGATCGCGGCGCCTGGCTCCAGCTCTCCCGCTACAGCCACAAACCCATCCTCGTGGACCTCACGAGGCCGCTCTGAGACTGGAAATCGGCTCACCAAAAGAGCCATAGTGGGACCGTTCGGTTCCCGCGAAGAAAGGAGGAATAGTGTGGAGACACGCAAAGAGCGCGGGTTGAAACAACTTCCCGACGGACGGTGGCAGTGGAGTTACAAGGACCCGGAAGGGCACTACTCCCGGCACATCGCTCGTACCAAGACCGAGGCGCGGTCATATCTCGAAAAGGTGCACACCCAAATGCGGGAAGGCCGTTACCTCGACCGCAGAAAGGAGGTCAAGACCAAGTTCGAAGATGCGGTGAAGCGCTTCCTGGAATGGAGCGCCCTTCACATGCGCGTGAACGGACAAGAGACCGACATCTGGGCGTCGCGCTACTGGCTGGCCTCGCACTATTTCAAGGGCAAGCCGCTCGACAAGATCACCGGCGGCGACGTGGAACGGTTCCGCCAAGAGCTTTCCAAGGTCCCGCGCAAG
>JAKBES010000097.1 GCA_021833665.1 Acidobacteriota bacterium
CTACCCCCAGGCGCTTGAGGCTCGCCTCGCAGGCCTTCTCAACGTATGCGGGGCTTCCGTCGAGGCCCTGGACACCGTCGCGCTGGAGAAAGCCGAACTTGGTGGCCAGGAACACCTCATTCCTCCGGTCCCGAATGGCACCTCCCACCAGCGTCTCGTTGTGGCCCGTGCCGTACGCGTCCGCCGTGTCCAGAAACGTGATGCCCATATCCAGGGCGCGGTGGAGCGTCCTCACGGATTCGGGATCGTTTCGGGTTCCGTAGGCCTGCGACATGCTCATGCACCCGAGCCCCAGGGCCGAAACCTCCGGGCCGTTCTTGCCGAGATGGCGTTTCTTCATGGCGTCCTCCTGAAGGGGGCCGTGCCCCCCGGTCGTGTGTACCTGGCTGGATCGCGGCGGCCGCCGGACCGCCGGCGCACCCGCCGAGTGCCTTAAAAGTAAAGAGCACGCCCCGCCTCCACGCAGGCGGCGGCGTACAGGTACATGGAGGCGGACCAGGTCTGCCAATCCTGTCCCGCCGGGGCGCCGTCCCGGGGCCGGAACCACTCGTTAAAGCCGAAACGTACGGGAGCCTCCCGCGAGGGTTTCACCAGCTCGGTGAGCGCGGCCAGTTTCTCGTTCGCGCGGCGCTTCTGCCCCGCGGCCACGAGGGCCGCCACGTAGAATCCGCAGACGAAGGGCCAGACGCCGCCGTTGTGATAGTGTCCGGGCAGGTTGTACGACGCGTACCTGGGGTGCCAATCGGTGTCCTTGGGAAGGACGACGGGCATGAGGCAGGGAGGCAGGTCCAGAGCCAGTTCGCCCCGTGCGCGCAGGGCGCCGCACTCGGTCTCGATCCAGTCCAGGATGCGGCCCGCCCTCGCCCGCGACGCCACGCCCGTAAGGATGGCCAGGCTGTTGCCCAGGACGTCGCACCGTTCGTCCCGAAGGACCTTGTAGGACCAAAGGGCGTAATGGGGCTTCCCATGGATGGCCAGCCCTTCCACGGGGTGGCCGCGCCGGACACCGCCGCCTGGACCGGGGCGGTTGAGGGTGGCGCGCAACACCCGGGCCCGTCCCTCGTCCCCAAGGAGCCTGAAGTAA
The DNA here is from genome assembly GCA_021833665.1 of Acidobacteriota bacterium. Lineage (GTDB taxonomy): Bacteria > Acidobacteriota > UBA4820 > UBA4820 > DSQY01 > JAKAJA01. Next base: position 1,085 of record JAKBES010000097.1, read on the forward strand.
CCGTGGACGAGGGCGTTCACGTAGAGCCCGTAGCCCAGGACCCACTGCTCGTCTCGCCAATCGCTCGTGGGCTGCTGGGCCACCATGGCGCGATCCTCGGGGCTCTGATAGGCCATCCAGCGGAGGGCCTTGCGCGAGGCCCCTTCCAAAAAACGGATGTTGCCCGTGTACCGCCTGAAGAGCCCGAGCGCAAGTAGGAAGAGGGGCGTCGTGTCGCTGGACCCGCGGTCCTCGGGATCGTGAACGAGGGAAGGGATCTGCCCCAGGGGACTCTGATTCTGAGCAAGGGTGGTGAGCACTCGCCTCAAGGAGCGCAGGAGCAGGGCGTTGCCGCAGGCCATGATGCCCAGCGACGAGATGAGCAGGTCGCGGGTGTAGGGCTCCGGATACCCCCAGCCCGCCGTGCGCGGCAGGCCGCCGAACGGGCCCCTCGCATTGTGGAGGAGGACCTCCAGCGCGGCTTCCTTGGCTTCTGTAATGGCGGATGCTCCAGCGCGCTTCATGTCAGGCCAGCCCCAGCCGTTGTGACACGATCTCCACGAACCGCCGCGCCACCCTTCGGTAGTCGAACTGCTCCACGGCGCGCCTACGGCCCGCTTCCCCCATGCGCCGGCGAAGATCGGCGTCGTTCATGAGCAGCCGCAGAAACGAGGCGATGTCCGGCACGCTCGCCCGGTAATCCGATACCCGAGGCGTGTCAAAGTGAACGTGGTGGCCGGGCTCGAAGCCCGATTCCGGCCCCAGGACCGTGTCCGTGATGCGGATCTCCTCGGCCACCCCCGCCAGGAAAGCCGTCTCGCCGTGAACCAGGGTGTCGAGCATGGCCATGGCCTTGATGCCGATGACGGGCTTCCCGCAGGCCCCCGCCTCCACCTGGGGCATGCCGAAACCCTCCAGCCGGGAGGGGGCGGCGTAGATGTCGCAGGCCGCCAGGAGGTAGGGCATGAGGTTGCGCGAGACCTTGTGCGTGGGGAAGCTCACACGGTCCGCCAGTCCAAGCGCCTGCGCCAGTTCCATGTCGAGCCCGTTCTCCACGTCCGTCCTGGGCTGGGGCCAGACCTTGCACACGTACCGCCAGTCGGGCACCTCGCCTTTCAGCGACGCCAGGGCCTGCATGACCTCCCGCCCCCCTTTGGACGCCGCGTCGCCCCCGACCGTCAAGATCATGAGCCGGTCCGGCTCCACGCCCAGGGCCTCTCTCACGGCGATCACCTTGGGATCCATCGCCGGCCTGGGCACGAAAGCGTCCGTGTCGCAGCCCACGGGGAGGACCGCCATGTGGTCGCCCCGGACGCCGTCCCGGACGTACGTTTCTCGAACCCAGTTCGCCGTCACCAGGACGAGGGGCAGGGTTTCCAGCACGTCCCGGTAGTTGGCCACGTATCCGTCGGCCAGGAGCCACGGGACGGCCCTCATGCCGAACCGCTGGGGGTGGAGCACGAGGTGGGGCACGTCGCCCCAGAACCCCACGCCCACCACGGCGTCGGGCTTGAACCACCGGTAGTACCACTCCTTTTCCAGATCGGACTGGATGTGCGCCGCCCTGGCCTCGACCCCGATCTCAAGGAGGCCCCGGTACAGAAGGTCACCTTGGGTGGCCAGGCCGCCGGGGGGAGGCGGGTAGTCGTACAGCACGAGGATTCTCATGGATGAGCGGCGGCCTCCCGCGCTTGAAACTCCTTCTCCCCCGAGACACCGGCCCGCCAGAACGCCTCCCTGCGGGGCACCGTCCTCACCTCCCAGCTTCCTTCCTGAAACCCATAGATGTCCGTGATGATCCGGCGCTTCTCGGCCCACACCGGGTCGGGCAGGGGCAACGTGAGGGAGGCTCGATCCTCGGCCCGAGGCAGATAGGCGCCTCCGCCGTCCTCGTAGGCAAAGGCCAAGAGCGCCTTGGCGTGCAAGGTCCCTTCGCGCCACAGGCGGAGGACGGCCCGGGCCGTCTCCTCGTGCCTCCGGTGCCGCGTATATTCACCTCGGGGAGAGTGGGTCATGACGAGATCGTACACCCCGGCGGGCAAGAGGGCTAGGACCTGCGACGCCACTTCGACTTCGGAGAGGGGCCGCTGTTGCGGCCCGTCGTCCAGATCCCCCATGGCCCCGTCGGCACCCAGGCGCTTCAACGCCAGGTAAAATTTGGGCGCCCGGTCGGGGTCGCTCCGCCGGCAGAGTGCGGCCACGAACACGCGCCACTCGGGATGGGAGAGAAGAAGGCCGCCCGCCCAGAGGCTCTCATCGTCCGGATGGGCCACCACCACCGCCACCGCCGCCCCCCGGCCCGGCAGCGGCTCGGGCGGGCACTGCTCAACGTCGCGCCCGTTCACGCTGGCCGAGGACATGTGCGCACGTACGCCAGGAGGTCGGCCATACTCGCCTCCGCCATGCAGACGGAGGTGTCCGCGGCCCCGTAATACATCCTCACGAGGCCGCTCGCCTCGTCGTGGATCCACCCGCAGGGGAAGATCACGTCCCTGGCGTTGCCCTCCCGCTCGTAGGGCGCCTGGGGACCGAAGATCCACTCGTCACTTCGCCTGAGTACGCGGCGGGGGTCCTCCAGATCGAGAAGGGCGAGGCCGAGGCGGAAGAGGCGGCCGCCCGAGGGCGTCTTGCGAACGCCGTGGTAGAGAAGGAGCCAGCCCTCCGGCGTCTCCAGAGGCGGAGGGCACACCCCCACGCGCCGCGCGTCCCACCAGGCTCCCTGGCGGCATTCCAGAAGGAGGCTGTGGTCGCCCCAGTGGCGCAGATCTTCGGAGAAGGAGATCCAGATGTTGGAGTCGGGGCCGCACGGCACGGGCCTGTGGAGCATGGCCAGCCGCCCGCCGAAACGACGGGGGAAGAGGGCCGCGTCCATGTCTTCGGGAGGGATGATGGACCCGCACCGCGTGAAGGCGACGAAGTCCCGCGTGGTGGCGAGGGAAACCTGCGGCCCTCGGCGCGAGTACGTCGTGTAGACCACCGCGAAGTCGCCGCTCTCCTGGAGCCAGGTCACCCTGGGGTCCTCGATGCCCCAAAGCTCCTCGGGAAACTGCTCAGGATCGGGTTCCATGGCGGGGCCGGCGCCAGCCCTCCAGCCCGATACGCCGTCCCGGCTTTTGCACACGGCCAGGTGGGAGATGCCCCGCATATCCTCCACGCGGGCCAGCAGGAGCGTTTCTCCGTCCAGCTTCACGGCCGCCGGGTTGAAAATGGCGTCCGCCGGATAGGGCAGGTCCGCCGTCGTCAAAATGGGGTTAGCCGGATTGCGCCGAAACAGGTTGACGCCAAGGGCCTCAAAGCGCGCGCCGTTCATTCCGCCATCTCCTTTTCCCCCCGGAGCCTTCCCTCCGAGGAGCGACGATATCCTTCTCCCATTAACCCCAATGTAGAACGTGCACCCTCCCCGCGCCATTCCTGGCCCCGCTTCGCGCGGGAGGCGAAGCGGCGCCTTGGCCCTCCCGCGTGATGCCGGGTATACTGCGCACGGCCGCGAAGGGCGGCGGCGGGAGGGACCATGTGGAAGGACGTGACTTCGATGGCGGCGTACGCCTTCATGGCGCTCTTTCCCATCGTGAACCCCGTGGGTTCGGCGCCCATGTTCCTGGCCCTCACGTCCGGAGCCGACCCCAGGGAACAGCACCGCCTCGCGCGGAAGGTTTCGCTCTACTCCTTCATCCTCATCCTCGTCTCGCTGGTCCTCGGCGGCGTGATCATAAGCTTCTTCGGCATCCAGATCGCCCACGTGGAGATCGCCGGGGGCCTGGTGGTCTTCTACACCGCCTGGGGCATGTTGAACTCGGAGGGCGGCGGCTCCACCGCCCAGCCTGACACGAGCGGCAAGCACCTCGATGAGATGGCCTTCTTTCCCCTCACCCTGCCCATCACCGCGGGACCGGGCTGCATCGCCGTGGCCATCGCCATCGGCGGCCGCATCGCCCATCACTCCCTGACGGACACCCTGAGCGGCTATCTCGGGGCCACCGCGGGCGTCCTGGGGGTAGCCTTCGCGGTCTGGCTCTGCTTCCGTTTCGCCCACGGCGTCTTCACCCGCCTCGGCACCACGGGCACCCTGGTCTTCACCAAGATGGCCGCCTTCGTCCTCATGGCCATCGGGGTGGAGATCTTCTGGACGGGCCTCGCCCAGCTCATCGTCGCCCTGCGCTGACGCCTCTGTTCAAAGAACCCGCTCAGGCGCTATAGTTGAAGGCATGATGGTAGCGCTGGTGGCGGTCATGGGAAGAAACCGGGTTATCGGACGCGGGGGAAAAGTCCCCTGGCACATCCCCGAGGACATGGAGCGCTTCAAGGCGCTCACCCTGGGCCATCCGGTGGTCATGGGCCGCAAGACCTGGGAAACCTTGGAAGCACCCCTCCCCGGCAGGGACAACGTGGTCGTCACCCGGCGGCCGTCCTACGAGGCTCCAGGCGCGCGAGTGGTTTCGGGATTGGAGGAGGCTCTCGCTCCCTACCGCGGTACGGACGCGACGGTGTTCATCCTGGGCGGCGGGGAGGTCTTCGAGCAGGCGCTTCCCATGGCTGACGTCCTCCACCTCACCCTCGTGGACGAGGCCCCGGAAGGCGACGCCTTCTTCCCGGAGCTCCCCGAGGATCAGTTTTACGAGGCCTCCGTCCAGGAGCGCCCGGGCCCGCCCAAGCACGTGTTCGTCACCCTGCAAAGGGTGCCCTGAGCGCGCTGCTCTTCACGGACAGGTTTCGCAGTACCCGATCTCGAGTTGCATCTCGGGAGCGCCGCTGGCGGAAGCCAGACGCAGCTTCGCGTACTCGCCGAGGACGATCAGATAGGGATACTCGATGTAGCTCGTGGGCTCATAGGCGTCCTCTTGCCCATCCTGCTGCCCCTCGACCGTGAGGATGTGCTCGTCCAGATGCACGATCCGGTGGCCGTGGTAGGGAGCCCAGAAATAGCTGGCCTCCTTGGATTCCAGCTTGCGAAGGTCGATGACGAGCAGGAAGGTTTCCTGGGCCTTGGCGAAAAGGGCCACGGCGGAAAGGAGCCCGTTCCTCGCCGCTCCGCCCGTGAGGGTGAACATCAGGGGATAGCGCGTGAACCAGCCGGGAGCTTTCTGCTGGTGGGACCGGGCCATCTCCCGCGCGTCCTTGGCGCCCGGGTCCCCTTCCTGAACCTTGAGGGGCGCCGTATCGCCGCCCGCCAAGGGGGCGAAGTACGTGGTTCCGGACCGGCGCATGACGAGCTGGAAGGGGCTGGAGGCATCCTGCCCTGGTCCGAAGGTTCCGGGAAGGAGGTTGGTCACGAAGAGGAAATTCCCCACGGAGGCCGTGCTGGTAGACGGGCCTGCGTCGGGATAGGTTTCGTAGTCCCGGTCGTCCGCGTCGAATCCCGCGTCGTTGGTGAAGACGAAGGCGCCGTCCGCGTAGCGGGGGTTCCAGAGGTTCGACCGGTCCAGAAGAAGGACGTCTCCCCAGGGTCCCGCGGCGGGAGGGGAAGGCCCCTGGGGCGCTCCCTTCTCCTCCTCGCTGGGAGGGGCCGCTCCGTCATCCTTGCAGTTGATGCAAATGGTGTCGAGGCCGGACTTGGTCCGGTTGACGCGGAGGGTTCGCGCGATGGACCCGGTGAACAGGATCGAGCGGTTCAGCTCCTTGGTCACCCGGTCCAAGATGCGGAACGCTTTGCCGTCCGCCGCCGAGCCCTGGAGCGGATTGGGCGCCGCGGCCGCGGGGCCGGCTGGCGCTTGCGCGAAGCATAGGGCAGTCCCGGCGAACCATGCCGCCAGGAACGCCCCCCCGAATCTAGCCCCCAACAGTCTCGGCGGCATCAGAGGTCCTCCTTCCGCATGGCCTTCGCCCCCTGTTGGAGCGAGGCGCGAGTCAGCCCGCCGTCACTTCCTCAAGCCATGCCTCGGTCCCGATCTCGGCCCTCCGCCTGAGGTTGCAAATGCGGCGCTCCAGAGACTCCTTGAACTCCTCGTCGCCCAGGGACGGATCCCTCAGCTCCAGGAAGGTGGCGCAAGGGAGCTGGGGGCACAGGCCGCAGTGTTCGAGGCCCTTGGCGTTTCGGCAGCAGTCGAAGAGAGGACACACGCCCCCCGGCATAGCGGAGGCCCAAAAAGGTTGTCCCTCCGAGGCAGCGCAGCCTTTGCAAAGCGTCGTGATGTGCACACAGGATCCACAATAGAAGCCGCACGCTGCCGCGTGGTTCATGTCCGCCATGGTCCTTCCTCCTCGTCGTCCACTCCATTTGGCCCGCCAAACGGGGCCCTTCGCTCAGATCGGGGATTATATCCCAGAGAGAGCGATCGTGCCCTAAGCCGCGCTATGTGGTACATTTATAAGGTACTTTGAGGGAGGGGAGGAGACATGGCGGAGAACAAGCCCAGCCGAAGGCGGTTTCCCAGGATTCCGAGCGGCTACGAAATCGGAGTGCGCAGCGCCAAAGAGAAGAACAAGGGTATCCCCTCGGTCTCCACGGTGCACGACGTGGGCCTGGGCGGGTGCAGGTTCGTGAGCAAGGAGCAGCTCGGCGTGGGGTCTCTCCTGTCCCTCACGATCCTGCCCAAACGGAGCATCGTGGAGGCGGAAGCCCGAGTGGTGTACGAGCTGCCCATGAAGGAAGGAACCTTCGAGGTGGGCGTGGAGTTCCTGGAAATCTCTGATCGGGACAAGGCCACCCTCGAGAAAATTCTCTCCGCCCCGGTGGCCTGACCCGGCCTCGGGCCACGTTGGCCTCAGGACCTGAGGGTCGCCACGAGGCGCAAGGGGTGCTCCAGAAGCCCCAGAGCCCTTAGGATATCCGGACAGACCGCGCTCGCCTCGCGCAGGGTCTCCGCCGACGCGCCCTCCTGCTGAAGCACGGCGATGCCGAGCACCGCGGCCCGCAGCATCAGCCGGTCGTTCCGGCCGTTGCCCACGGCCGCCACGCCTTTCGCCCCGAGCCCCTCCACATACGCGGCCTTGGCCTCCGCTTGGCCTTCGGGGCCCAGGAGGGTGAAGGTGCAGGGAAAAATGCGCACCGCCTCCCGGGCCCTGCCGAAGGTGTCCGCCGTGATGACGTGGATCTGCACGCGGGAGGAAAGTCGTACCAGGGCCTCCGCCACCCCGGGCAGCAGGGCCCCGTCCAGGGCCAGGGTGCCGTTGTAATCCAGGACCAGGTGCTCCAACGCGAGATCCCCAAAACCAGGAACTGCGATTTCGATCATCGGCGGATCTCCTTGGCCAGGCCGGGCGACGCGGAGCGCGTCAGAACCGGAACGTTACGCCGATGCGCAGGTCGGTCGTACCAAGCTTCCATTCATCAAACCAGTGGTACGCACCCTGGATGGCCAACCCGGCGTGCCTGCCGAAGAAGAAGCGGTAGCCGAAGGCGGCCCCGTAGGACACCCCGTCCCGAAAGCGCACGCCCTGGCGGGAACTGAAGTCCTTTCTCCCGCTCATGCCGAACGTTCCACCCACGTTGATCTGCGCGTACGCTTCTCCCCGGGGGCCGGCTTGAATAACAAACTCAGGTCCCACCTCCCCGATGCCGTAGGACATGGTGAAGTCCGACACCCTCCATTCGGAAGTCAAACCGAAGGGATAGAAGACATACCCGGTTCTGAACTTTCCCTGACTGTACATGAGGCCCACGTGGAGCCCGACGCGCCCGTTAAACAGCCTCGTGGCATCGACGCTGATGACTCCGCTGTCTCGAACCGAAACCCACCCTGTATTCTCAGAATAGGTCGCCTGCCCGGAGCCGCCCTGCAGTCCCGGCAGAATCGAAAACCGCCACGGATCGGTTTGAGCGATCGCCGCCGTGCCTACCATCAACGCCGCAACCACCACGATCCAAACCCTTTTCATGGCCTCCTCCTGAATCCAAGTCCGGTGCAAGCGCGCTGGACCGAAACCGCCACCCCACCGATGGCGCCGGTCCCTTTGATCTTGCCGCTTAGCTCCTTACCCTACGACTCATGCGTCGTTCAGTCAAGCCGCGCCTCCTCGCCCTACCACCGCTTGCCGACGCTCAGAAAGAGCACTTGGTTCCTTCCTGAAGCGTAGCTGTATCCGAACAATACGGGGCCGAACTTGGTGGAGGATCCAAAGGCCAGGGTCCCCGACCATTGCAGGTGGTCCTTGAGGCTGGGCGTGTCGAGGGTTTGGATCCAGGGTTTGCCGATGTCGCTGTAGACCATGACGTAGGCGCCCGTGCCGATAATCGCCGGCAGGTTGGCGAACTTGTACTGGTATCCCAGGCGCGTGGAGGCGTAGTACGGGCCCGCCAGCTCCCCCTCCATGTATCCCGCGAAGGTGTAGGGGCCTCCGATGCGGAACCAGTCGTAGTAGGGCACGTCGGTCCCGAAGGAGCTTCCGGCGGCGAGCCACTCGAAGATCCCGCTCCGCTCGCTCAGCCGCTGGTACGCGTGAAGCTTGAGCTCGCCCTGCTTGTAGCTGTCCGCGGCGCCCAGGTCCCGCACCGAGTCCTCCCCCGCCACCGCGAGGTAGATTCCCCGGGTGGGAAGGTCGGCGGAGTCGAGGCTGTCGTAGGTGTAGGTCACCTGGAACCCGCCCAGGGAGGCGTAGAAGCTGGGGAAGATGTCGAGCCCCACGGCGCGGGTAAAAGTGGCGCGGCCCCACCGGGGGCCCACGCGTATCTGGCCCGACCGGCCCACGTTGAAGCCCAGGTCGATGCCCGCCCAGCTCTGGCCCGTCCTGTAGCTGGCGGAGGGGTCGTTCATCGTGGCGTTGACGAAGACGTAGTCCAGCTCGTTGCCGTACTTGAGATAGGGCGCCACGAAGATCCTCGCCGCCGGGTCCAGCGGTTGGTACCACTCGGTGTAGAGGCGCTGATTGAGCCCCAGCTCCAGGTCCGACTTCCACTCGGCCCCCAGCCCGTTGAGCTGGGTGAACCGCAGGCCTGCGAGAACGGCCCAGTTGCTCCTGTACCGGAAATCATTGGAGAGCTCGAGGCCGAAGCGCATGGTGTTGGGGCCCATGGCGCTGGGCTTGGCGGTGATGACCATGCCCTCCTGGTCCCCGCGCTTGGCCATCTCGTAGGTCACGGCGGAATAGTCGCCCGTGTTGTAGACGAGGGCCAGGTCCCGCTGAAGCTCCTGGAGGCTGAGGGGCCGGCCGGGCTGGGCTCGGATCATGCCCCGCACCCGCGCCTCGGTCTTGGGGTCCGTACCGGAGAACGCCACGAAGTCCACCATCCGCGGCGGCGGGGGCAGGCCGTGCACCCGCGCCTGCCAGGCGGCGTACTCCTCCGAGCCGACGGCGTACGGGGCCAGGACGGCGGCATGGGCTCGAACCACGTCCCTGCCCAGGGGGATCAGCTTCAGGCTGTTGGGAAAGTCCATCATGCTGAACCGGCCCAGGCCGGGGCGAAGAAGAACCGTCGCCTCCGCCGCTTGGACGTCCACCTCCTTCTGCATGAGGAGGCTGACAACCTGGGAGAAGACCGCCACCGGAGAATTGATCTGGCTCCTGTCGAGGGGGGGCGTGCCGATGTCCACGGCGATGACCACGTCGGCGCCCATGGCGCGGACCACGTCTACGGGGAGGTTGTCGGCGATGCCTCCGTCCACCAGCAGGTGGCCGTCCACCTCCACGGGGGTGAAGATGCCCGGAAGGGACATGCTCGCGCGGATGGCCAAGGGCAGAGAGCCGCCTGCGAAGACGTACTTCTTGCCCGTGTTGATGTCCGTGGCGACGCAGCGGAAGGGGATGGGCAGGGCGTCGAAGTCTTTGATGCTCGCGGCTTGAAGGGTGCTGCGTTCGAGCAGGGACAGAAACTTCTGCCCGTTCACGAGGCCCTTGGTGATGTGGAGCCCCTTGGAGTCCAGGCCGAGGTTGAGCCCCTCCATGTATTTCCGGTCGTCCTCCTTCTGGCGGAAGGGAAGGGCGTCTCGGGCGGGCCGGTCCGAGAAGATGTCCGACCAGTCGGTGGTCGCCACCAGGCGTTCCATGTCCTGCGTGGAGGCTCCCGCGGCGTAGAGTCCGCCTATGATGGAGCCCATGCTCGTCCCCGCGATATAGTCGATGGGGATGTGCATCTGCTCGAGGGCCTTCAGGACACCGATGTGCGCCACACCGCGCGCCCCGCCGCCCGAAAGTGCCAGGCCGATTTTGGGCCGCCTCGACAGGGCCACCGGAGCCTCGGCAGCGGGCTTCAAGGTCCGAGCTGACCCGGTGGACTGAGCGCGGGACCCCGCGGTGCCCACCAGCAGAATCAGAAGCACGGCCCAGACCGTCGTCGCAGCTATTTTCATCGCGCCCCCCTTCGCCCTCCCATTTATTTTGGCACACTTTCGAGGACAGGCCGCCGGGGGCGCCCCTGACCCGAGCCTAGGAAGTGCCGCATGGAGGCGGGCTCGCCTTGGCTCCAATGCGTTTAGAATGGTGATACCCTGCGGCTAGGCTTCTAGGGAATACTCCGGGATGGCATGGCATTCCAAGAACGTGAGTGGGTTCAGTATTAACGAGAAGGAGACCGGTATGAAGAGAACGTGCGGACTGGTGCTGTGCTTCGTGCTATTGCTGGCGGGATCGGTCACGGCGTGGGCCCAGACGGCCCCTGTGCAGACGACGCGAGACGACAAGGGCGTCTGGTTCATCACGGGCGGGTCCTTGTACGACGTCTTCGACGCCATGGGCTACGCCGTGGCCACGGACCGGCTCTGGCAGACCGAGCTCATGTTCAGGTCGGCCACGGGAAGGCTCTCGGAGATCCTGGGGCCCAGCCAACTGCAGACGGACATGTTCATGCGCACCATCGGCTACAGCGACAAAGAGTTGAAAGCGGGATTCAAGAGCCTGAGCCCGGAC
>JAKBES010000389.1 GCA_021833665.1 Acidobacteriota bacterium
GTCATGGTGCCTCCGCTTTGTTACTCGCTCACAAAACAGTCCGATGATAGGCTTTTTTGCGAGGCAATTGAAAAATAAGGTAAAACGTTAAATTTTATTTTGCTTGAACGGCAAGCAAAGCCTTTAATACCCCTCTGGCAAGGGGGTAATAGTGAGAGATTGATGCTCCTGAATCGGGTGGATTCGGTCCTCGACGCCGCTGGGAACCACGTCAAAGCAGTTGAGGAGGGAGTGGTCATCCTGGCGAAGGGAACCCAGCAGACGTGCGCTGGGACTGACTGGAGCAGGTGCGGGCTGGCTCCGCTCGTGCTCGGGAAAGTTCGCAGGACAAACCATTGAGAGACCTGCCCGATCCGGATCGGGACAGGTGAGCTCGAAGGGAAGGGGATTGCCCGCCGGTTCGTGAGGGCCACCGGGCAATGCGCGCGGGTCATGGAGGACGTGCGGCGGGTGGAGGGACTGCTGACCGTGCGGTGCCCCACATGCGGAAAGGGATCAGGGGTATCCGCATGGATCAGGCATGGGGGAAGGTGCTCGACTGCTGCTGCCTCACGCAGAAGCGGAGTCGCAACCCGTCGAACCGAGGGGCAAGCTTGATCAAGGGCGGATGTCGACCGGCACGTTCACGACCGGCACCCACATGGAGAGGGTAGGGAGGCTGGTCTACAGGTGCTCCGCCTCGCCAGGTTCTAGGGGGTGGGGGTCATGGGACATCCACCCTCTGCCACGCACCCTTGCCTGAAGACGATCGATTCTGCCTGGCCCAACACCGGAGGGGGCTGGATGGATGAGACCTGGGCGGGCAAGGATTGAACCTCTGCGGCACGATTGCCCTCGAACCCAGCAGGAGAGAGGATCTCGAGTCCCTGACCGCAGGCCGCCGATACAGATCCAGCCTTTGTTGGACGACTGGATTCCTGCTGACGATCTGGCGCGGGTTGTGGCGGACGAAGTGGATCGACTCGACCTGTCCTGTCTCACGGGCACCTACTCGTGGTATGGGACGGCGGCGAGGAATCCTGCGGCCATTCCGACCTGCGCCCTCTGACGACCCGCCAGGGGCTCGAACACCGGATTCAAAACTCATTTGGGGGTGGACTTCGATCGGATGCCCTCACAGGGAGGTGATGCGTGACGCCGTGAACCTGTGGCCGCTTCTGCCGATAGCCGAGCAGGCCAAGGGGAGGGTGAGCAGCAGCGAGGGTCTGGGGGAAGAGATCCAGGCGGTGTTGGCGGACACCGGTCGTGCCAACGAGGCCAGTCTGGAGGTCCTGATACACCACCGTGTGAAAGGGGTCATACTCAACGCCAAGCCCGGAACCGAATCGAGGCTGGGCTGGTGGCCATCCGCTGGACGCTACCTGAGATGGGTTGGGCGAGGTGCGGAAGGGGCGGTACCACCAGGCTCTGCCAAGAATGGGATGACCCGCATTCAAGGGATGGAGCCCAGGCAGCCCTGCGGGGTCCTCCAGCCCATCCTTTGGCAGACGAAGCAAGGGCTTGCGGCTGCACAAGTCACCTGGGCGAGGCCGTGCCTGGCCGCGACCTCAAGAACCTCTGAAGAGCAGGGAAGGCGCTACAGCGGACCTACCGTGATTTGAAGCCCAAGCAGGTTCAGGGCAATCCGGCACTCACCGAATCTCAAGGCCGGAATCGATCCGGCGATACCTCCCCCGGACCTCGATGCCACCCAGTTGATTGGCGCCTCGAGGCGTAAAGCTTAGGATCGAGTAATATGCGAATATTGAATAAAATAAAATATAACAACTAAATTACCCCCTTGTTAGAGGGATAATTTAAAGAATAAGACGCAATACTCCATCTAGAAGCCTTGATAGGGTCGTGGAGTTGAAAAATCGTTATTTTAGAAATGTATAAATGTAAGAAGTTAAATCATAACGCCCAAAAAACGACTCGGCCAAGTGGGCGGCACGACCTCCTGAGGGAATCATCTGAGCGCCCGAACGCCGTGGCGCTGCCTCGGTGCCTCGCAAGGAATCTCATCTCCAGGAGGGGACCCATTCTCATGAGGAAGCCCTGGCATCCAGAGTCGCATGCCCAGCCGGTGCCGCCCCCCAGGCAAGACCTCAGTCTCTTCCCTGGGAGGGGGAGGGCTGAATCCCAGCGATTCGGGAGCACCCCGATCCTGGGGGTAGTCCTGGAAGATACCCCCGATCCTGTTCCGTGCCGATGGCACAGAGTTACCCAAGTCACCCTCCACGTTGCGCAGTTCACGGGTCTGGCCGCCTGCAATCGTGCCGAGGGGATCGAGGTGAAGGGTCATCACGACCCTGGCCTTTCCTGTGGATTGACTTGGATCGGTGGTGAACCCTTAGGGCGGGATCCCAACAACGGCTTCGACATCAAGAGGAGTAGGAATCCTGCCTCAGTGAAGGTCGGTGAGTTGGCCCGATGAGCCGAACATATCTCAAGCCTGAGCAGGTCGCGGAGCTGTTGGGGCTCCGCCCCTGTACGCTCGCAGATTGGCGATGGCAGAGAAAAGGACCGCCCTGGATCCAGGTTTCTCGTGGCTGTGTCCGGTACGATCAAGATGAGGTGGAGGCCTGGCTGGCAAGCCGGACCATTCACGAATTACCCGATGACCGTTAGCTTCACCCAGGTGCTTCCGGCCTGTCTGCGTGGTAGCGCAGTGGTAGCACAAAAGAAAAGCCCCTTCGTGTGGAAGGGGCTGAAACTGGCGGAGAGAGAGGGATTCGAACCCCCGTTGAGGTCACCCCCAAACCTGATTTCGAGTCAGGCGCCTTCAACCGCTCGGCCATCTCTCCAGGATGGAACAGTCTAGCAA
>JAKBES010000390.1 GCA_021833665.1 Acidobacteriota bacterium
CGGCTGGACTGGAACCGCACTCAGGCCCGAAAAGGATTCATTCGAGCGCGTAGACGCTGCCTCGAATAACTACGGGGGCCTTTACCATCCCACCCCCGGCCAGCTTTGCCTTGACTGGATGCTCACAACCCGCGAGTTGATCGAGGCCGAGCTTGCCGAATCCTATAAGATGGGGTTCTAACCATGCTGAAAATCTGCGAAGATTGTGGGATTGAGTGGGACGATGAAGAAGAGGGCGCATCCTGCCCTGACTGCCGCATTGACGAATACAGATTTGACCCAGGCTCCTATGAGGACCATTTCCGAGGTGACAGATGACCACCGAACCGAAGCCCGTCCCGCCGATGCCGGTCGAACCCACTACAACCGGAGGGCCCAGTCTGGATGTCCCGAATGGCTACACGTTCCATAACGCGAACGACCTCCAGACCATCCGAGACCTCGCCTCCCGCCTCACCGCGTCTCAGGCCCTTGTGGAGGAACTGGCGGGGGAGATGCGCCGATACCTGCCCATCCTGGAATGCGCCGAATCCGACCCGCAAACGTGGATAGCACTTAGCGAGGGGACGGGAATGGCAACCGTCAACGGGTACCGCGCCGCCCTCTCCCACTACAAGGAGGCCACACGATGAGCGAGGAAACGAAGGCGGGGTCCGGGTTGAGCGCCGAGTTAGGCCCGCTGACCGTTCCATGCCCTGATTGCGGGGAGCCAATGAGTCATAGAGGGACGAGTATGACGCTTGTTGGCTATTATTCGCCACCCGGGCATGACCACGATGATAACTGCCGCACCCGAATTTACACATGCCCAAACGGCCATAGCATGGGGGTAAGTCGTCAAAATTCATGCCCAGTATGTGACTGGAAAGGCAAATCGATTTGTTTTTGCCACCCTGGCGAGAAAGTCAGCCATTGGCCAGAGGAGAGGGCCTAACTTTCGGAGTTCAGCAGGCGCCGCAGGCGTCCGGCTGCAACGACCAGTTAGACCGCGAACAACGGACAAATCGAAGGAGAAAAGGAACCATGCCCGACGAACGAATCGAATCCCTGCTTGCTGCTGCCGCTGCCCTGCCCGTTCAGCTTGAGACCCCTGAAGTGCTGCGAGAACGGTTAGCTGAAGTCATCGCCATCAGCAAGGGATACATCGCCCAGTGTGCCCTCCTGGAGAAGAAGGTCGAATCAGCCATTAAGGGCTTTGAAGCCATTGATGGGATCAAGGCCCACGAAGGCGCACAGTGCCGAATGGCGATGATCGCAGCCGTTCACCTCAACGAACTGAGAGCGGTCTAACGCTTGAAGCTCAGCGGACCTGCCGCCGTTGAGACGAAACCACCAAATAACGCGGACGCGGCAGGGTCCGCTGGAGCGCCCGGTTGGGCGCGGGAGTCACACATGAATTTCGGACAAGCACTCGAATCCCTGAAACTCGGGTCGAAGATCAGCCGCGAGGGTTGGAACGGGAAGGGGCTCTGGCTGGAGCTGCAAATCCCCGACGAGCACAGCAAGATGACGCTGCCCTACATCTACATCAACTACCCGAGCGATGCCAAGACCACGCCGGGAGCACGGGTGCCCTGGCTGGCCTCACAGACGGATGTGTTGGCCGAGGATTGGACCATCAACCTGTAGCGCCCAACGAATGAAGCTAACCGGCCCCGCCGTGGGCCTGGAGGATGAACATGACGAAAAGCAATGGAGGCGGGGTCCGCGTTGAGCGAGTAGTTAGACGCGCCCTCTGTTGGGTGAGGGGCCACAAATACAGAGTAGTGCAAGAGTTCAGCCCCGAATCTCGCCGTGTGAAGTGCGATAGGTGCGGCGGCGACTGGGGCATGAACGACGATGCGAAGGCGTTCATTGATTGGGACCGAGACCTAGAGGATATGGAGCGTTCCTTTGGGCGAGAAGTCAAAGAGCCGAGATTTAGCGCCTAACTTTCGAGCTAACCGGCGCCGTCAGGCGTCCGGGTTGAGCGAGCGAGTTAGGGCGGAGGAAGGAGGAACAAGGTGGGCCGATATTTTGGAACCATGATGCTCGGCCATGGCGTTTGCCAGTGGACGGAAACCTACTGCGACTCCTGCGGGATCCATGACGAGAGCACTCGCATTCCAGGCCATCACCAAGGATGGCCGCTCATCCCCACTGGATGGGTGTCCCGCGCAGAAGGAAGCCTCATCCGGGTGTTGTGCCCTGGGTGTGCCACCAAGCCCTAACGACTAAGCTAACCGGCCCAACCGGGCCACAGGAGAAACAATGAGCCAGGAAGATAAGCAGGTTGGGTCCGAGTTGAGCGACCGGTTAGGCGCGCCGCTTCGCCGATTGCTTGATGAGCTTGAAGCCGAGATGCCGTACACGCGAAGGGCCTCGTATTGGGTGCCCGTCATCAAGGCAGCCCGAGAGGATTACGAACGGCTGAAGACCGTGCAGAACATGCTGGATGCCGCCCTTGACGACAACTGGGAAGACATTGACCTGACGGCCTACCGATGCGCGAGGTCGAATTGGGAGATTGGACCATGAACAATGTATCTATCGCCATTCATTGCCGAGAATGCGGTACTACTTGGCACCAATACCGGGATGGAAAGTTTAGACCAGCGACCACGGTAGAGAACGCCACGGAACCGAGAATCACCATTGCCAAGACGCTAACTGAATGCGCCCAGCATCGGGACACCAGCGCCTAACTTCGGAGCTAGCTCGGCCCCGCAGGGGTCCGACGCTGAGCGACTTGGTTAGGTGGCGAACCCCAAACAACAAGGAGAACGTGATGAAAATTTGCTTTGAACTTTCCATGCCGGGACGAAA
>JAKBES010000391.1 GCA_021833665.1 Acidobacteriota bacterium
CAACGACGAGGACAGCCTTCGCCAATCCGTGGTCCGCCACGGGGTGCTCGGCTACATCTGCAAGGGCGACGTCTCGGCGCTCAAAAGGCGGGTGAAGATGTACCTTGCCGGGGACGCGGGGGGCGGGGGTACCTCGGGGTTCTCAAATCCCGTGATGCAGCCGGGCTGATCGTTCGCGCCATGCGTGGCGAAGCTCGGTGATTGGGTGACTAGGGGACTGGGTGACCAGGGGACTAGGGGACCCGGTGCGTAGAGCACGGGCCGTCGTGCTCATCTCCTCATGCCCTCATCCCCTCATCTCGATTTCTCTTCGTGACATCCGTGCCTCCGTAGTGAATTTCCTCTGACTCGATCCCCCTCTCATCCTTCGCGGAGGAGGGGTTCGAGGAATCCCATGTCGAGGGTGAGGCGGAGGTCGGCAGCTTCCCAGAGGCCTTCCTGGACGGTGAGCTGGGAGCCGCTGCGGGGGCCGTGGGCGAGGGCGAAGGCGAGGCCCTCGCGCTTGACGAGTTCGAGGGCGGGGAGGAAATCGCCGTCGCCGCTGAGGAGGATGATGTTGTCCACGCTTCGGCGGGCGGCGGCGTAGACCATTTCGATAGCGAGGAGCACGTCCACTTGTTTCTGCTCTAGGACGGGTTTGCCCGAAAGCTCGTCCATGCCCCGGTAGGCGAGGCGGCCGAGCTTCACCTCGAAGCGGTCGAGCTTCTGGAGGCGCTGGTAGAAGCCGTCCTTTTTGCGGTAGGCCTCTTGCTCCTCGGGCGAGGGGTTGCCCGAGAGATAAGGCAGGCAGTTGAAGTAGACGCAGCGAAGGAGGGTCCAGTTGAAATGGGCGCAGATGGCGTTGGCCATGCGGCCGTAATCGAGCCTGGGGGAGCCGAAGCTGCGCTGGAGGAAATCGAGGTAGCCGCCGTCGATGAGGAGGAGGGACTTCTCGGACATGGCATTCTCCTTGGGTTCAATCTCGTGTCACGGGCAATGGTCGAGGTGAGTGTACACGCATCCCGGGAGGCCCTCAAGGGCTCCCGCGCGGGCCCTTCCCGCGGGGCTGCCTCAGCGGACGGTGAGGGCGCCCAGGGCGATGGAGAGCATCTTGGCGTCGGCCGTGTCGGAGCGGCTGGGGATGAGCACGGGCGCGGTTGCGCCCATGATGACGTGGGCGAGGCGGTACTCCGCGAAGTAGGTGGTGGACTTGGCCAGGAGGTTGGCGGAGATGATCTCGGGGCAGAGGAGGACGTCGGCGCGGCCCGCCACCTCGCCCGTGTGGCCCTTCTTGGCCACCGCCTCGGGAGAGATGGAGAGGTCCAGGCTGAGGGGGCCCTCCACTTCGCAGTCCGTGATCTGGCCGCCGTGGGCCATGCGCGCCAGGGCCGCCGCGTCGTTGCTGGGGCCGTGGCCGGGGAGGACCGTCTCCACGGCCGAGAGGCACGCCACGCGGGGGCGGCTGTAGCCGAGGTGATGGTAGAGGTTCACGGCGTTTTCGAGGATCTGCTTCTTGGCCGTGAGATCGGGCTGGAGGTTGATGCCCCCGTCCGTGATGCACACCAGCCGCCGGCCGTCCTTGGCGGGGTACTCGAAGATGAACGCGTCGGACAGCAGGCGGCCCGTGCGAAGGCCCGCCTCCCGGTCCAGGACGGCGTGGAGGAGGGTGGCCGTCTGGGTCTTGCCCTTGAGCAAAATCTGCCCCTGGCCGCCGCGCACCAGCTCCACGGCCTTGAGGACCGCGGAGGCCTCGTCGGGGGCGTCCACGATCTCGCAGTCGCGCAGGCGCGCGGGCATGGCGTCGAGGGCGGGGCCGATGAGGCCCGGATCTCCCACGAGGATGCCCCGGGCCAGGTTCTTCTCTTCGGCGGCGGCCAGGGCGCTCAGGGCCGCCGGGTCGTGGCCGCAGGCCACCACGACGGTGAAGGGGCCCTTGCGGCAGGCCGTGGCGACGACGGCGCTGAAATCAGACAGGCGCGGAGACATGGGCGGTCCCCCTTTTGAACGAGGCCAGGCAGGCCTCCTGCACCTTGGCGGAGAAGCGCTCGCGGATGGCCGCTTCCCAATCCTCCTCCGTCATGGGCAGGCGCGCGGAGAGAGCCCCGAGGAGGATCACGTTCACCATGCGAAGGTCCCCCGCCTCCTTGGCCATGGACACGGCGTCCACCCACACGAGGTTGGGCGCGTGCGCCAGGAGGACCGCGTCCACGTCTTTCACGTAGGACTCGTCCTTGCGAAGGTTCAAGGCGAGGGGGTGGATCTCCTGGGGGCACACGAAGGCCGTGCCGCCGGGCCTGAGGAAGTGCATGTACCTGAGGGCCTCCAGCTTCTCGAAGGCCACGAGAAAGTGGGCCGCCCCTTCGGGGATGAGCGAGGAGGGGACCTTCTCGCCGATGCGCACGTGCGTGTCCACGTTGCCCCCGCGCTGGGCCATGCCGTGGACCTCGCTCATTTTCACGTCCAGGCCCGCGTGCACCGCGGCGAGGGCCAGCACGCGGCTGCTCGTCAGGATGCCCTGGCCGCCCACACCGGCAAATAAGACATTGGTGATTTCCATGGATCGTCCCTTATGAGCAATGGCGCCGCCGGACCGGTCACTTCCCCGAGGGAAGCACGATCGCGCCCGGCTCGCACACCTGTTCGCACACGCCGCAGCCGCCGCAGAGATCCGGGTCCACGTCGGGGAATCCGTCTTTCTCGTGGATCGCCATGCACCCCACGCGGATGCAGGCGCCGCACCGGTTGCACAGGTCCAGGTCGATGGACACGGGTTCCCCTTTGGGGATGCGCCCGCCCAGGAGGCACGGGGCCACGGCCACCACC
>JAKBES010000392.1 GCA_021833665.1 Acidobacteriota bacterium
CCCCAGGAGCCAGAGGTTGGCCAGCGCGAGCCGGTTGCCGAAGGGCATCTCCGGTCCCACGGTCTGGAACATCTGCTTCGTCACGCCGGCGATCCTGAGCGGGTACTGGTTCTTCTCGATCCTGCTCACCGCGGCGCAGAGTATCCCCGCCGCCGTTTCCTTCGGAGGCATGGCCGCGTGGCCGCTCTCGGCGGTAACCGCGAGTTCGAGCGCCAGGTGCCCCTTCTCCGCGGTGCCAACGAGGGCGACCGGCGCGGCCACGCCGCCGAGAAGGCCCTTTGTTATGCTGCCGCCCTCGTCCACGACCATCTCGAAGCGGACCCCGCGCGACTGCAAGAGCTCGGCGATCTTTCCGTTGCCCTCCTGGTCCAGAGTTTCCTCCGTGTGGCCGATCGCCAGGCAGATCGTGCGCTTCGGGGTATATCGCTCTTTGAGCAGATACTCGAAGGATTCGAGTACGCTCATGACATTGACCTTGACGTCCTGCGCGCCGCGCCCCCACACGCACCCATCGGCGATCTCTCCCGCAAACGGCTGGTGCTTCCAGGCGTTCTCCGTACCCGCCTCGACCGGGACCACGTCGCTGTGCCCCATGAGGAGTATCGGTCTTGCCTTCGGGTCGCTCCCCTTCCAGGTATACAGGATGCTGGACCCGTTCACGACCTCTTTCACGAGCGTTGCCTTCACCAGCGGAAAGGTCGAGTCCAGGAACGCGTAAAAGTCCGAAAAGGCCTGGTTGTCGACCTTCGCAGGGTCAATGTCGGAGATGGTCCTGAAGCGCAGGGCACGGGCGAAACGCCCGGCAGCGGCGTTGACGTCGATGTCCACCCGGGGCGCGGGCTTCACCGCAACCTGTTGCGACTTGAAGAGCGCCGTCCGTATCAGGGCAACCGCCACGAGGGCGATGATGACGATACCGGCTATGGCTCCGATTCGTTTCAACATGGTATGCACCTCCTGCGTCCCGGGAATGGACCGAAAGGTTCTCCCACATGGGGTACTGTGCATCATGGGCGCTTGGGTCAGATCTTGAATTGCCACATTTTCTGAGGACACACCGGGCCACATTCTGCGATGACGCCCCTTCGCCTTTCCTCCGTGCTCTGCGGGGTGATCTGAGGTGAGGTGGCGATGAGCTGAGTCCGTGAGCAGGGCGAATGCTTTCCTTCGAAGGCCCGCCCTCCTCCTCATCTCGGCATCTCCTCATCTCGACCGTCCTCCGTGCTCTCCGCGTTCTCCGTGGTGAGTCCCTTCCTTTTCCCCGTCTCGCCGATTCCCTGTCTCGCTGTCTCCATCTCCACAAGAATCGGGGCCAAGTCTTTAGGGTTAGTGATCCGAGACGCTAACAGTGAAGACTTGACCCCCTCCCGTACTAGCGTTGCACCGCAGTCAGGACAAGTAATAGGGCCTTCTGATTTATCAATGCAGCACGTAGGGCAATGCATAGCGGCTTCCCTAGTTCTGGCCCTTAAGGGCTGCGTTCAGCGGCCGGGCACAACGGGTCCAGATGGACAGCAGAGGCAAGTTCCCAAGGTAGCGGACCGCGTCCCGCAGGAACCGGTCCGCTGCAACGCACTGTTAGCCATCGTCTTGCCAGTTGAAGGGACATGGCAGCAGCTCGCCGATGGCTGCCTGCAAGGCCTCAAGAGAAGATTTGACCGGTTCACTCTTATCAAGCAGGAATATAGTGTTCGACTCAAAGAAGAGTTGCCCTGAGTACTTGACGCAAAGGTGAATTGCCATTAGCAGGGACTGCTTTTCGATCAGATACGATTGCGGTACAAAGTGCTCTGTGGCATTCCGTACATCTTCATGGAGCCATTCCAGAATCCGCATTTCCGAATCTGGCACGTGGATAGGCTTGCTCATATCGTAGAGACCCATGCGGCATTCCGTTTGAACCATAGCGAGGAAATCGTAGAAACCCAAGAGATGCTGATCCATTAGCCTTGCGTCGGAGGCAGGAACCCCGCCACGTGGCAACGGCTCAGGAGAGAGTCTAGGCTCAGAGAACCGCCATGCCTTTTCGCAACCTGCAATCGGTTGCTCCTCTATGACCTTGCACGGCTGATTGCCCATTTCATAGCGAATTTCCCAGTGCTTAGGACGACGCCCCGTGATGGCTAAATTGTTGGAACCTCGCAACGCCTGAACCATCGAACGCAAGAGAATCTGATGGCTTTCAACTGCAATTCTAACCAAGTTCCGCTTGCCTGACAGCTCGTGCTGAATGTGGTCAATTGAATCTTGAATGAGGACAATGTTGTTAATGGCCTCGTAAGGCATTACGCCCTCCCCAAGATGGCTAACGCATATTGGGCCGATGTGTTCGGCTGCGATGCAGCGGGCTAGCACGATGGTTGGCGGCCTATCGCGACCCGATTCTGTTCCTGTTCTCACCTCTAACTCATTGCCACTCATACCGGACATCCAATGCTCGTGTTAGGCCGCCGGATTAGCCCGCGGCCCGAAACAGGCCCGGGCGGTGAAGGTACCTGGCTCGGACAGTCGGCTCTCGGCATCCCCTCTCCCCTTCACTGGATGATCCTGGTTGAGATGCCAGCCTAGGACCGGGTGAATGGCGAAGTCAAGAGGATTACGCTCCCCGCCCCGCGTCCTGGCGCGCTCAGGTTCTCGCCCGATCGCGCTCTGGAGAGCGCTCCTACAGGTTTATCCGGTGCCCCGGCGCGGTACCGGACAGGCGGGGGCGCCTGTCTCTCCCCTTTCTTTCGGCCGCAATGAATCGCGGCCGCTACGGTCGAATGCTTTGCCTTCGAAGGCCCCCTACGCCGTCATAGATCG
>JAKBES010000393.1 GCA_021833665.1 Acidobacteriota bacterium
CGATCTTCCGGACCACCGAGCGGCGTCCTTCAACTCTCAACCCTCAACTCTCAACTCTCTCCCCCGCCGTTGCCAACCACACGCCGTTTGTCCTATCCTTGATTCAGAGATCTGCCCTGGGAGGAGGACGGCCATGAAATGTGCGTCATGCGGAAAAGAGTTGGATGAGTCCTTGAAGTTCTGTGAGGCGTGCGGAGCTCCCGTGGTGAAGCCGGTGCCGCCTCCACCGCCCAAAGCCCAGGCCAAGGTTCCTCCGCCCCCGCCGCCCGCTCCCGCGAAGAAATCGGGCAAGGGAAAGTGCGGCTGCATCGCGCTCGTGGCCCTGGTGGTTCTCCTGGTTCTCCTGGGCCTGTGCGTGGCGGGAGGCTTCTTCTTCTGGAAGCGCGGCCTGAGGGACAAGGTGAATCAGTACCTCCACCCGGGGAACGGCGACGGCAATGCCAGCATTACCGTCCCCGTTCAGGCCTCCGAAGAGCCCGTGCGCGTTCTGCTCCCCTCGTAGAGCGCGGCTATTCCCCGCCACGACGACAACGGCCGGGCCCCAGGCCCGGCCGTTGTCTTTCTCTACTCCGTGCTGCCTTCAAAAACTCAGCGCGCGCCCTTTACGAGCTCGTCGGCGAGGGGGCCCGCGCCGTAGAGCTTGCGCAGGGCCTCGAGCATGCCGCGGATGTCCACGGCCACGCACCGGGCCTGCGTCTCCTCGTAGACGAAGGTGTTGGGGTGGCTCTCCATGTTGCCGTCGAAGACGAGTCCCACGAGGCGCCCCTCCTTGTCCACGAGGGGGCTGCCCGAATTGCCCCCCGTGATGTCGGCGGTGCAGACCAGGTTCAACGGGGTGGCCAGGTCGAGGGCCGCTCGGTTCGCCGCGGCGCGTGGCGGCACGGCGAAGTCGCCCTTCTGCCCGAAGCCGCAGGCCCGGTCGAAGAGCCCGTAGTAGGTCGTGAAGGGAGGCACCAGGGTCGTGGCGAAGGGGTAGCCCGCCACCTTGCCGAAGGCCAGGCGCAAGGTGCCCGTGGCGTCGGGGTACACCGCGTCGCCGTACACGGCGAATTCCGCCTTGGCCACCTGGGTCAGGCCCGCCGTTTCCACGGCGTCCACGTGCTCACGAAAGAGATCGCGGGTCTGCCGGATCGTGGGCTCGATGCGCAGGGCGAGCAGGATCAGGGGGTCGCGGCTCTTGGCCACGTTCTTGCCCTTGTCCTTGAGCAGTTCCTTGCGGAAGGCCGCCTCGTCGAGCCTGGTGCCGGCCATGGCCTTGGACACGAGAGCCTCGGGCGCCATGCCGTCCAGCATGGTTTTGACGTAGGGGTCCTCGGGCCCGAGGCCCGCCACGATGCTCTTGATTTCCTCCGTGAGGGTGACCTGCTCCAGGTCCTTGTAGATGGGCCCGGAGGCCGTGAGGCTGCGCACCACGTCCGCCAGCTCCGCCTCGTGGAACCCCGATAGGCGCTCGGCGTCGGGCTTGGCCAGCTCCTGGCCGTACCTCACAAGCATGAGGGCCTTGCCCACGAGGCCGCGGTCGTCCAGCCCCATCTTGAACCGCCGGTCCTTGTCGTGGGCCTTGGCCCACGCCATGGCTTCGTCCAGCTCCGTCCAGGCCTTCCCGTAGGAGGCCATGGCGGGGTCCTTGGCCACGGCGGCTCTCACGGCCACCTCCTGGGCGAGCTTCTTCTTCATGAGGGCGGCGTCGTTCAGGCCCCGGAACTCACCTTCTCGCGCCTTCACAGAGTTTTCGATGAAGTAGAGGACGGTCCTTGCGCGGCGGGCCTGCTCCGGTCCTTGCTGGCCGTAAGCCTTGAGCAGGGTTCGGCGGGCCCAGAGGCGCTGGAGCATGGAGGGGTACACCACGTCGCGCTGGTACTCCAACATGGCGTAGGTCATGAGGCGGTCGGTCCTGCCGGGGTTGCCCGAGACGAAGACCAGATCGCCGTCCGCGGCGCCCGCAGGGTTGGCGTGGAGGAAGTTCTCCACGTGCGCCGGCTTGCCGTTCTCGTAGGCCCGCACGAAGGACATGTCCAGGTCGTAGCGCGGATACGTGAAGTTGTCGTCGTCTCCGCCGAAGAAGGCGGCGGCCAATTCCGGCGTAAAGACCAGCCGGACGTCCGTGTATTCCTTGTACCGGTAGAGGGCCCGCTTCGACCCGCCGAAGAGGCTCACGACCTCGCCCTTCAGTCCCGTGGATTTAAGACATTCCGCCTGAATGGCCGCGGCGGCCTTCTCGCGCTGCTCCTGGGCCTGGGCGAGCGTGGCGCCTGGCTTCACGGCGGCGTTCACCCGCGCGGTCACATCCTCGATGGACTCCACCACGGAGATGGAGGCCCCGGGCATGGGCAGTTCCTCCGCCTGGGTTTTCGCGTAGAATCCGTCCCTCACATAGTTGTGCTCGGGGGTGGAGAGGCGCTGCACGTAACCCAAGGTCACGTGGTGGTTCGTGAGGATGAGGCCGTCCGCCGACACGAAGGAGGCGCTGGCGTACATGTTCACGGAGGAGAGCCGGAGGTGGTCGAGCCAGGCCTGCGAAGGCGTGAAGCCGAAGCGCTCCTGGAGCTGCTTGGTGGGCGGATGGTCGTAGGTCCACATGCCCTCGTCGGCCTTCACCGGCGAAGGCATGAGACAGAGGAGGGCGAGGGCGGCGAGCGGCCCGGCTGCGCAGCGTAACCGTGGTGAGTTCATGGCTCTCCTTTCAAGATCGTCGTGCCCCCGGTTGGGAGCGAGGAGGCATTATACCCCGCCCCGCGGCGTTACATTTAATCGAGCGCCGCATCTTGCCAATTGCTCCCCTTGGCTCT
>JAKBES010000098.1 GCA_021833665.1 Acidobacteriota bacterium
GAAGGGCTTTCTTTCGCCGGTAATGCGCAGGAGATTGCCTTCGCACACCAGATCCACGTCGGGAAGGAGGACCCCTGGAAGCTCCAGCTCCACGAAGTAGTGGCCCTTGTCCTCATACACGTCGGCGCTGGGGATCCACGTGTACTCCGGGAGAGCCTCGTGGGAGCGATCCGGTTGGAGCATCTCCTCGAAGAGATGGTTCATCTTCCGCTGGAGCTGAACCAACTCGCGTAGCGACTCGCCTTTGGCACCCATGGCCGGCCTCCCCGAGGGAACAATGGGTGGAGGGCCACCGGGCCCTCCACTCGTTCAAAGTACCACCGGCGAGGGTTTATTTCCTAGGGCACGGCCGCGAGGCGGGCACCCTCGCGGGGTCACTTCACGTCTTCGAACTCGGCGTCGATGACCTCGCCGTCCTTCTTCGGGGCCTCGCCCTGGGCGCTGCCCGCTTCGGGCTGCGGCGCCGAGCCGGGCTGGCTCTCCGTCGTCCGCGCCTGGGCGTACATGGCCTCGGCCAGCTTGTGGGTGGCTGCATTGAGGCCGTCAATCGCCTTCCGAATGGCTTCGATGTTGTCCGAATCTTTGGCCTTTTTCAGCTCGTCCACGGCACCCCGGACCGTTTGGGCGTCCGCCTCGGAGACCTTGCCCGCGTTGTCGGACAGGAGTTTTTCGGTGCTGTAGATGAGCTGGTCGGCCTGGTTCTTGGCCTCCACCTCTTCCTTGCGCTTGGCGTCGTCCTGCTTGTGGGTTTCGGCTTCCCTCACCATCTTGTCCACCTCGTCCTTGGTGAGGCCCGAAGAGGCCGTGATGGTGATGCTCTGCTCCTTGCTCGTGGCCACGTCCTTGGCGTGAACGTTCAGGATGCCGTTGGCGTCGATGTCAAAGGAGACCTCGATCTGGGGCACGCCTCGGGGGGCGGGGGGCAGGCCCGACAGCTTGAAGGTTCCCAGGACCTTGTTGTCTCGCGCCATGGGCCGCTCGCCCTGGAAGATGACGATCTCCACCTCCGGCTGGTTGTCCGCCGCCGTGGTGAAGGTCTCCTTTCGGCGGGCCGGAATGGTGGTGTTGCGAGGGATGAGGCCCGTGGCCACGCCGCCCAGGGTCTCCACGCCCAGCGTCAGCGGCGTGACGTCCAGCAGAAGGATGTCCTTCACGTCCCCGCCCAGGACGCCCGCCTGAATGGCGGCGCCCACGGCCACGACTTCGTCGGGGTTGACGCCCTTGTGGGGCTCCTTCCCGAAAAAGTTCTGGACCATCTGCTGGATCTTGGGAATGCGCGTGGAGCCGCCCACGAGAACCGCCTCCTGGATCTGCTGGGGAGTCAGCTTGGCGTCGTTCAGGGCGCTCTTGCAGGGCTCCATGGTGCGCTGGAAGACGGCGCCCGCCAGGGCCTCGTACTGGGCCCGGGTGAGCTTCATCTGGAGGTGTTTGGGCCCCGTGGCGTCGGCCGTAATGAAGGGCAGGTTGATCTCCGTCTCCAGGGTTTGGCTCAGTTCGATCTTGGCGCGCTCGCAGGCCTCCTTGAGGCGCTGGAGGGCCATGGGGTCCTTGCTCAGATCGATGTTGTTCTCTTTCTTGAAGGAGTCCACGACCCAGTCGATGAGGAGCTTATCGATGTCGTCGCCGCCCAGGTGGGTGTCACCGTTGGTGGACTTCACCTCGATAACTCCCTCGCCCACTTCGAGGACCGAAATATCAAAGGTGCCGCCGCCGAAATCGTACACGGCGATGGTCTCCTCTTTCTTTTTGTCCAGGCCGTAGGCCAGGGCCGCGGCGGTGGGCTCGTTGATGATGCGAAGGACTTCGAGGCCCGCGATGCGCCCCGCGTCCTTGGTGGCCTGCCGCTGGCTGTCGTTGAAGTACGCGGGGACGGTGATGACCGCCTGGGTCACCTTTTCACCCAAGTAGGCCTCGGCCGACTCCTTGAGCTTGCGCAGGACCATGGCCGAGACTTCGGGGGGCGAATAGCGCTTTCCGCGCACGTCCACCCAAGCATCCCCGTTATCGGCGGGAACCACCTTGTAGGGGACCGTCTCCATCTCCCGGCCCACCTCTCCGAACTTCCGGCCCATGAACCGCTTGATCGAAAACACCGTATTTTGCGGGTTGGTGATGGCTTGGCGCTTGGCCACCTTGCCCACCAGGATCTCGCCCTTGTCCGTGAAGGCCACCACCGAGGGGGTCGTACGGTCGCCCTCTTGGTTGGGGATGACGACGGGCTGCCCTGCTTCCATCACGGCCACCACGGAATTGGTGGTGCCCAGGTCGATGCCAATGATTTTGCCCATGAATTGAGCCTCCTTCGCTGTTTGGTCTGGCCAGGCATCATGCCTGAGCCAAGAGTGAATATATATCTTGAGCCAATGATTGTCAACTTATATGCCTCCCATGCTGCTGGAGGTTCCGTCCGAGACATCGCGTGCACCCGCGGCCTTTCTCTATTCCGCCAGCCCTGGTATCCTCTCGCGGGGGGAAACATGGCCCTGGCCTTCAGCGTGCTTTCCAAAGATTCGCAAGGAGCTCGGAAAGGCATCCTCGCCACGTCGCACGGAGAGGTCCGCACCCCGGCCTTCATGCCCGTGGGCACCCGCGCTTCCGTCAAAGGCATGCCCCCCTTCCTTCTCAAAGACGCCGGCGCCGAGATCGTGCTGGCCAACACCTTCCACCTGGGCCTCCGGCCCGGCAGCGGGCTCATCCGCGATCTGGGAGGCCTCCACCGGTTCATGGGATGGGACGGCCCCATTCTTACCGATTCGGGAGGCTTCCAGGTCTTCTCTCTCAAAGGCTTGCGGAAGGTCACGGAGGAGGGCATCGCGTTCCGGTCCCCCGTGGACGGGGCACCCCTGTTCTTAAGTCCCGAGCGCGCCGTGGCCATCCAGGAAGACCTGGGGGTAGACGTGGCCATGGCCCTGGATGAGCTCGTCCCCGGGGATGCGCCCAGGGAGGAGATGGAGGCGGCCGCGGCCCGAACCACCCGGTGGGCCCGCCGGTGCAGGGCGGCCCAGCACCGGGATGGCACGGCCCTTTTCGGCATCATTCAAGGGGGCATGTTCGAGGACTTGCGGGCCCGGTCCGCGGCCGAGCTGGCGGAGCTGGACTTGCCGGGATACGCCGCCGGTGGATTCTCCGTGGGAGAGAAGAAGGAGACGTTCCGCTCCATGGCGGCCCGCACCGCCTCCTTCATGCCCGCGCGCAAGCCGCGCTACCTCATGGGTGTGGGAACGCCCTTGGACTTGGTGGAGGCCTGCGGCTGGGGGTACGACCTCTTCGATTGCGTCATGCCCACGAGGCATGCCCGCAACGGAAGCCTCTTCACCTCCCGCGGCGCAATCACCATCAAGAACGCCGAGTATGTCAAGGACGAATCACCCCTGGATCCGGTCTGCCCCTGCTGGGGCTGCACGCACGTCTCCAAAGCCTACCTGAACCACCTCTACAGGGCCGACGATCCCACGGGCCTCGTCCTTGCTACTCTCCACAATCTCACCTTCTACCTCGGCCTCATGGGGCGCATCCGGGAAGCCATCGGCGAGGGCACCCTGCCCGCGCTGCGCCTAGAGGTCGCTGCGGCCTATGCAAAAAAAGAAGCCGGGAGCGGGAAACCGGGAGCAGAGAGCGGAGAGCGGCAACCCTAGGATGTAAGGCCCGTTGAGCGACGTCATCGACCGCGAGCTATCGCTCCGCTTTCGGTCCCCCGCTTCTTGTCCTCCTGTCCTTACTGTCCCTTGTCTCTTTTTCCTCCGGTTCCGCTTTCCGAATTCCAAATCCCCCCACCTTGCCTCTCCTGCCCGTCTCTGCGAGGATACATGACCTGGGAGGGGAGCATGGACGTCGCCAAGTTCCTGAAGTTCGCGTTCATCATGTCCGTGGTGCTCTATGCGGTGGTGGCCGTGGCCGTGGCGGGCGCGCCGGGCTGGAGCAGGCCCCTCGTCCCAGAGAACCCAGGAAGTGCGCCCATTCTTGGCATTTTGCTGTTCATGTCCCTGGCGGCGTGGGCCTCGGGAATGGTCGTGGGGCGCATGGCCGAAGCTCCAGGCGCCCTGAGACGAACCGAGTCCCAGAGCCCGTGGCCGCGGCTCCGTTTCACGGTAGCCGCCGCCCTTCTGGAATCGGGCGCCCTTTTCGGTCTCGTCCTCTCCATTCTGAATCGTGACTCTCGCTTCGCCATTTTCACGGCCGCCATCACGATCATCCTCCTCGCCCTCACCCCCGCCTCCGACGACTCGAAAGGATAAGGTTCACATGGGAGGATCCAAGAGCAAGGTCTACGCCTTCTCGGTCGACGGCGAGCAGGGCATCGTCCGCACCTGGGCCCTGTGCGAGGCCCGCGTGAAAGGGCGAAGCGCGCGCTTCAAAGGTTTCGAAACGGAGGCCGCCGCCCGCGCATGGCTCGCCGCGGGAGCGCCTTACGAGCGCAAAGCCGCCAAGAAAGAAGAGGCTATGGCGGCCTTGCCCAAGGACGCTCTATATTTCGATTCGGGAACGGGACGGGGTGACGGCACAGAGATCGCCGTCACCGACGCAGAGGGCGTCCCCCTCCTCCACCTGGTCCTTCCCAAAGAGGACCTCACGCCAAGGGGAACTCACCTTTTGCCTCCAGGATCCACCAACAACCGAGGCGAGCTCATGGCCTGCCTTTGCGCCATGCAGGCCGCCCGGGAACTGGGTCTGAAGAAAGTGTGCGGAGACAGCGCCCTCGTTCTCGACTATTGGTCCAAGGGCCATGTGACCGCGCAGAAGCGCACCCAGGACTTTTCTCTCTACAAACTGGCCCAGCTCACCGCCGCGGAGCGCCGCGCCTTCGAGAGGGGCGGAGGAAGGCTCATCAAGGTCCCTGGGGAATTGAATCCCGCGGACCTCGGGTTTCACAGGGAGTAGCGGGAGGGGAGATTGGGGAGTTCCTTTTCACTTTTTACTTTTCACTTTTCACTTCTTGCTCCTTCGCCCCCGCATTGAGAAAACGCTCCCCCTAAGGCAGAATGGACGCCATGAAGACGATAGAGCCCTATGAGGGCAAGGCTTGGTCTGCGTGCTTCCAGCACCTTCCCAAGGTGTCCAGGACCTTCGCACTGGCCATCGACGGCCTTCCCGAACCGCTGCGTGGAGAGGTGTGCGTCGCCTACCTCCTCTGCCGAATCCTGGATACAGTAGAAGACGCCCCGGGCCTCGGACACGAGCAGCGGTGGGAGTTCATAAGCTCCGTCCTGGACGCCCTGGCGGACAGGCACCCCCTCCCAGCCAGTTGGCGCCCGGGGGTTGATCAAGTCCTGGCGCCCCGCTCTGCCCAGGACGACGTGGCCCTTCTCCGGGACTGCGGCCTCGTTCTTGACGCCTTCTGGTCGTGCCGAACCTCGGCCCGTATGGCCACGGCGCGGTGGGTTACGGAGATGGGCAAGGGCATGGTGCTCTGGAGCGCCCGCATGGGAGAAGGGCAGGGCGTCATCAAGAGCCTGCGCACCATGGCCGACCTGGACCGGTACTGTTACTACATCGCCGGAACTGTAGGCTACCTCCTCACGGACCTCTTCTTCATCCACTCGCCCCTCATCAGCCAGGACCGGTTCTACGAGCTTCAGGCCGACGCCGAGGCCTTCGGCCTTGGCCTGCAAAAGGTCAACATCGTGAAGGATTTGGCCGACGATTACCGCCGGGGCTGGTGCTTCATCCCTTCAGAATTCCTCCATGGGGCGGGCCTCCGGCCCGAGGACCTGGCCGATCCGCGGAAGGCTGCCGAAGTTTACGGGGCCGTGCGCCCCGTCCTGACCGCCGCCGCCGGCCATCTGGCCCGCGCTTGGCACTACGTGACCCTCATCCCCGTGGAGGAACGCCAGATCCGGCTCTTCCTCGCCTACAGCCTCTTCTTTGCCCTGAAAACCCTGGCCCTGGTAGCCCTGAATCCCACCTCCCTCGTGGCCCCGCGCAAACTCAAAATCAGCCGGTTGGAGGTGGCGAAAATCGTGGCCGACTGCCAGCTCAAAGTCTCCCGTCCCGCGGCACTGGAGAAGGCCTACCTCAAGGCCGCCGCGCCCCTCTCGGCCTTTCTATCCTAGGCGGCGCACGTAGACGGCGCCTCGCCTTGCCCTCCATGGTAAACTGTCGGCATGGCACGCTGTGGACGGTGTGGTTCGAGCCTCGACGATCTGGCGTCCACGTGCCCCCTGTGCGGCGGGACGATCATCCCCGCCCAGGTAGAGCGCGGCCTCCAGCCGTTGTACCGCCCCGGTGACATGGTAGCCGGACGGTTCCGCATCGAGAGGATCTTGGGCTCGGGTACCTCGGGAATCGTCTATGGCGTCCACGACGCCAATACGGACGGCCGCACCGCCCTCAAGATCCTCTGGGAACAGGTTCTTTCGAACGAACCGGCCCTTCTGCGGCTCCGGCGAGAGATCCAGGCCGCCCAGTGCGCCCCCAATCCATATTGCGCCGCCGTCCACGACCTCCTCTACATCCAGGGCCGTCCCGCCATCCTCATGGAGTGGGTGGAAGGCGAGACCCTCCGGGAAAAGATCCGTCGGCAAGGCGCCTTACCCTGGGAGGAGGCCGCCGCCGTCGCGGGACAGGTCTTGCAGGCCATGGGGCACCTGCACGCCCTAGGGGTCATCCACAGGGACATCAAGAGCGGCAACGTGCTGATCGCTCAGGATGGCACGGCCAAACTGGGCGATTTCGGCCTGGCCAAGGGGGAGATCCTGGGCGAGACGCTGACGCAAACTGGGATGACCCTGGGCACGCCAGGCTATATGGCTCCCGAGGTCATCCGGGGCCGCCCCGCCACATCCGCTTCGGATCTGTACAGCCTGGGGGCCATGCTCTTCGAAATGCTCACCGGGCGCATGCCCTACCAGGGCAACTCGGCCCTGGAAGTGGCCAGCCGCCAGATCAGCGAATCTCCGCCCCTGAATCTCCTCAAAGAGAAGCGGGTCCCCCGCTGGCTCGTTAAGGTCACCGCCCGGCTTCTGGAGAGGGACCCGGCCGACCGGTTCCCTTCAGCGAAAGCCACCGCCCTGGTCCTACGGACCCACTCACCAGGCCTAGACCTCCCTCGGCGGTGGCGATTGAGGCTTGCGCTGGGCATCGTGGCACTGGCGGGCGCCGGGCTCTGCACCTCGGCCCTTTTGTACTGGCGCTCGGGATACTTCGCCCTCCGGGGCACGGTCGTCGATGCATCGGCGGGACAAGCGGACGGCCGCACTGCCGTGGCCCTCTTCGCCGATGGAACTCCTTGCATCGCGTATGCCGATGCATCCAGCGTGAAGTTCACTTACAAGCCGGGCTGGAGGTGGATCAAGGAAACCGTGGACACGGACACCCGCGGCGATCTGTCCATGGCGCTGGACCTCAACGGCCGCCCCGCAATCGCCTACGACAAGAAGGGACGCATTTTCCTCGCGCATCGGGGCGCGGACGGATGGCGCACCGAGCCCGTTGACGGCGGGTACGAGCCGGTGGAACGAACCCGGATCAGCTTGAAATTCAGCGCCAGAGGGACCCCGACTCTCTCCTTCGCCACCATGGACAAAACGCTCATCTATGCCTATCGGGAAGGATCTCGATGGAAGATTTCCATGGCCGCCTCCGATGTCTCCGGAAACGTGGACCACGTCTTCGACGGCGAGGGGCGGCCCCTCATCGCATACTGTATTCATCCTTTCAACAAGGAGGAGCTGTGGTCGGCGCGGTTTAATGGCCGATCTTGGAGCTACAAGCCTATCGACGCCCATCCAGGCAAACCCTACCGCTTAGGCTTCGAAAACACCCTTCACGCCATACCCGGTGGGGGATTCATCGTGGCCTACTACGACTTATCCAACGGCTGGCTGAAAACGGGAACCATTAAGAGCTGGAAGGACGACTGGACACTGGAAACGGTGGACGGGTCGGGAGACGTGGGCGATTTTGCCTCGATTGTTTTCCTGGGCCGCCAACGGGTCATCAGCTACATTCAACGCGGGCTAGCCCTTAAGGTGGCCTGCTCGGGCGTCGCGGGCTGGTCTCGGCGCGTCCTGGACAGCCTTAACGCCAGGGGCGTTTCCATGGCCGCAGATGGGCGGGGAGATCTACATCTCGCGTATTACGATGTCCCCAATCACCGGTTGAAATACTTGCTGACTCACCCTTGACGGCATCTTCCCCCAAGCTCTCGATGGTCCATCGCCGCAGCGCCATCCTGCGCAGGCCTCGCTTTTACTGGCCCCCCGCCGGATGCGAGCCTGCCTCTGAGCGACACCGTGCCAGGACCGCCTCCACGAGTGCGGCCCCGAGGACGGGACCGTCGCTCATGAGGACGAGTTGCTTGACAAGAGCCTGGATCTGACGGACGTTGCCCGGCCAGTCGTAGCGCCTGAGAGCTTGAACCGCGCCCTCCTCGAAGCCCCGAACCGCCCTGCCAAATTCCCGGTTGGCCACCTGGACGAAGTGGTCGGCAAGCAAGAGGATGTCCTCCTCCCGCTCTCGGAGGGCAGGCACGTGGATGAGCACGTCCGAAAGCCTTTGGTAGAGCGCCTCGCTAATACACCCATCCGCCAGGAGGTCCGCCGGACGCTGGCTCGTGGCGGCCACCATGCGGACGTCCACGGGCCGGGAAGAAACGCTGCCCAAAGGCGTCACGCGCTTTTCTTCAAGGACCCGCAAAAACTTGGGCTGGAGCCCAGCGGGGAGGCCCGAGATCTCGTCGAGGAACAAGGTGCCCCCGTTGGCCTTCTCGAAGAAACCGGCGCGGCCCTTCTCGGCCCCTGTCCCGATGCCCCGTTCTACGCCAAAGAGTTCGCTTTCCAGGAGGTTCTCGGGAACGGCCCCGCAATGGATGGATACGAACGGGCCCCCCGACCGCCTTGAGAGACGGTGGATGCGCCGGGCGAACAGATCCTTGCCGGCCCCCTCGGGCCCCCACAGGAGCACGGAAGCGCTCGTGGGCGCCACCCTGCCGACGGTTTCGATTGCCTTCAGGAGCTGGGGAGACCTGCCGATGATGGGCTCCAGCCCGTCCGCTTGGGCGATGAGGCCCGCCTCGACCTGCCGGATCTGAGCTTTCAAATCTCCCACCGCGTTGTCCTTTTGCCGAAGCTCCTCCGCCCACCGAAGGACCAGCCTGCATAGGACAAAGATGACGGGCAGGGCATCCTGGTGATGAAGGAGCGGATTGTCTCCGTCCTTCGCCACGCCGAGGAAGCAAACCTTCCGGTGATCGTAGGTGACGGGAATGGACACGAGGTGCCTGAGGCCACGGGGCGTGTCGAGCCTGAACGTGCCCATGGCCGGCAAGGCCGCCGCCTGTTGGGCCATAGCCGGATCGATGATCTCCTCCGGAAAGGTCCCGTCGCTCGCCTTGAGCGCGAAGGTGTCCCCCACCTTCTCATAGCAAACCACGGCCTGGCACCCAAGGGACTCCTGAAGGAATCCGCAAAGCATGGCCCATTCCAGGCCGGCCTTGCCTTCGGCGAGGAAGGTCCCGACCATGTGCGCCACGTCATCCATGGTGAACTGGCGCCGATTCAAACCCAGGTCCGCCGAGGGACGGCTGGGGGTGATGGAGGTCAGGCTCATGAGGCTCAGGTGGTCAGGCAGGGACAAGGCAGGCATGCGTTCCGTCGCCGTGTCCACCCGCCGCACCAGGGCGTCTCCAAATCGCAGGACGCTACCCCGGGCCAGAACCCCCTCCGAGGCCCGCATCTCGTCCAAGAAGGTCCCATTCGTGCTCTTCAGGTCCCGAAACCACAGTTCGCCCTTCTCCCGCCTGACTTCCACGTGCCTTCGGGAAATACCTAGACCTCGGATGGGGATATCGCAGTCCAGGCTTGACCCCAGCGTCCACGGCCCCGACTCGGAAAGGAAAAGATCCAGGGACAGCGGCGTGCCCAGTGCGACCCTGAGGTGGACGGGTGAACTCGCTCCCGATCTCATCGGCCTTCCTCCTGCTTACCGGTTCAAGGTCACCGGGTCACCCATGGATGGCCCGTTTGTCTACCGCCAGAGCCGCTTCCTTGAGGACTTCGGACAAGGTCGGATAGGGCGGAGCGTCGCGCGAGGACGCGCTCTCCAAGGAGGGCCTCGGCCGGCCCTCCCCGGCGGTCGCTTCGCTCCCTGCCCTTCCCTGCCCTTGCGCGGGTGGTCCGCTGGGCGGGGGAACCTACCCGTTCCCCCGCACTCCTTCGCCCTGCCACGCCGTTAGCCATGGATGGCCCTCTTGTCCACCGCCAGGGCCGCCTCCTTGAGGACTTCGGATAAGGTCGGATGGGCGTGGCAGGTTCTGGCGAGATCTTCGGCGCTGGCCTTCATCTCGATGGCGACGACGGCCTCGGCGATCATGTCGGAGGCCCGGGGTCCCAGGATGTGGACGCCGAGGAGGCGGTCCGTCTCGGCGTGAGCCACGACCTTCACCAGCCCCTCGTCCTCGCCCAGGCTCTTGGCGCGGCCGTTGCCCTTGAAGTAGAACTTGCCCGACTTGACGGGGATCCCTTTGGCCTTGGCCTCGTCTTCGTTCATCCCCACGGTGGCAAGCTCCGGCCAGGTGTACACCACGTTGGGAATGGCCTCGTAGTTCACGTGGCCCGGCTTGCCCGCGAGGAGCTCCGCGAGGGCCACGCCTTCGTCCTGGGCCTTGTGGGCGAGCATGGGCCCGCGGATGAGATCGCCGATGGCGTAGACGCCCGGAACGCTCGTCTGGAAACGGCCGTCCACCTGCACCCGGCCGCCGTCCAGAGCGACGCCCGCTTCGGCCAGCCCCGCCGAGTCGGTGCACGGCTTGCGGCCCACGGCCACGAGGACCTTGTCGCCGGTGATGGCCTCCTCCTCCCCCTTGGCGTTCTGGACCACGAGAGTGACGGCTTCGCCCTCTGCCCTGGCGGCTGTCACTTTGGCCCCCAGCCGAAAGATCATGCCCTGGGCCTTGAGGGACCGCTCCAGGAAGGTGGAGAGCTGGACGTCCGCGAAGGGCGCCACGCGGGGCAGGAGCTCCACCACGGTGACCTTGGCGCCCAGGCGGTTCCACACGCTCCCCAGCTCCAGGCCGATGGCACCGGCGCCGATGACGATGAGGTGAGAGGGAACCTTGTCGAAGGAGAGCGCTTCCGTGGAGGTCACGACTTTGTCTCCGTCGAAGGGCAGGAAGGGCAGTTGCACCGGCACGCTCCCCATGGCCAGGCAGATGGCCTTGCCCTGGACCTCCTGCTCGCCTGCATCGCTGCTCACGGCCACTTTGCCCGCGCCATTGAGCACCCCGCGCCCCCGCAAGACCGTCACCTTGTTTTTCTTCATCAAAACGCCGATGCCGTCCGTGAGGTCTTTCACGATGCCCTCCTTGCGGGACATCATGCGCGGCAGATCCAGCTTCACCGAGGCGGGCAGAATCCCGTGCGCCTCGGACCGGTGCCGCATGACGTGGAAGAGCTCACTCGATTCCAGCAGAGCCTTGGACGGGATGCACCCCACGTTCAGGCACGTGCCGCCCAGGGCCGCGTCCTTCTCCACCAGGGCCGTCTTCAGCCCCAGTTGCGCCGCACGAATGGCGCACACGTAGCCCCCAGGCCCCGCGCCGATGACGATCAGATCGAACGAATCCATGGGTGTCTCCCTTTGAAGTAAGGCGCTGTTCAGCGATCCGGCGAGAAGCGCCGGGCCTCCGCCGCGTTCCTTTCCCCTTAGCGCTTCGTCTCTCGCGTCTACCTATATCTCCAACATCATCCGCTCGGGGTTCTCGATGCACGCCACGATGCGCCTGAGGAAGGTCACCGCCTCGCGGCCGTCCACA
>JAKBES010000099.1 GCA_021833665.1 Acidobacteriota bacterium
CGTGGAGGACCACTTCCTCCGGATGTAGCATGGTGGCGATGCCGCCGAAGATCACGGGCACCCGCCGCGCCCGGAACCGGTCGGCGATGGCAAAGGCCCGCGGCAGCTGGCTGGTCAGCATGACGCTCATGGCTACGAGGTCCGCGGCCTCCTCGCAGTCCACGTCCTGGAGGTTCTCGTCGGTGAAGGCCAGGTCCACCTCGGGAGGCACCTCGGCCGCGAAGACGACGGGGCCGTGGGGCGGGAGGTGAAACTCCGTCTGGCGCTCCAGCTTGGGCCAACTCGGATAGATCAAGCTCAGCTTCATGGACGCCCTCGTGCCCCGCCAAGGGCAGGGACGTGTCCAGTATAGCCCTCTCGGCCCCCCCCGTCTTGCTGAAAGCGGCCCCCCTGCCGGCGTACTATGTCGAGGGAGGTGGGCCGATGAAACGTCTTGTTCTGTCCGTACTTTTAACCTTTGCACTGCCGGGGGCCCACCTCGGGGCCCAACCGCCTGGGCCGCCGGAACACGGGGTCCAGCTCTCCACCCTCGATACCGCCGTGAAGCCCTGCGAGGATTTCTTCGAGTACGCCAGCGGAGGGTGGCTGAAAGCAAACCACATCCCCGCTCAGTACCCTTCCTGGGATGCCTCCTGGGAGGTGTACGAGCGAAACATGGCCCTCCTCAAGACGATCATGGAGGGAGCCGCCCGGGACACGTCGTCTCCCAAGGGAAGTGCCCGGCGCCTCGCGGGCGATTTCTTCGCCAGCGGCATGGATGAGAGGTCGATCGAGACGGCGGGCATCGGCCCGCTGGCCTCCCGGATTCAGCACATCCAAGGCGTGTCATCCCCCCGGGACCTGGCCACGGAGCTGGGCCGCCTGCACCGGGAGGGGATCGACGCGGGGTTCGCCTTCGGCGTGGGGATCGACGACAAAGCGTCGGACCGGACCATCGCCAAGCTCGAACAATCGGGCCTGGGGCTGCCGGACCGTGACTACTACACCAAGGACGACGCCCAGTCCAAGCTGATTAGGGCCCAGTACCTTCAGCACGTGGTCCGGATGTTCCAGCTCATGGGGGACCCGGCCTCTCAGGCCGCCATGAACGCCCAGGTAGTCATGACCATGGAGACCCGCCTCGCCAAGGCCTCCATGACGGCCGTGGAAAAGCGCGACCCCCAATCCGTCTATCACAAGATGACCCGGGAACAGATCGTCAAGGAGGCCCCCGGCTTCGACTGGGCCGCCTACTTCACCGCCGTCGGCCTCCCTCCCGCCGAGACGGCCCTGGTCGTGAGGCAGCCTTCCTTCCTGAGGGAGTTCGCCCTCATGACCCAGACGCTGCCCCCGGCGCGATGGCGGGCCTACCTCCGGTGGCACCTGATCCATGGTACGGCACGGTACTTGAGCGCTCCCTTCGTGATGGAGACCTTCGGCTTTTACAGCAAGACCCTCAGCGGCGTTGAGGAGCTTCGGCCGCGCTGGCAGCGCGTCCTGTCCGCCACCGAGGGGGCCATGGGTGAGGCCGTGGGCCAGCTCTACGTGGAGAAGGCCTTCAGCCCCGAAGCCAAGGGCAAGGCCCTGGACCTTGTGAAGAACCTTCAGGCTGCCCTGCGGGAGAGGATTATCCACCTGGACTGGATGACCGAAGCCACCAAGAAAAAGGCCCTAGCCAAGCTCGGCACCTTCATCATCAAGATCGGCTATCCGGACCGGTGGCGAGATTACTCAACGCTGGAGATCACCCGAGGCCCCTACGTGCTCAATGCCCTTGCCGCCAACGCCTTCGAATCGCGGCGGAACCTCGCCAAGCTGGGCAAACCCGTGGACCGGACCGAGTGGCTCATGAACGCGGAGGAAGTGAACGCCTACTACGAGCCCCTCACCAACGAAATTTGCTTTCCGGCGGGTATCCTCCAGCCCCCCTTCTTCGACCCCCAGGCGGACGACGCCTCAAACTACGGTGCCACGGGCGCCACCATCGGCCACGAGATGACCCACGGGTTCGATGACGAAGGGAGCCAGTACGACGCCTCGGGCAACCTCCGGGATTGGTGGACGCCTCAAGACCGGAGGGCCTACGCCGAGCGGCAAGCCATCATGGTGAAGCAGTACGACGCCTACATGGCCCTCCCGGACCAGGCCATCAACGGCAAGCTGACCCTCGGAGAAAACATCGCCGACCTGGGCGGCCTCACGATCGCCTTCGCGGCCCTCGAACACGTGCTGGCGGACAAGCCGGCAGTGGAAACCCCGGGCGGGTTCACCCCTCAGCAGCGGTTTTTCCTCGCCTATGCCCAGTCCTGGCGGACGCTGCAGCGGCCCGAGGCCCTGCGGGTCCAGCTCAACACCGATCCCCATTCGCCGCCCAGGTTCCGCGTCCTGGGCCCCCTGGCCGACCTGCCCGAATTTCAAAAGGCCTTCGGCTGCGCCGAGGGAAGCCCCATGGTTCGCCCCCCCGCGCAGCGGCCGGCCATCTGGTAGAAGGCGCCGGGAGGGAACGTCACCGCGCCAGACCCCAACATACTCGGAGCCCGCCAGTTCGGCGGGCTCCGATGACTGTCCATGGGGCGGGGCCATCTCAACCAAGCCCGGAGGGTTAGAGGAGGTTCCCTTTCTCCTCGGGCTCGGCTTTCTTTCGGTCACGAAACCAGGCAGCCACCAGCCAACCCCCCGCGGCGATGAGGGCGAGGGGCCAAAGGCGAACTATCCACGTGAGGTCGAGATCCAAGTAGGTCTCCAGGGCGGCGATGATGCCCAGCGCCAGGAACAGCAGGCCCGCCAGGAGTCCTCCCTGGCCCGCCTTTGGAACGGCGGGGAGGTCCTTCAGGCCCAGGTCCTGGGCGTACCCATAGTTGATGAGCTGAGCCTGCCGGACCGAGTCGATGATGTTGAAAATCCACACGAAGGCAACCACGAAGCCGAGAACGGAATGCTCCTGGTTGTCCCCGCTGCCGATGGCGAGGAGAGAAGCGATGAGGGTAAAGAACACCACGCCTCGCAGGTAGAGGCCGTCATAAATGTGCCCCATGCCAGGAAATCCGGCCAAAAGGAAGGCGATGCCGGGGTGCTTTCTCATGGGAGGCGCCGAGAGGGAAGGGGCAGAAGGCGGTGCCTCGGAGGGGAATGGGGGTTCAGCGGGCCGGGCGGGTTCCATGGTGGTTCTCCTTTCGGTTCGGAGGAGGGGCGGGGCTTGGGACGTCCTTTCGATGCGGCGCAGAAGGCACGGGAGCATACGCGGTGGCGGGGCCAGAGGACAGGCGGTCCAGGAGGGTATCCAGGGCTCGGTTGGCGAGGGTGCATGCCTTGAACAGGGAGGCTCCGGTGTCCAGCAGGGCCCGTGGACCGAAGGCGCCCGCCTCCCGAACGGTCAGGTCCACCCCGCGGCTTAGGAATCGTGAGGTTTTCTTGCCGAAGACGCTGGGGCTGGACAGGGCCACCATGAGCAGGAGCGCGAGGAGGTAGCTCGCCGCGAGCGTGGTGCGGGGCCGGGTGATCCAAAGGGGCGGAAGGGGCCGGTCCGCCTCCCGGGCTGGAATCCTCTGCAGGCGAGCGGCCAAAAAGGCCGGCAAGGGGATCTGGGGCAGGGGACCCAGAGGCGGGCGGCCGCAAGGCCCGTCCGGGCTGTTTTGGGCCCCTTCCCCGCTTGGCCGCGGGACGGCTGTCAAGCGTGCATGAAGGCTCCCGGGAAGCGGAAAGTTCGCGCCGCATCCAGCCAGGGCCGCCACCGATTCAGCCCAGAGGCGGCACTCGGGGCAGATCCGTGCATGCGCGTCCTTGGCCCCCCGTACGAAGCCTCTCCGAAACTGCACGCAACCCCGGCTTAACATGGCCCGCTCCTTTCAGAGGTATCCTGGGCTTCCCGGCTCTGAAGGGGCGAGAGGCGCTCCCGGACGGCTGCCTTCAGTCGTTCGCGCCCGCGGTGGAGTCTGGATTTCAGCGTTCCCATTGGAATGGCCAGGTAGGCGGCCACCTCGTCCAAGGAGCACCCCTGGAGGTCGCACAAAAGGACCACCTCCGAGAGGTCCTCGGGCAGGTCCGCCAAGGACTCGTAGACGGCCTCCAGGTGCTGGCGCCGCTCCGCCTCGGCCTGGGGATCGCCAGGGGCGGGAAGGGTATCCAGAAGGACCTCGGTCAGGGAGGTCCAGCCCCGCTCCCGGCGGCTTCTTCGGTAGTGATCGATGCACAGGTTTCTGGAGAGCCGCAGGGCCCAGCCGATGATGGGTGCGTCCCCCCGGTAGCTTCTGAGGTTCTGATAGAGGCGGATGAAGATATCCTGGGTCAAATCCTCTGCGTCCTCCCGGGTGCCCGCGAACTGGAAGGCCAGATTGTAGAGGCGCCTGCCGTGCCGCTCCACGAGCTGGTCCCACGCCTCATCATTTCCTGCGGCGGCGCGGCGGGCGAGGAAGAGGTCCGGTGATGGCGGAAACCCGCTCATGTTGCCTCCCTGTACTCCAGGACGAAGGCTCGTCGCAAAAGGTTCCCGATCTCCCAACAAGCTGGGGATGACCGCCGGGGAGGGCCAGAATGGCCCGCCCCATCCCAGCGAGGGCCCAAATGGCCCTCGCGGAGGCGGGGAACCGCACGGGCTGCCCTGGCCTCAGCCCACATAAAGACATGAAATATATGCTCTTTTCACAGAGTGCGGGGCCGCAGCGAGTCTTGGCATGCCTTTTTCAGTTGGTGGGATCTATAGCTTAGGAGGTTGCAGATGAAAACCACACTGAAAGCGCTCATGAGCACCACCGCCCTCGTAGCCACCCTGGGTCTGTCCCCGGCCGCTTTCGCCGCATCCCACGCCCGATTCTCCAATTCCGTGGAAGTGGACGGCCAGATCGAAATGGTCAAGGTGGGCACGGCCCGCAACGACCGCATGCGCCAGCTGGGCGTGGTTACGCCCGAAGGCCAAGTCTATCTTCTCACCCAGGCGCGCAATGACCGCGCCGCCTTCAAGACCGCCGACCGCCTGGCTGGGCGTGACGACTGGGCCAAGGTGAACGGCAAGCTGGTGAAGAAGGACGGGACCCTTGCCCTGCGGGTCAGCCAGGTTTCAGAAGAGTAGGGCTCATGGCATGACGGAGGCGGGCGGCGGGCAACCGCCGCCCGCTTTTTGTTGCCGCCGCAGGGCGACGACGAGCCCGCCGGTCCCCTACGGGACCCATTCCCCGGCCACGAGCCTGGGGATAAGTGGCTGGAGGATGCGGTAGGTGGCACCCCACAGCTTGTGGGATCCGATGCGGTAGAAGGGAATCCACTCAGGTTCGGGCCGGTCCGGGAGCGTAACAAACTCCTTGCCGCTGGCTTCGGGAGGTCCAAAGTCTCGGATTCCTACATCAAGAATTTCCGCGATTTCTCTCTCCTGCCGCCGCCACTGGGGAGGCCGGATGATCCTCGCCAGGAAAGGGTGGATCACGAAGCGCGTGATGCGGGTTTCTAGGGGAGGCAGCGCGGCCAACACATGGACCGCCGAGGGCGGGAGGCCGATCTCTTCCTCCGCTTCCCTCAGGGCCGTTTCGAGCATGCTGGTGTCGCCCGGCTCGTGCTTCCCCCCCGGAAAGGCGATCTGCCCCCCGTGAACGCCCCAGTCGGTGCGCCGCACAAGTACCAGCCCCGTGTCACCGTCTTCGCGCCCATAGATGGGAACGAGAGCGGCCGCTTGGATGACGGCCTCCGGGCCCTTGCGCTTCATCTTCCCCTCCGCGCCTGACCGCGAGTATCTTGGAGCCGAGCCCGCCCCTAATACAAGGGCGGCAGCCGCTGATCACGTGCCCGCCTCGGGCGGGCACGGGGAGAGGCACGCTGCGTTACACTGATGACCGCAATGGCGCCGCGGTCCCCATTCCCCCGAGCGCCTTTCAGGAGGACGTCATGGCCCGATTACCCTTTTTTCTGATGGCCGCCCCGCTGCTGGCGGCCTTGGCGGCCGTCCCCGCCCCGGCACAGACGTCGGCGACCCATTCCACGCCGGCCCACACGCGGGCGAAAGATCCTGGGCGGCCCAAGTGTCCGCCTCCGACGCCCAAGCGGCCCGTGGTGGACACCTACCACGGCGTGAAGGTGGTGGATGACTACCGCTGGCTCGAGAACGGGCCGGACATCATGGTGAAGGTGTGGAGCACGGCGGAGAACGAGTGCGCCCGCGCCTACCTGGACCGGCTTCCCGGGCGGGACATCCTCAAGGCGCGCTTCGCCGAGATCCTGGGCGGCGCCTCCCCCAGCTACCGTGATCTGCAGATGGAAGGCGGAGCGTTATTCGCCCTGAAAAACCAGCCGCCCAAGCAGCAGCCCTTCCTCGTGGCCCTCCCCTCCGTTCAGGACCCTGCGGGCGCGCGTATCATCCTCGACCCAAACACGGTGGACCCGCGCGGCATCACGGCCATCGACTGGTACGTCCCCTCCCCCGACGGCAAGCTCGTGGCCGTCTCACTCTCGGTGGGAGGCACGGAGGACGGGACCGTCTTCATTTTCGACGCCGTCACGGGCAAACGGGCCTACGAGGCCATCCCGCGGGTCCAGGAAGGGACCGGCGGGGGAAGCTTGGCGTGGGACAAGGACGGCAAGGGGTTCTACTACACCCGTTACCCGAGAGGCACGGAGCGGCCTCCCGCAGACCTGAACTTCTACCAGGAGGTGTACCACCATATCCTCGGGACTCCCGACTCCAAGGACACCTACTGCATCGGCAAGCAGTTTCCCCGCATCGCGGAGACGGTCCTCAAACGAAGCGATGACGGAGCGTTCATCCTCGCCACGGTGGCCAAGGGAGACGGCGGCGAGTTCGCCTTCTACCTCATGGGCCTCTCGGGGACCTGGACCTGCGTGGCGGACTTCGCCGATCAAGTGAAGCTCGCCGAGTTCGGTCCCGGAGAAACCCTCTACCTCCTTTCCATCAAAGGGGCTCCTCGCGGGCAGATCCTTCGCCTGACCTTGGCCGAGCCCGAGCTGGCCAAGGCCACGGTAACGGTACCCCAGTCGGAGGCGGTGCTGGAGGAGTGCCTGCCCACCGCCACGCGCCTGTACCTCCGGGAGATGATGGGCGGCCCCTCCCAAATTCGGGTCTTCGACCTGCAAGGCAAGGCGCTGGGCGACGTGCCCGTGCCCCCCGTCACCACCGTGGGTGCCCTCCTGCGGATGGGCCAGGACGACCTTCTGTTCCGAATGGTGAGCTACCTGACTCCCCCCGCGTGGTACCACTACGTGGCCGCCGCGGGCAAGGTGGACCGAACGGCCCTGTCGGAAACCTCACCGGCGGACTTCTCCGGCACCGAAGTGGTGCGCACCTCCGCCGTCTCCAAGGACGGCACCAGGATTCCCCTCACCATCCTCATGCGCAAGGGAACCCGACTGGACGGGACGAATCCAGCGCTCCTGACGGGCTACGGCGGGTTCGACATCAGCGAAACGC
This sequence comes from Acidobacteriota bacterium, assembly GCA_021833665.1. GTDB lineage: Bacteria > Acidobacteriota > UBA4820 > UBA4820 > DSQY01 > JAKAJA01. The sequence goes on from JAKBES010000099.1 coordinate 7,388, forward strand.
CGAGCTTTTCCGCCGCCCGGCTCGCCTGGATCGAACAGGGCGGCATCTGGGCCATCGCCAGCCTTCGGGGCGGAGGAGATTTCGGCGAGGAGTGGCACCAGGAGGGCATGCTTACTCTCAAGCAGAACGTGTTCGACGACTTCAACGCCTGCGCCAAAGAGCTCGTGGCACGGGCCTACACGTCGCCCGCGCACCTGGCCATCATGGGGGGAAGCAACGGTGGCCTCCTCATGGGAGCCGAACTGACCCAGCACCCCGGCATGTTCAAGGCCGTGGTGAGCTATGTGGGCATTTACGACATGCTCCGGGTGGAGCTCTCCACCAACGGGGCCTTCAACGTGACCGAGTACGGTACGGTGAAGGACCCCGTGCAGTTCAAGGCCCTGTACGCCTACTCACCCTACCAGCACGTTCAGGACGGAACGGCCTACCCGGCCACCCTCTTCCTGACGGGTGCCAACGATCCCCGGGTGGACCCCATGCAATCCCGCAAAATGGTGGCCCGGCTTCAGGAGGCCAATGGGGCCAAGACGCCCATTCTCCTGCGCACGGACATGAGCAGCGGGCACGGCCTGGACATGGCCCTCTCTCAGCGCATCGCCGAGGACGTGGACGTGTACGCCTTCCTCTTCCACCAGCTTGGGGTGGTGGTTAAGCCCGTGGCAGGCCAAGGAAAAACCGCCGGCTAGCGGAGTGTCAGCTCTCGCCCGTGATGGAGGGGAATGGAGAGGCTCTAGCGCTCCGCCTCCGTCCTGAGACCCGCCGGGGGCCGGCATTCCACGCGGAATTCCAGGCCCGTCCCCGGGTGGGGCAGGACGAGGCGCATGGCGTGCAACAGGTAGCCCGTGTCTCCGGGCAGGGCTGGGGCTTCCGACCGGAAAGCGCCGCCCGACGCATAGAGGGGATCGCCCACTAGGGGATGGCCGCAGGCCGCCATGTGGATGCGGATCTGGTGCGGGCGGCCCGTGTCGATGAGGACCTCCACGAGGCTAGTGTTGTCCTCGTGCTTGAGCACCCTGACTTGGCTTTTGGAGGCCTTGCCCCCTTCCACGGCGGCGTAGACCGAACCCAGGACCGGGTGGGGAACGAGACCGATGGGCGCCTCCACCGTGTAGTCGGCGCGGGCGGGGCACCCCTCCACGAGGGCCCGGTACACCTTGGTCACCCTGTGCTCTCGCCAGGCAAGGGAGAGGGCGCTCCTACCCCGGGGCGTTCTGGCGAAGAGTACGATGCCGGAGGTACCGCGCCCCAACCTGTGAACGGGAGACGCCCCCGGATACCGGCGGCGCACAACAGCGAGCAGGGTGTGCTCCAGAAACCCGCCTCCGGGAAGGGTCGGCAGGCCTGCGGCCTTGGCCACGGCCAAGAGATCCTCGTCCTCGTAAAGCACGGCGCAGACCAGCGGCACGTCGGGCTCGTTCCATGGCGGCCGCCTCCAGGCCAGGATCTGCTTGCGCCGAAGCACCTGGGCCGGGTCGCAGTGCTCCCCGTCCAGGAGGACCAGTCCCCCTTCGATCCGTTCGCGCCAGCCCGCCTCCGACGTGTGCCCGTACCGCTCGGCCAGGTAGGCGAGCAGGGCGCGGCCTTCGCCGCGCCCGCCGATGATTTCGGTGTACGTGTATCCCCGGTTCAACGGGCGATCCCTCGGAAGGCCCTCGGCCCTCTCATTTGAGCGAGAAGACGATCTCCCCGTCCTTGCCGACGATGCGCAGGACCGGCCCCACGCCCAGGGTCTGAGCGTCAGCCAGGCAGGCGCGGACGAAGGGGGCGAAGTCGTCGTCCGCCGCGTCCTTGTCCTCCCGCCCGAAGTTCTTGGCCCAGGAGGCCAGCGTGTCCATGGAAACGGAGATGCTCACCGTTTCCTTGCCGTCCTTCTTCACCGTAAACACCAGACCGGAGGGCCTGGGTGCCCCTGGGGGCACCTGCCGGGTGAAGGTCCGGACGAAGAAACTCACGGGCTCCTGATTGTCATTTCGGGCGGTGAAGAACAGCACCTCGCGGTGGCTGGCCTGGTCTCCCTGCACGATCTTCATGAGGTCGGCCATGGGGAACTTGGTGTCGTGGCTTCCCACGCGGCCCACGTCCAGGTCGCCTTTGGTGTGCGCGGAGAGGTACTGGAGGAGCTGGAGGGGCAGTTCGATGAGGACGCGGTCGCTCGGGCTCTGGATCCGCAGCGCTACGAACGTGGCGGGAGGATCGGCGGCGAAGGACACGGGGGACAGGAGCACGACCAGGGCCAAGCCCAAGAGGGCCGGCGCCCATGACCGGAAACGGCTTGAGAAGTACATGGCACACCTCCATGGAATGAGGATACGGCCGCGGAGGACAGTTGTTGCATACCTCGATCCGGCGGCTCCCAGGGATGGCCCGGCCCCCTGAAAAGCGTTATACCCTTCCTAGAGCGCCCCAGCAGGCCTTGAGCGCCGGGCCGCCGCGGGCGTGGAGGCCACGTCATGACGACGAGCGATAGAGCAGGATCCTTTTTCCCCGACGTGTCGGCCATTCCAGAGGCGTTCCGTCTCAACGGACCCGTCGTGTGCGACCAGTACCTCGTGAACGGGGAACTTCGGCGGTGGGAGGGCCCCTTCCGGGACGTGCTGTCTCCCGTCTGCGAGAAGACCCCTGGCGGACTGAAACAGAAGCTTCTGGGCAGATACCCGCTCATGGGCCAGGGCGAAGCCCTGGAGGCCCTGGATGCCGCCGCAGCCGCCTACGACCACGGCCGCGGCTTCTGGCCCACCCTCTCGGTCCGCCAGCGCATCAAGTACGTGGACCAGTTCGCCTTCGCCATGAAAGAGAAGCGAGACGAGGTGGTGCGCCTCCTCATGTGGGAAATCGGAAAGACCCACGGCGACGCGGCCAAGGAGTTCGACCGCACGGTGGAGTATATCCGCGATACGGTGGACGCCCTCAAGGAGCTGGACCGCGTCTCCTCCCGCTTCACGATCACCCAGGGGATCATCGGACAGATCCGCCGCGGACCTCTGGGCGTGGTCTTGTGCATGGGCCCCTTCAACTATCCGCTGAACGAGACCTTCACGACCCTCATCCCCGCCCTCATCATGGGCAACACCGTCCTGTTCAAGCCCCCGCGCCTCGGGGTCATGCTCCATTTCCCGCTCCTGCGCGCCTTTCAGGAGTCCTTTCCACCGGGCGTCGTGAACACCCTCTTCGGCCGAGGCCAGGAGGTGGTCCACCCCCTCATGGCCACGGGAAAAATCGACGTGCTGGCCTTCATCGGCTCCAGTAAAACCGCGGACACCCTGAAGAAGCAGCACCCTAAGCCTCACCGTCTGCGCTCGGTCCTCGGCCTCGAGGCAAAAAACGCAGCCATCGTACTCAAGGACGCCGATCTGGATCAGGCCGTAGGTGAGTGCGCCCTCGGAGCCTTGTCCTACAACGGCCAGCGGTGCACGGCCCTCAAGATCCTGTGGGTCCACAAGGACGTGGCTGAGCCCTTCCTCCACAAGCTCGCGGCGCAGGTGTCGGCCCTTAAGTGCGGCATGCCCTGGGAGCCTGGAGTCAGCATCACCCCCATGCCCGAGATGGACAAGCCCGAGTATCTCACCCAGCTCGTGAACGACGCGGTGGCCAGAGGTGCCCGGCTGATGAACCCGGGCGGAGGCCGGGTGGAGGGCACCCTCTTCACCCCCGCCATCCTCTACCCCGTGGATAGCTCCATGCGGGCCTACCACGAGGAGCAGTTTGGCCCGGTGATCCCGGTGGCGGTCTTCGAGGATTTGGAGCAGCCCGTGCGGTACGTCATCGACTCGCCTTACGGCCAGCAGGTCAGCATTTTCGGCACGGACCCTGCGGTCATGGGCAGGCTCGTGGACCCTCTCGTAAACCAGGTCTGCCGGGTGAACATCAACAGCCAGTGCCAGCGTGGGCCCGACACGTTTCCCTTCTGCGCCAGGAAAGATTCGGCGGAGGGCACCCTCTCGGTCTCCGATGCCCTGCGCGTTTTCTCCATCCGCACCTTGGTGGCCGCCAAGGCATCCGAGGCCAACAAGGGCATCGTCGAGGGTATCGTCCGGGACCACTACTCCAACTTCATCTCCACCGACTTCATCCTTTAGCGCACGCCCGCCGGGGGAATAAGGGGCCGCGCGAGCCGGTAGAGATGGTCAGCGGAGGTACGAAGGATGGCCGAGCGCGTTGCCATAACCCAGGATGAGGATGTTCATCGCACCTCCCAGCACCCTTCCGCTGGCCAGCCATTCTCGCTCCGGCGGCTGGGCGTGATCATGGAGCCCGAACCCGGCAACGCGCTGGAGGAAGAGGGCGTCCT
>JAKBES010000100.1:0-3904 GCA_021833665.1 Acidobacteriota bacterium
CCGCCGTGAGCACCATGCCGCCCACGGTGAAGAGCCGCACGCCGAGCTTGTCTGAGAAGTACCCGCTCAAGAGCGCGATCACGGAGAGGGCGATGGGAACGGGCGTCAGGAGGACGCCCGCCTTCTCCGGGTCGAGCTTCAGAATCTTCTCAAGGTAAAAGGGCAGCAGGAACATGGGCGCGAAGAGGGCCATGTAGGAGAGCATGCCCGAGACGTTGCCGATGGTGAAGTTCCGCTCCTTGAAGAGGCTCAGCTTGATGAAGGGCTCGGCGGTGCGCCGCTCGATGAGGAAGAACGCCACGAAGCTGGCCGCGGCCACGAAAAGCAGCAGGCCCGCGTGGGCCGAAACCCAGTTGTGGGCCGTGAGCTGCGTGAGCACGAGCATGAGCGAGGCGAGGGCCACCGAAAAGGCGAGGCCTCCGGCGTAGTCCATGGACACGGGGCCCTTGCGCGGCGCGGGCTTTGGCAGCACCAGCAGGGCCACGATGGTCCCCGCGATCCCGATGGGCACGTTCACGTAGAAGATGGCCTGGCAGGAGAAGTGCTTGACGAGCATGCCGCCCAGGTAAGGCCCCAAGGACATGGCGGCGGCCTGGACCGCCCCCTGAATCCCTATGGCGCGCCCGCGCTCCCGTTCGGGGAAGACCTGGGTGATCAGCGCGAGGCTGTTGGACTGGAGGAGCGCCGCGCCCATGGCCTGGACCACCCGCCACAAAATGAGGGACACGATGCCGGGCGCGGAGCCGCAGAAGTAGGACCCCACGGTGAAGACCACGAAGCCGAGGTTGTAGAGGGGCTTGCGCCCGAACATGTCGGCCAGACGGCCCATGGCGGGCAGCATGAGGGTCAGCGCCAGCAGATAGGAGAGGGACACCCACTCCACCACGCCGAGCCGGGAGTTGTAGCTGATGTTGATGGCGGGCAGGGCGATGTTGACGATGCTCGCGTCGAGGGCCGACATGAAGGCCCCGATGAGCACCGTCCCGAGCACGTGCCAGCGATAGTGTGTGGAGTTTGAAACGATGCCCAGCGGCGTTTCCATGGCTCAACCCCCCGGTCGCCAGTCCGCCTAACGTCACCCCGATCAGCTATCCAGAACCTGCACCAGATCGTCCATGGCGAGATGCTCCACGCCCGGCGTCTGCCGGACGATCTGCTCCACCTCGTCCCATTGCTTGCGGTTGCGGACCTTGCCGTGAAGCACCACGGACCCCTTACGGGCTTCCACGTCCAGCAGCAGCTCTTTCGTTTCAGGGTGCTTCAGGAGCATGGCGTGGATGCGGCTGCAGAGCGCCAGGTTGTCCATCGCGTCCGAGGACTCGGCGGTGGCCTGGAAGCTGGGCTCCTTGGCCATGGCCGTCACCGTCGCGCACGCCTCCTCCACGGTGGCCCGCTCCAGGTTGATGACGAGGTCGTACAAGGCCGGGTCGCTCCAGTCCACGCCGTAGAGGTAGTGCGTCCACCTGGCCCTGTCCTGGTCTTTCTTTTCGATGTACGCCAGCGCGTCTTCGCGGTCCAGGTGAAGGTTCTCCTGGACGATGCGCAGGCGGCTCGCCATGGGAGCGATGGCCCGCACCCGAAGCACGTGGCCTATGCCACCCAGGAGCAGGTGCCCCGCGTTGCCCAGGTAGATGAGGCCGTCCTTGCGGGCCTCCTCGGCGAGGCACGCCTGGAAGAGCACCATGTAGCGACGTTTTTCTTCTTTGAAGTGGTCCCAGAACCCGGGCGGGTCCACGATGGCGCCGCGGAGCTTTTCCTCGGACGCCCCGCACAGCGCGGCGTTGGCGATGACCGTTTCCCGGTCGATCAGCCGGTACCCGAGGACGCCGGCCAAGCACTCGGCCAGCGCTTTCCCGCCAGAGTATGAGCCCCGGGAGATAGTGATGATTGGCATGAGCCCTAACCCCCAAAAAATTTTCAGCAAAAGCGATGCCACGCCAGGGTATCCTCAACACCTTGATTCGTAAAGCCATCGCGCGCGGCGCCTTCCCAGCCCGCGCCAAATCGGCGCGCCATCCAGGCGCCTTTGGCCGTCCCTTGACGCGATTGATTCCCACATTCGCCGCTCACCGCCCGCCGTGGGAGCCGTCGCCGACGGCGAATCTTCGAAGGACATCATCCCCCGGAGCGGCCGAGTGAGAAGGTCACGGCATTCGGCTGCGGCTCAAAAAAGACGGTCTAAAATCTCTTCGCGGGAAAGCTTAAGATGAGCGCCGACATCCGCAAGAATCCCCGCCAGGGTACCGACCTTGAGCGGGTCGTGGCGCGGGATAGTGATATGGTGCTCTCCGCCCTGGCTGGTGGTCAGGCGCAGGTGATCGCCTCGCTGGCGCGTGATGGTGTAGCCGAGGGCAGCCAGCCGGGCGGCCAGCGTGTCCCCCGAAAGATCTCGCGGCAGTTTCACAGACAGACCACTTCGTCATGAACGAGGTGGAGGCGCACCATCGTGGGCCTTTCGGCCTCGCCTTCGAAGTGGCACGCCACGGCCTCTTGAACCTTCTTCTTCAGCTCGTCCCACGTCTCGCCTTCCGTGAAAATGGACTGGCCCAAGGCGCGCGCGGTGTATCCCCCCTCAGGGTCCTCTTCCACGAGAAAGATCAGTTCGCTCATGGCCGTGCTCCTTCTTCGCTCCGGTTCTACCGCAGATAGTCTACCATCATGGCGATGGCCACGCTCAACAACGCCCGTTCGCGGTTCCGTCGCCGTGCAAGCCGTCTCTCGGCGGCCCATCTTCCGTAACGGCCGATCGCGCTTGCCCTGAGGACTACCCTCGCGGGCTTCCACCGAAGGGGATCGGCCGAACCCATCGGCCTCAGGACAGGTCTCCTACAGCCACCCTTCGCCCTTGTAGGAGCGCTCTCCAACGCGCGATCCCTTTCCCCGTCATGCGAGCCGCCTCACGGTGGCGAATCTTCGAGAACAGGAGCACCATGGGGGCAACGCGGGCGACTTCGTTTATGATGGCGGTGCGGCAAGGTTCACAGGGGAAGGTTCAGGCAACGTCCGTCACGTCCTTATAGGGGAGGGAACACCATGAGAATCCGTTCATTCGCCAACGTGCTGGGGGGCGGGGCTGCCATCCTCGCGGCCCTGGCCCTCATCACGGCGGCCGGCGCGTCCCTGACCTCCGCCGCCGTGCCCGTCGTCTCCATGAAGCCCTTCATCTCGGCCCACTTCTGGCAGCTCGACATCACGTGGCACGCCAAGGACGCCTACCAGGACCAGGACAGGAACGCGACCCTCGACATGACGGCCACGGCCCGCTTCATCCTCGAGCAGACGGACCGGCGCGACGACTGGGGCCGGTGGTACGCGGGCAAAGCGGATTCACACAACCTCGCCCTGACCAGCGTGCTGATCAACAGGAACGATCATTCCCGCACCGACTTCAAGAGCGCTCCCGCGGCCCCCTTCGATGGAGGCGCCACCCTCCAGATCGGCGGACGCACGCCGGGATATCAGCTTGATTGCTCGGTGGTCTACCCCATCCAGGTCCTCAATCCGATCCTGGGTACCATGGACTCCATACAGACCCTGCTCACGTCGGACATCCACGCGGGCCGCCCGGTCTTCTGCACCGGCCCCCTGCCCGCCACCGGCGACACCATCAGCGGCTCCATGGCGTTCCCCGCCGTCGTGGGCCCCTTCGTGGGCTCCAAGCCCCCCTTCACCCGCGTGGGCATCCAGTTCGTCCTCAAGCCCTTCAACGATCTCGCGCCCCTGACCCCCGCCAGGAGGCGATAAGCAGCGCACCGGAGAGCCGCCCCCCGACGGCGAATCTTCCGTAGCGGCCGATCACGCTTGCCCTGAGGACTACCCTCGCGGGCTTCCACCGAATGGGATCGGCCGAACCCATCGGCCAAGCACCGCCGCTGACGCAGGGGTGGTGCATGAACGGCGACGG
>JAKBES010000100.1:3914-11667 GCA_021833665.1 Acidobacteriota bacterium
TACGCACCCCCGTCGTGGGAGCCGTCGCCGACGGCGAACCTTCGACGGCCGCCATTCAATCTTCCGTAGCGGCCGATGCTCGCATCGGCCGAAGCCCATCGGCCCGGCACCGCGCCCCCCGGCCTGCCGGCGGCAAACCTTCGAAGGCCAACCCTCACCGTAGGGGCGGGGCCCCGTCCCCGCCCGCCGTGGTGCCCAGCACAAGGGTGGTGTCTGAACGGCGACGGGAGGGCACGGTGGCCCTCCCCTACGGACCCATGTCGTGGGAGCCGTCGCCGGCGGCGAACCTTCGAAGGCTACCGCCCCATCTTCCGTAGCGGCCGATGCTCGCATCGGCCGAACCCATCGGCCTCAGGAGAGGCCTCCTGCGGCAACGAACCGTCGTTGTAGGAGCGCTCTCCTGAGCGCGATCTTCTCCCGCGGTGGGGCGAGGCTGCCCGGGGAGAAAAACAACGGCCGCCCGCCGGGCGGCTGTTTCACTCCCCCTCTCTCATAGCTGCTTCGGCTCAACCCGGCCTACTCCTCGTCTTCGGCCGAACCTTCCGGAGGCGTAGAAGCGCTTGCCTGTGCGGGGAAGGGCAGCGTACAGCAGACCTGATGCCGAAACTGAATCAGGGGTCTGTTTTTAGTGTTAGGGTCCCACGAAGCTAACAATGAAGACCCATCCTCCAGATCCCTCCTCCATGACCCCTCCTCCAATGAGGCTCTGCTCTGGAGGAGGTCAGCTCATTCGAAAGTGACAGTCCACTTCAAATGCCAAGCCTTTGGAACCAGGCCGAAAAGAGTTGGTTTGCCGGTTTTTGAGGGCGCTGACTTCGTGGTGGAGTAATTCCACCTTGCGTCTCCCGAAAACGCTCGTGGCTTGGAGCCCCCGTACGAGTTCTTCAGGTTCAAGATTTTTCCCCCCAAGGCGGATCACGACGTCGGCCTTGTTGTCCATAACCCGGCTCAGGGAACGCCAGATATCGGAAATAAGATCCCAAAAGCCCGTGAGGCTCCCATGGCGGCAATCTCCGGACTTATCTGTGGCGGTCGGGAACGGAGGCCCTCCTAGAAACCAAAGTCTTAGCCATTGGTCTTCTTCAGCATTGGTCACATCAAAATAGGGTGGGGAGGTGATGACACAGCGCGGGCGACCAACGAGCTTCTGCGCTCGCCGAGGGAGCTCTCTGAAGTCGTCGTGATATACCATTGCCTCCCCGTCCGGCAGCGGGCTTGCGTAACGGAAGTGGGCGCGCTGTCGAAGCAATTCGAACACATCACGATCGGGAGGCCGCAGCGACCGCTCCTTCCAAAAGCGGATCGAGTACAGGGGCTTTGTGCTGATGGTGTGAGGCATCTGGCTGCTAAGGAAGGATGGCGATTTTTCGGTTTCGCCATGAAGCGATCCCAATATTAGTGCGGCAATCATACAATCTGTCTTGGAACCGATCCAATTCAGAGTGGCACGCATGAAGAGCACTTGTCTTAAGGTGGAGGGGCAATATGCCCACCGAAAGAACTCTGGCAACCGTCGTCGTTCTCCTTCCCAGTGAGAAGGCTCAAACCGATTTTCGAGGAATGTCAGCCGCCGCAAGAGAGCAGGCAGCGGCGGCGCGTTGGTCTTTGCTTTCGTAACGCAGAAGGCAACGGGATTAATGTCGCCCGCCAACGCGTGCCGTCCCATCAAGAGAGCTTGGAATGGGGTTGTCCCCCTGCCACAAAAAGGATCAAGAACGAGATCGCCCGGACGCGTCAGGCGTTCTATCCATGTTTCCGCGAAGTTCTCCGGAAACATAGCAAAATAAGGGCATAGTGCATGGAAGCGGTGTCTTACAATGGTCATTGGTTAGAGCGCCTCAGTACTGGCAATGACATGCGACGACCACGCCGCCAAACGCTTTTTCAATGCCTCATTTACCAAGAATGAATAGCGTGCAATACGGCATCGATCAAAGAGTATTCCTCCCTGCACGCACCTAAAGAACCAATCCCGATGCGAGACCCGGTGAGGAACAAAGAAGAGCCGAATTGGGTAAACTGCGGGACGGTCCTGCATCCAAAGGGTACACCAGTCCGTGGGTTGAAGATCCACAAGTTTGTCTTTCCAATTGGATCCCGTGGCACATTGCCCAAAGGCGATAAGTTTCCCCGCTCGTTCATCTTCAAAGCTGCGCCAAGCAACGATATCCAATCCGGCGTCTTTCTGACTCGCGGTCTGGGGCCGCTCTCTCGATCCTCCGCCCTCACCCAAGGCCCCACAAAGGTCATCAAGAGCAGGTCGAAATCCTGAGGGAGCCAATCGTCTGGGAAATCCAAAAACATATGACTTCACCCCAGAGTGTTCACCTCCCAGGTAGGCCTCCGCGGCACAAGCGCAAAGATCCTCAAATAGCTGTTCACCGTGGAGACCTTTCGGCCCGGCTGAATGGCCGAACCTGCTGAGAAGCAACAGGAAGGCGTATACACTCTCGTGTGTATGCCCATCGCGAGCGACAAACTCCCTTGAAACAGCAAAGGGATAGGCGCCACCACCTGATCCGCACGCATGGTACCGGTCTTCTATCTCGCTGAAGGCACCCTCAACCGCAGCCTCGCAAGGATCCTCCCAAGCTTCGACCCGGGAAGTGGATTCGTCCTCATCGTCAAGGGCATCGGTAGTGCCCGACATTTGAAGGGACTTCTTCAACTCGACCTGTGAGCCGTTCCCGTCAGGGTCCCAGAGTGTCTTAACCTCTACCCAGTCAGCGAGGCTTTCGCTGGAATCCGTGACAGAGATGGGAGGCGCGTCAGCGGGCATGTCCTTTTCCCTTCGCCAGCCTGACAGTCATCTCTGCCATTTCTTCCTGAATGCTGCGAACCAACTTGTTCATCATTGCTGCCTTTTCCAGAAGGTCGGGTTCTCCCTCGTATCCTGTGGGTATGTAACCGCGCGCCTCCTTTAGAGTTTGCTCAGCCAAGATCATGGCCTCCCTCAAAAGGGCCTTATCGCCTCTGCTCGCCTTCAATGCGATCTGGAGGGGCAATTTGGCGCGTAAGGCTGCATAACCATTGCTGGAACGCAGTGTCTCATCCAAAGCCCGAAGGTCTGGGTTTTGGCTCATGACCACTGGCCGAATATCCTTTTCTCGACTTCCAAACAGCCAAAGGCACAGTTCGGCGAGCTGAGGGGTTCTCTTCTTTGGTACGGGATCCGGATTGGCCCAATCGTCAGCCTTGATGTCAAGAAATTGCTGAATACCTGTGTAGCCAAGGCCTGTCCAAAGATGGGAATAGGGGAATTTCTTCTTCCAGGAATCTTTGCGGTCAAACACGCCTGCCTTCTCGGCCTGCTGAAGCACAGTTAGACCGCGATATAGTCTTTTGACGGTGGCGTTGTCGTCCCCAATGGTGCTTGCGATTTCTTCGAGGGGGACATCGTATTCACGGTGAACCCTGAAAATATATTCGGCCTTGGCGATGGAATCCCAGTCCTGCGGACCATTGACATGCTTAAATCCAACATACTTCCACAAGGATTCTCTGCTATCGCAAACGACAACCGGAAGCTCCTTAATGCTTGCAAGGTGTTCTTTTGAGAGCCCAGGAATACCCGTGGCTCCGATTTCCCGACGCAAGTCCGGTGAAGAGAGAAGCTTTACCGCACTAAGGCGTCGATTCCCTTCAACAACGATTAGCTTTCCCACTTCCTGCACGGCGAAAAGCACCTCCTGCGGCCAGTAACCACTGGCAGCGATGGAGGTTACGATCTCGTTGACGGCACGTTCTTCCCAGAGAAGTTTGAGTATCCTGGACTGATCGCGGACGGTCAGACCAGCCTCAGCTAGCCTTGGGTTGCTCGGGTCGAGGAAAAGCTGATCTGCTGGAATAGACTTCGGAATTAAGATGGGCGGGAGATGTGGCTGTGCCGCTGTGGAATGGTCCCTCTTCTTAGCCATTTGCCCTGCCTCCCCTGGGTCCATTACCTCTAGTTGCCCCGTCGGTTGCCTTGTCGCCCTTGGCTACCAGCTGGGTTCCGTTACCGACATAATACTACTCTGAAATGGCTCTCAAGTCTCTTATTGTTCAGTTCCTCTGCCGGCAGTCTCTTCGTGATCTAGCCTTTCGTTTTATGCCCGCGGCAAGGGTAGGGGGCTGAGAATTGGCGCGGCAGGCAAGGGGAGGTCCTTGAAGCCCGTCGCGCTTAGTTCCCCCGGATCTGAGTAAATGCTGAAAAATGTCCGCGTAGTGCTCATTTGCGAGCTGATTCATCGTTCTCCCCCGCAACCTCTGCCGATAGCCAATGATACCACGGCGCCCCGCCCCCCCTTCCATCGCGTTTTTCTTTGTGCTATCCTCCCTTCTTATTCTTCTATAGATACAAAGGTCGCTCGGAACGTGGGGGAACCTCACATCATTGGGGGGCTTGGTGATCCGCCAAGGCGATTCCGCACGAGTTTTGCCTTTTTCGTCCTTTCTCGGGCATGGCGGCGGGGCTGGCAGGCCGCCTGAGCCGCCGGCAGGCCTCGGCGGTCCCCCGGTGGGAAATGAGCTGATCCTGGCGGAGCTCAAAGACTCCCAAGCAGCACTTGCGACCTCTCCATCAATGGCCGAAGACTCTCCGGCAAGGGTGGACGGGACCCGTTCAAAGGACGGCGGCAAGCGTCCAGGGTATGGAAGCTCTCGTTCAATGCGCCAGCCCTCCCGTTCATCCTTTGAAGATTCCCGTTCAAGGCTTATACGCACTTGTTCATATCTTGTACGCTCTCGTTCAAGGCTTGAATGCGCTCGTTCAAAGCCTGCAAACTCTCGTTCAAGCCTTCCACGCTTCCGTTCAGAACTTACGATCTCCCGTTCACAGGGAGCTTTTCCCCCTTCGGCGGCACCTAACTCATTGAATGTGTTCCGATTTCTCGTCAAATGCCTGTGGCGCGCGAAGGGCGCTGCCCTGCCAGATTCGCTATTCTTGGGAGTTTCGTGGGTTGGACAGCTATGCTAAAGGAGGACGCGATGGGGAGAGCGGAACAGCCGAAGTGGGACCATGGGGCGGACTACGTAGCGGGACTGAAGGCCTACGAGCTGGCGCAGGAGTTCAAGGCGGCCCTTGAGCCGCGCCTGCCGAGCGGCTTGCTGGAAGGCCTCAAGGAAGACCTGGACAGGCTGGCCGCGGCGGGCGAGGAGAGCCAGACCAAGGTGGCCGAGGTCAAGGGCTTCACCGGCACGCGCGCCCAGGCCGTCGATCAGTCCATCCTGTGGTGCTCCACCACCCGCGAGGCGCTCAAGCGCGCCAAAGCGCCGGTGGACGTCAAGAAGGCCGCCGGGGTGGGGACCAACTTTTCCCGCAAATCATCGGACGGCGCCGTAGGTTCCATCCGGGCCATCCTGGAGGCCTATGACCGCTTCGCCGAAATCTTCCGCACCGCGGGCGTTCTGCCGGCGGACATGGACGAAGGCAAGCAGCTCGCCGCCGCCCTGACCAACGCCGAGCTCGCGCAGGAGACGGCCAAGGCCAGAAAAACCCAGACCACCGCCACTCGCAACGCCCTCCGCAAGCGCATCGAAGCCGCCGTGGACCGCATCCGCGGCGCAGGCCTCATGCAATACCGCACCCAGCCCGCCACCGCCGCCCGCTTCGCCGCCCTCGTGCCCAACCAAGGCAACGGCGGAGGAAAGGCAAAACCAGCCCCAGCAGCGGGCGTCAAGAACTGAGGATATGAATTGCACGGCGCCAATCGGCAATAGCAGTGAAGCAAGTCCCTGGCAGGCGCATATGCTGCGCCTGCCAGCGGGGCTATGTGGTCCTAGACTACTGCTTCTGCGATCTTAGTTTTGGGAAGAAGCGGGGACAGCTGAAAAAGCATGATCAGTGCGAAGACGTTAGATCGTGGGGAGGGAGGATGAAGAGAAAACCCAAACACTGGGAATTGCTCAGGACGTATTGGCCGGTCGTTGCTTTCGTCCTCCCTTACGTTGGGTTCGGTGCTTTCTACTTTGCCCTGAAACAACGAGCACAATTAGACGCCCCGCTCTTTCTTACCGAGTACGCAAAGCTCCTGGGCAATCTTTCCATTGTCGGATTATCATTCCTTCTTGTTCATACGCTGCAATCTATGAAGGAAACCTCTTCCAAGAAAAGGCAAGTGGCAGATCACTTCCAGAGGTTGGCGCAAAGCGTCGAGACAGACTTAAAGCAAGCGCTTCAAATTCTCGATGATTTCGTTTCGTTATGCGGTAAATTAACAGAAAGCGAGACTAAGGCAGGGATGCAACGCCTTTTTTCGGAAGCAGGCGTCGCAGATCTTCGAATCATGTCTTTGCTCTCTCTTCCCCATTACTCATTCTGCGATGACGTAATGGCCATGCTCTTGGAAGAATACAGTGGGGCCACCCATGGTATGCTAGAAAAATTGCGCATAGACTTTCAGGTCAAGCCAACATTGGTTGACTTCAACAAGAGTAGCCGGGCTGATCTAGCGCGCGCTGTTGTCAGCCTTCAAACAATCTTGACGAAGCGATAGAAAATGGGAGCCTACAAATGCAAATTCTTGAAGCCTACCTCCGAAACAAAACCGAATACAAAGAATCGCCGCTTGAGACGATGGATGATTTTGCAGAACTGGTGTTGCATCTTCCCGAGGACTATGTAAGGCCATCTACGAAAGCGGTGGAGAGAAAACAAAGAAGTCAGACAAAGCGGCCGCGGTTTAATTATGTACAGAGCGGTAAGGCTCACTATGGAGATCCTAGAATCTTAGGGGAAGACTGCGAGGCCTGGGAAGGTCTCATCTCAACGCTTGCCGAACATGAATATATGCTTCTTAACAAGCTATTGCGGGATGACTTGCCTGGCCTCTGCTTAAGAGGGCCTGCCGGCTCGGGCAAATCTACAACTTTAAAGTACCTGCTTGATACATTTATAGCGCAAAGGGATCAAGGGCATTGCGGGAAGAGCGGATGTGACAAAAGGCGCCTCGTGATAACAGTCAACTTTATTGCCGATGTCTTTAAGAATATCGATAGCAAAGACCGTGCGCGAGAGGTGTTGTTAGAAGAAATTAACAAGAGAGTCACCGAGAAACTGATTTCAATTTCTGAACGCGATGCGGGAACTAGCATTTTGCTTAAGAATGAAGATCTCGGGGGCTTCTGGGATTGGAGTTGCCGGACCCTAATGACGGACCCGGAACTTGGCGAAAAGCAGACTTTAATGGATCTAAAGGGGTTGCTTCTTTCCACGCGAGGGGAGCCGGCCAAGCTCACGCGAAGCGAGAGAATAAGAATTCGTGCCATGCTTCGAGCCACACCGTCAAAGCATCTTGATTACCTGTTGTGTTTAATCCATTATGTCAGCGTCGAAAGGCGAAACCCCAATAGGCATTGTGTATATCTGGTATTTGACAACTTGGATTACGCTCATGTATTTGTCCAAGAAGAGCTAGCTGAAATTGTTCGAACAAGACTGGCGCCATACCACGTGAAGTATGTATTGGCCCTAAGAACGGAGACTTTTTTCAGAAGAAAGTTCTTTCAGGTGGCGGATGAGGTTATCGACCATCGGGGCCCGCGAGCGGCCAAGCTCCTGCGCGCTAGAGTGTCAGCTTTCCTGAAAGATTACCCCACAGCAGAGGCCCTTAAGGAAAACTACCCATCACTTAGATCACTCTCAGAAGCGCAGTTACTACCCCGGCACTATTGTAGTTGACACTGGGAAGGCTAGGCGGCATAGCGAACATGCTCTTCGTTGAAGTAGCTTCGGACGATATCGGGCCTCTTTTGAGTGCTTCGCAGATAGCTG
>JAKBES010000394.1 GCA_021833665.1 Acidobacteriota bacterium
GCCATGGAGCGCAGGTCCTCCATGTCGCCCAGCCGGTGGAGCTGGAGGCGCTCGATGGACTCGTGGGGAGCCCGCCGGCGCATGCGCAAGGTGACCGAACGATCGGCCAAGGTCGCCGGCAGTTCCCCAATGAGGGCGACAGCCTTCGGGGCCCACGTGCTGTACATGCACACCCGGTAGTCCTCGCCGATCACGCGCGTCACATAGGCCTGAGTGCGCATGTGGCCGCTGTTGAGGATGCCCCGCAGCCCCTCGGAATCGGTCAGGAATGTGTCCGCCTCGTCCAGCAGGAGGGTGGGGTGGAAGTAGTCCGTCACGCGGAAGACCGCCGAGGGGGTGATGTTGGCCGAGGTGATGGGTTTGGGGACCAGAGCGCTGAGCAGGGCCAACGCGGTGCTCTTGCCGCACCCCTTGTCGGGGCTCGTGACGGCCAGGATGGGGGAGATCTCGAAGGCGTCGTGGGCGTGGGCGAAGAGGGTCCAGAGGGCGAAGAGAACAGCCTGTTCCGCGGTCAGCGCTACGTAGCGGCGGACCGTCCCCTCCAATTGGCTCAGCAAGGCGGCGCCCTCGACCGGCTCTGGCCAGAGGTCCGGCTCCCGAAGGCCGAGCAGACCCTCCCGCCGCTCCGTGGTGCTCTTCGTGAGGGGCATCGCCCGGTCCACGATCCTCGTCGCGCACTTGAAGCCGAGAAGGCGAAGCTTCCGGATCGCCCCGTCGCGGGCCAGCTCGCGGGCGATGTCGTTCATCGGCTTGAGCAGCTCCCGGAAGCGGCCGAGGACCTCCTGCACCTGCTCGGTCTGCGGGTTCTCGGGCAAAGGGTCTAGGATGGCCAGAGCCTCTTCGACTGAGACGGCCGGCGGCGGTGCCTCCAGTGCCCGGAGGTGTTTGCGGAAGCGCTCCTCATCCATGGAGGCCCCCTCTTCGCCGTGCTTCGGAGCAAGCGATCGAATCGAGGGTTCGCTGAATTTCCTCCTCCGTCAGCGGGGGCCTGCAATTTGCCTGGCTCCAACTCTGCAGGAGCCCGAGTGTGACGTAGGGGTCCACCCGGTGGCGGAGGAGGTGGCCTGCCAGACGGGCCAGGCTCGTGTTGCGCTGCCCCTCGCCCGCACCCTTCAGCACGACATCGGCGAGCGGGCTTCTGGGGTCCAATGGCGCCTTGGGACGGGGAGAACTGACCAGGAGGGCTAACAGCCAGGTGGGCAGCGGTGCGATCTCCGTGGTCGCAGGATGCCGCGCGCTGTCCCAGTCGTAGCTGGCCCCGCTGGCGTGGAGGGAGGGCGGGGCCACGATGTAGCCCCCGTCTCCCCGCACGTCCAGGCCAGGGCCCAGCAGGCCGGAGGAGTTGGGTACCCGGGGCCCGGGATGCTGGAAGAAGTGGTGCCACCCGCCTCCGCCGGTCCGGGCCGTTACGGTGACGGGCAAAGGGGCGAATCGGCTCTGAACCTCGTCGATGGCAGCATCCCCGCCGTGCCTCGGGTCCACGTCCAGCACCACCAGGTGCGAGACCTCACCCGTCACGAGGGCGATGTTGGCGTCGGGCCACCGATGCCACCACGTGAAGATCATCGGAGCCGCCGTGCTGGCCTGCTGGGGCCAGCGGGAGATCCTCGGATGTTTTCCCGGCGCATCGCAGCCCGCACTTCCGCAGGAGCAGCGCCCCCCTGCCGCCGAGTGGAGCGGGAAGACGGGATAGCCCCGCTTCCCGTACCACTGGGCGGCCTTGCCCAGGAGGGAGGACGGCATGGCTCAGCCCGCCCTCTGGCCGGTGAGGAGGTCTTCCTCGTGCTCCGCGCCCTTGTACTGGGACTCCAGGAGCCGCTCCAGGTCCGACCTCCTGAAGCGCAAGAGACGCCCGAGCTTGGCGAAGGGGATCTGCTTTCTGGAGATGCGCACGTAGAGGCTGCCGAGGGGGATGCGGAGGTAGGCCGCCGCCTCCTGGGCCGTGAGGAGATCGGGGTTCGTGCCGACGGGAGAGGAATCGTTTGTCATCGTTCGTCCTTTCTAATCCCACCGTGGGATGGCGAGGACTATAAGAGGGCCAAAATTCATCGTCTACCCCTTTTTCCTCCGACATTTGCGAGGTGGGAAACGGACAAGAAATGGCCTTCAAACCCTTACGGGGTGGTTATTGTGAGGCACGAAGACAGAAAATGACGTGTCGGAGGAAAATGACAATTCAGGCGGCGAAGAGGAGAAATGGGGCTCCCACGGAGCCCGCCGCGGAGGAAGAACTACCTCACTGGCCGGCGGTCAGAAGGATAGAGGATCTGGCGGACGCGCTGGCCGTAGAGACACTCGGTCCAATCCCAGGCCGCCATGGCCTCGGCATTCTTGGGATAGGTCACCTTGGATCCTCGCAGTTTCCTCTTGGAGAACTTGCGCGCCTCGACGAAGCCGTGACAGATCCGCCAATCGGCGAGGGTCATGAAGCAGAAGGTAGGTCGCTGCTCGATGTCCTCCGGTACCCGTCTGACCAGCCGCACGGCCTCCTGGAAGAGCGCCCGGAGGTCGAAGATGGGCAGGCCCCAAAAGGGCGGGGAGTATGGAGAGGTCTCTTCCGGAGAGGCCGTGGACCAGTCGGCAGGCTCTTCCCCCACGGCATAGGTGGCGGGCGGTGTCCTCTTCCGGCACCGGACGGACCGGATGTACTCCTCCTGCCTTGTCCGGTCGTACTCCCAGGCGGCCCGCGAGGGCAGGCCGAAGGCTTGGACCGCCCTCGTCATGGCCCGCTCGACATCTCGCTCGATCGAATCT
>JAKBES010000395.1 GCA_021833665.1 Acidobacteriota bacterium
AACAACGCAGATGGCCCCCAACCCTTTGCGCCCCTTTTGCCTCTTTAGGAGATGGGGGTTGCCGCGGCACGGGCCCGCCTGCTGTGTTGCCGCTCCTAGACGATGTGCAAGGCATCGACGGCGTCGCAGGCGCCTTGCATCCGGGCCCGTGGCGCTGGCAACGCGACCCACGGGAGTTTCTCAGCAGCCTGCTAGACGGAGGAGACGGGACGAGGACGCACCCTCAACTCCTCATCTCGGCATTTCCTCATTACTTCATCCCCTCATCTCGAACCCCCGCCCAGTGGTTCACGGGGCCGTGGCCGTGCCCAAGGCCCGGCGCCGTGCGGATGGCCTCCGTGATGAAAGCCTTGGCGCCGCGCAGGGCCGCCTCGGGCGATTCACCTCTGGCGAGAAGGGCGCAGAGGGCCGCCGAGAAGGTACACCCCGTCCCGTGGGTGTTTCGGTCGGAGTGCCGGGCGCCGGCGAGGGTCCACCACTCGCTGCCGTTCCAGACGAAGTCGGCCGACTCCCCTTCCCGGTTCACGGGGCTGTGGCCCCCCTTCATGACCACGATGCGCGGGCCCATGCGCCGGATGGCCTTTGCGG
The DNA here is from genome assembly GCA_021833665.1 of Acidobacteriota bacterium. Classification (GTDB taxonomy): domain Bacteria; phylum Acidobacteriota; class UBA4820; order UBA4820; family DSQY01; genus JAKAJA01. The sequence continues at coordinate 589 of JAKBES010000395.1, forward strand.
CGCGGCGGAAATCGGTCTCGCTCCGGAGCGAAAACCCCGCGAGGGCTTCGGCCTCGGGTACGTTGGGTGTGACTACGAGGGCCAGGGGAAAGATCTCGCGGACGAGGGTCTCCACGGCTTCGGGGGCGATGAGGGGATCGCCGCCCTTGGCGCGCATGACCGGATCCACCACGAGATTCTGGATGGGGTGCTCCCTCAGCTTGGCGGCCACGGCGGCGACGGTGGCGGCGTCCACGAGCATGCCGGTCTTGGCCGCGTCCGTGCCGATGTCGCTCAGGCAGGATTCGATCTGCATGGCCACCGTTTCAGGGGCGATGGCCTGCCAGCCCTGCACCCCGACCGTGTTCTCCGCCACCACCGCCGTAACGGCGCTCTGGCCGAACACGCCGAAGGTGTGGAACGTCTTGAGATCCGCCTGGATGCCCGCCCCGCCCGAGCAGTCCGAGCCCGCGATCGTCAGTGCCCTGGGAACGGTCATCGGATCATCTCCTGCCGCCTGAGAAGCCTTATCACCAAGGCACCAAGGTTTTCGTCTTTACAAACGCCAATGGATCGTCTCTTCTTGGCATGCCGGTGTCTTGGTGCCTGGGTGGTCCGCTGGCTTCTATATTCATTTGTACAGCTCCACCAGGGGCCTGAGCGCTTCCATGACCTCCGAGCGCAGCCCTCGCAGCCGATCCGCCGTGTGCCTCTGAGTCCGCAAGGTGATGGCGGCGGCGGCCAGATGCACGAAATGGGCCCGGAGGGCATAATACCGCAAGGCCCACAGGCCGCACAGCGCGCCCATAAGCACCCCGGCCGCGGCCCACCAGGGCCCGGCCAGTCTCCACAAGAGCGCGCCCTCAGCGCCGTAGAACAGGGGGAAGAACACGACGCCGCCGTAAAGCTTATAGGTCGCCACAGTATCCCGTTCCTTGGCGGCCGCGAGGGCCGCGCGCCCCGTCACGAGGTACGGGAGAAAGTTGAAGAACCATCCATAGAGCGCCGGAGGGTAGCCCGCCACGATGAGGGCCAGCCGCTTCCATGTGTAGGCCAGCGCCGCGGCGAAGGGCACGTCCCGGACCACGTCCTCGTCCCGGAGCCCCAGCAGTTCGAGCATGCGGAGGTAGGCTTTCGCTTTCGCCACGAGGGCGTGCACGAGGGTGGGACACTCCAGGCGGGCCCGGTAGTAACGCGTCACCAGGCCCTGCAGCACCTTCCCTTCGGGCAGGTTGTCCGCCGAGATCCCCGCCATCTCCAGAGCCAGCCCCCTGATCCCTTCCAGAAATCGGATGTCCTCCCACCGGTCCGCATTGAGCGAGAGAGTCTCCAGGGCGTCGCGGATGCGCTCCGTGAGGGCCTGCACCGCCGCCGGGTCTTCGCCGTCGCCCCAAGCCAAGTCATGGTAAGGAATGGGAATGCCGAAGCGCACCTCAACGTCGCTGCGGAAGGTAGATTTTGCCGTATACAGCAGTCCCGCGGGGAGCAGAACCGGCCGGGCGCCCCGCGCGAAGGACCGCCCCAGAATTCGGGCGGCCCCCGTTTTGAGAGGGGCCAGGTGAGGTTCGTCGCGGCTCACGCCCTCGGGAAAAAGGGCCATGGCCTCGCCCTCGATGAGGAGGTGCTCGCAGGCCTCGAAGGTGGCGAGATTGCGGGCCATGTCGCTCCCCTCATCCTGCCTGCGGTAGACGGGAAGGGCCTTCAGGAGGCGGAGGAACGGCGATACGAGGGGATGGCGAAAGAGGGGCGCCTTGGCCAGGAACCGCACGGGACGGCCGGAGGCCACCAGGAGCAGGAGCGGGTCCAGGAGGGCGTTCTCGTGGTTGGCCACGAGGACCACGGCTCCCTGCGCCGGCACCCGGTTCGCGCCCGCCACCCTTATTTTTCTGAAGAACAAGTGGAGCACGAAGTCGAAGAAGCGTCTGATCCCCTCATCTCGCATCGCGTGTATTCTCCCAGAGGCAGGTCCCTAAAGCAAAGGACTCGCCAACAGGGAGGCAAGGGAGTGGTTGAGAGGTGAGAGGTGGGAGTGTGTTGTTCTCCTCACTCCTCACTCCTCACTCCTCACTCTTCATGCCCCCTTCACGTTGACGCGCCCGCCCATGGCGTGGTCAACTGCGGGCATGGCGAAGGACGGCGGGCGGGCGGGCCAGGTCTCCTCGGCGAAACTGG
>JAKBES010000396.1 GCA_021833665.1 Acidobacteriota bacterium
CATGGGGTGGATCACGTGGAGGATGAGGTTCTCGATGGAGCCGATTTTCGCCACCATGTAGGGCGCCTGGTCGGGCCGCACGCGGATGACCACCTTCACCGAGACGCTGATCTGGAACCCGTCCCGGGAGATGACCTTCAGCGGGTCGAAGCGCGTCTCCTTGCTGTCGTCCCAGTCGATGGTGATATTGGTCGTGTCCACGATGTAGGCCATGAACGCCCGCAGGTTCAGGTAGTAGAAGCCGGGCCCCGCCACCTCCTGCTGGATGCCCCGGAAGCCCTTCGGCACGACGTACCGCTCGATACCCAGGTCCAGCCGGCCCTCCAGGGCTTCCCGTGCGCCTTCGCCGCCCTCCGCACCCTCCCGTTTGGCGGCCTCCTCGATGAGCTGGCGCACCTGGGCGGGCTCTTCGCCCACGTTGGAGACCACCACGGCCACCTGGCCGCGCTCCACCACCGCCACGTTGTCCAGCTCCACCTTGAAGGCGAGCGGGTTGATGTAGTAGGTTCCCGGCTTGAGCACGTCGAACTGCGGTCCGCGCTGGCCGCCCGCGTGGAGGAACCCGGAGGCGTCCTGGAAGTCGCTGTGGCCCGTCACCGGCTTGGCCACGTACTCCTTGTCGGGGAGGGGCTCGCCGTCCACGGCCGTCACCAGACCCACGCTCTTGGCGGGAATGACGGTGGCGTCCATGATCTCCACCTTGAAGAGCGCCATGTTGATGCGGTAGGTGCCGGGCAGCAGGATGTCGATCTGCGGCCCCTTCTGGCCGCCCAGATTGAGGAACGCCTGGCCGTCCTCGAAGTTGGCGTGGCCCTCCACGTGCTGGGCCAGGAGCCGGCCGGGCGGTATGGAGTGGCCGTCCATGGCGGTCACGAGGCCGATGCGCCCCTTGTCCACCACGATCGCCTTGGCCCGCGTCACCTTGAAGAGGACCGGGTTGATGCGGTACGTGCCGGGCGGAAGAATCTGGATCTGCGGGCCCTTCTCGCCCCCGCTCTTGAGGAACTGCTCGCCCTCCTGGAAGCTGTTGTGCCCCGGCACCACCTTCGCGAAGATTTTGCCGGGCTCCACCGGGTCGCCGTCGATGGATTCCAGGATGCCCACCTCGTCCTGGGCGATGGTCGTAAAGGGAACCTTGCTCACGCGGTAGAGGAACGGGACGAGCATGTGGAGTCCCGGCCCAAGCGTCCTCGCCTGGATGCCCACCTCGCCCGAGAGCGCCACCACCCGGCCCTGGGCCATGTCCTTCCCGAAGTATTTGCGCTCGATGACCGCGATCTGCGTTCCGCCCACGATGACCACGGCCTTCATCAGGAGAAGGATGGCGGCCACACCCAGGACATAGGGCCCGTACAGCAAGGAAAACCTCACGACCTCCGACATGCCGTCCTCCAAAGAGTAAAGCGAAACCCGGCCGCCCAACCACGGGCCCTTCAGCCCCAAGACGGGCGCGGCCCCTCGCACGATCTCGTCCCCATCGCCGTCCGGTCCGGCCTGCCCGTCCATGTCTCCAGCATTCCCACGTCCTCAGCATACCACCGGCCACAACCCGCCGAAAACCATACCAGTAGGCGTAAACTGTAAAACAGCCAAGGGGGGGCAGAGGATCCCATGACCTACAATTTCGATCCCGACCGCTGGTACGACAATCAGCGCGCGGCCCTTGAATCGAGGCTGGCGCGAGGCGAGATAGGGCGGGATGCTTTCGAGGCGGCTCTAGCTGAATTGCAGCGGCGGCTGGAGGAGATGGAGGCCCGGCTCGACGGCACCTTCCAGATTCCTTCGCCCAAGACTTGATCCGCCGCGGACCCACCTTTTCCCTTCTTCCCCGCAACTCTGGTACTCTGTTGCCGGGGGAGGAAAACAGCATGCCCGTTCAAGGCCAGAACGAGAGGCGTCCCCAGGGGAACCACAAGGCGGGCGAGCTGGCGGCGCTCCGGGCGGTGGCCGCGGCGTGCGTGGAGGCGGCGGATGAACACGCCCTCATCGAGCGCGTCACCGACATCATCTGCGGGGCGCTCTCCATCACCAACTTCGGCGTGATCCTTTACGACCCCAAGACCGGCCTTCTGCGGGACCACCCCTCCGCCCATCGCCGCAAGGGGAGCACGGCCCTGGAACTGGTCCTGGGCGAGGGCATCGTGGGGACCGTGGCCCTCACGGGCCTTCCCAGGCGGGTCCCCGACGTCAGCCTCGATCCCGTCTATCGCATGGGGGACCAGGATACGCGCTCGGAGCTGACGGTTCCCCTCAAGGTGGGCGACCAGATCATCGGCGTCATCAACAGCGAGAGCACGGACCTGGACGCCTTCACGGAGGAGGACGAACACCTTCTGATGGTTCTGGCGGGCCAGGTGGGGCCCACCATCGCGCGCCTCAGGACCATCCAGACCCTCCGGAACAGCGAAGAGAAGTACCGCGCCCTTTACGAGGACAACCCCTCCATGGTCCTCACGCTGGACTCCCGGGGAACCATTTTGTCGGTGAACCAGTTCGGCGCCCGGCAGCTCGGCTACTGTGCCGAGGAGTTGGTGGGGCGGTCCCTCTTGAGCATCCTCCATCAGGAGGCCCATGCGGACGCCCTTTCGCTGCTGGCCGAGCGGCTGGCCAAGCCCGGCGAGGTTGCCCAGTGGGAGCGCCGGTACGTGCGGAGCGACGGAGGCGAGCTGATGCTCAAGGCGTCTGCCCGGGCCATCCGCGGAACGGACGGGGAACCTGTGGTTCTCGTGGTTT
>JAKBES010000397.1 GCA_021833665.1 Acidobacteriota bacterium
TCCTGGCAGATCCATCCCCACCTCGCCGAATACCAGGAGAAGCAGCTCCTGGACTGGATCAGCCCCTTAACCCGTGAGGAATTCGCGGGGAAGGACGTCCTCGAAGCCGGGTGCGGCAAGGGCCGCCACAGCCGCCTCCTGGAGCGCTTCGGCCCGCGCCACCTCTTCAGCGTGGACCTGTCGGACGCGGTCCTGCTTGCGGCCCACAACACGAGAGAGCAGGACTCCATTTTCTGCCTGAGGGCCGACCTCTTGCGGATTCCCCTGGCCGATGCGTCCATGGACCTCGTCCTCTGCATCGGCGTCCTCCATCACCTCGAAGATCCCCAGGCGGGCCTCAGGGAACTGTGGCGCGCCCTCAAGCCCGGCGGAACGCTCTGCCTGTGGGTCTACGGCAGGGAAGGAAACGGCTGGATCGTCCACCTCGTGGACCCGGTGCGCAAACACATCACCTCCAAGATCCCCACGCGGTGGCTCCGCCCAATTCTCTGGCCTCTGAGCGCCTCACTCTTTCTCCTGCTGAAGCTCCTTTACGGCCCTTTCACCGGCCAGGGCCGGCGCACCGTACCGTGGCTCCCCTATTCGGCCTATTTGGGCTACATCTCCAAGTTCCCCTTCAGAGAGATCGAGCACATCGTCCTGGACCACCTCTGCCCACCCATCGCCTTCTATCTCTCGAAGGCCACCCTCGAATCCTGGTTCGGCTCCCTGGGCGCCTCACCCGTCAGTTACCGCTGGCACAACCGCAACTCGTGGACGGTGGTGGCCGCAAAATCTTCAGGACATGAAGGGGGGCGGTCCGCGTGAAAGGGAGTCTCGGAAGGAGATCCATTCTTCCTACGGAGTGGACCGCCCTGGCGGCAGCCGTCGGCATGGCACTGGCCCTCCAGAAGATCTCGGTGGGATCGGACCTCGGGCTCATCGTCCGCAACAGCCTCTTTGTAACGTCCGCGGCCTTTGCTGAAGGGATCGCGGGGGTGCTTGTTCTTTACGCTGCCTTCCTGTGGCTGAGGGGCCCGAGGGGAAAGAGGCTGGCCTTCGCCAGAGCGTCTTTGCGAACCTCCCGGTTCTCGGAGAGGACCCTATGGCAGGATCTTTTCAGAATGGTCCTGGCCCTTTGGGTGGTCCTCCTGGCACATTACCTCGTCAAGACCTCCATCCACGTCTTCAACCCCAGGGTTTATGACCCGTGGCTATGGCGTTCCGACCGGTGGTTAGGCTTCGGCCATGATCCTAAACTCATCGTCCTTTCGGCCATCTCTTGGCCGCCGCTCCTCCATGCGTTCGATGTCCTCTATTCGCTCGTCTATCCCTTGCTATTCTCGCTGACACCGCCTCTCTTCGCCCTGCTGGCGCCTACAAGGCGCCTGCGCATCGCGGCGATGACGGGATTTTGTCTCTTGTGGGTCCTGGGGGGTCTCCTGTACGTGGCCTTTCCCTCATGGGGCCCCGTGTACACCCAGCCTAGCCACTACGAATCCACCCTCCAGTCCATGCCTGTCACCGTGTACGTCCAGCAGCAGCTCTTCCTGGAACTCAAGGGTGAATTGGAACGGCCGCAGGGACCCCGGCCCATCCAATACGGTGGCGTTGCGGCTTTCCCCAGCCTCCACCTCGCGGTCATCACCCTTTTCACGCTCGCCGCATGGAAGATTTTCCGCCCCTGGTTTTGGGGGAATTTGGCGGTGACGGTGGGCATGTTTTTTGGCAGCCTGCTCACGGGCTATCACTACCTACTCGACAGCCTTGCGGGCATCGTTTTGGGAGGGACATGCTTTTGGATCGCCCTGGCATGGACCCAGTGGTGCCTCCAATCAGCTCCAGGGGAAAACGACGCCCCTGAATCCTCGGGGGGTCCATCGGGGGGTCCAAGGCCTAAGGATGACAATATTTGCCACTTTGGCGCCGACACTCTTGGGCGATCGCCTGTCACAACCGATTGAGAACTCTACCTTTTGCGCATGGCACGAGGGTTGCTGTGTATTGTTGTCCTAGAGGAGGTGCTGAATGAAGAAACAGAAAGGCTTTACCCTCATCGAGCTCCTGATCGTCGTGGCCATTATCGGAATCATCGCGGCCATCGCCATCCCCAACCTGCTCAGCGCCATCCAGCGCGGCCGCCAGAAGCGGGCCATGGGCGAAGTCCGCTCCATCGCCACAGCCGCCCAGGCTTATGCCACGGACGCCCAGATCTTCCCTGTAGGCGCGGGCTCATTCGTGCCTACCACGGGCGGCGCCGTGCTGAAAGACCTGACCCCTGATTACATTCAGAAAATTCCCGCTACGGATCCTTGGAACACGGCCTATTACTACGCCGCCGGCACCGCCGGTCGAGATTTCGGCACGGCCTCTGTGGGCAAGGACGGCAAGACAGACGTGATGAACTGGGCCACGGTCAGCGTAAACACCTACCCCGGTGCCAACACAAACTGCTTTGAGTGCGACATCGTCTGGGTCAACGACGGCTTCGCGGTCAAGCCCGAAGGCAAACAGGCCAAGTGCCAGTAAGCTTAACTTGCGAGTGAATCGTCGCGGGGCCCCGAGAGGGGCCCCTTTTGTTTTCGACTTAGGCGACACCCCCCGGCTAGACGCAAGATTAATGCGGTCAACCGCTCGCCAACCGCTGGCCACCGCTGCCCGCCCACCGGTATGCCACCGCGTTGCCGATCACTCCGGTGCGTGTGTATGCCCGCCGAAGAACCTGGCCCACGGGCGAGGCGGGGTCCAG
>JAKBES010000398.1 GCA_021833665.1 Acidobacteriota bacterium
CGATTCGTCGTTGTCCATGGCCGGGTCTCCATCATGGGGAAGTTAGGACGCCATGAGGTCAGGAAGAAAGAAAGGGCCCCATGAGCGGCTTCACTTCCTCACGCCTCACCTTTTCTTATCCACGCCCGCACGACCCGGCCCTCCTGCGTGAACCCGAGCCACTCATGGCCCGATCCCTTGCAGAAGGCGGGGAAATCCGCCTTCACGCCCTGGTCGTCAGCGAGCACTTCAAGCACACGTCCCTTCTCCATGCCCGCGAGGGCCTGTGACGTCTTCACCACGGGCATAGGACAGAGAAGGCCCCTGCAGTCAAGGATCAGGTCCGAAGAGCCCTGGCTGCGGCGGGGCACTGTCTCGCTGTTCGTCATCGCCGTTGTTCTCCTCCACAGGAGTGTTCATGACCCCCCGCGGCTGAGCCGCGGACGATTCCCCCAGGGGGCGGACCCGATAGTAGGTTTTTCGCATGGGGCTTCCCTTGGGGCTTGTGAAGGGGCCCGTCTCCTTCGCCGCCTCGGCTTTGTCGAGGGCCGTGAGGCAGTTTTGGACCTTGGCGTCGAGGTTGTCCAGATGGTGGAAGAAGATGGCCTCGGGCGTGGCCGGGTCGGCGGCGCTGCCGAACCCTTCCGCGCGATCCCCCTGGTGGCTGAGAACCAGGTGCACCAGATGGCGGCGCTTCTCCTCCGGAAAGCCCGGAAGCCCGTCGCAGAGCCGCTCCACGAGGCGAGCCCCCATGTAGATGTGGCCTTTGAGTTTGCCGTCGGTGGTGTACTCGAAGCCCGGGTCGCTCGATATCTCGAAAATCTTGCCCGAGTCGTGGAACACGCAGGCGCAGATCAGCAGGTCGCGGTTCAGCACCGGGTAATTGGGAGCGAGGGCCAGCGCGTTGCGGGCCAGGGCGAGGGTGTGCTCCAGGAGTCCGCCCACCCAGGCGTGGTGGATGGCCTTGGCGGCGGGGCCCTGGCAGAACCGCCGGAAGGGTTCCCCGTCCCGTTGAAAGGCCTCCAGCAGGGCCCGGAAGTCCTTGTCCTCCATGCCTTCCACGAGCCGCGAGAATTCGTCGAGCATGGCCTCAGTCGTCCTCTTGCTTCGGGGGGAAAACCAGCTCGGGTCGAACTCGCCCTCCGCCGCCGCCCGCACCGAGGCCAGATTGAGCTGGAGGGTTCCCTGGAAGGCGTCCACCGTGCCCACAACCGTCACCGGCCCCCGAGTTTCGAGGACGGAGGCCATGGCCTTCACCCGACCGCGCTTGCCCCCGGCGCTGTCCCACAGCTTGGCGCCGATGCTCCCCGTGGCGTCTTGCAAGGTGCCTTCCCAGAACGGGTCCCCGTTCTTGGTCTGGCGCATCTGGCCCGACACGAGCCAGAGCACTCCCTCGTAGGACTCCCCTTCTTTCATCTCTCCGACCGCATGGCCCATGGGCGCGCTCCATTCAGGAGTCAGTGTACCCGCCGCGTTCTATGGGGGCAATGGTGGAAGAGTGAAAAGTGAAACGTGTAAACCCATCTTCCGCGTGCAGCGCTGGCTTCGTTTCCGAACTCCGCTTTCCGAACTCCGGCTCCGCCGCCCCGCTCCCTCCGCCGCCTTCATTGATGTATAGTCACCCCTGGAGACGAGAATGGACCGCACGTCGTTCCTTAAGAAGCTCTTCCTCATCGACGGAAGCCTGGACGCCATCAACGAGCTGCGGGGAGGCCCGGGCTCGAAAGCCGAAGACGCACGTCGCAAGCCCGGCATCCCCTTCACCTTCCTGCGCCCCCCTGGGGCGAGGATAGAGCCCCAGTTCCTTGCCCACTGCACCCGCTGCGACCTGTGCCTTCTGGCGTGTCCGGAGCACATCATCCTCAAGGCCGTGGACCCGCTCATGGGCCCGGGCACCCCCATCGTGAACCCCTTCATCCGGCCCTGCACCGAGTGCGGCAAGTGCATCGAAGCCTGTCCCGAGGGCGCCCTTCTCCCCGGCGAGGATCTCCGCATGGGCCGGGCCATCTGGCACGCGGAAACATGCCTCTCCTCCACCGAGGTTTCCTGCACCAAGTGCGTGGAGGCCTGTCCCGTGGGCAAGGCCGCCATCGAAGCCGTCCCCACGGGAGGGATCTCCGTTCATCACGAAGCCTGCACGGGCTGCGGGTTCTGCATCCCCGCGTGTCCCACGGAACCCAAGAGCCTCCACCTGGAAGGGCGGCCTCCGGTCCCTCTCCGCGGCCATCCCAAACCCAAGGTCCCCCGTGGCTGAAACACCGCTCGCCCTGGACATCAAGGCGCTGAGCAAGCGATTCGGCAAACTTGAGGCCGTGGCTGACCTGAGCCTCCACGTGTCATGCGGGGAGATTTACGCCTTTCTCGGGCCCAACGGCGCGGGTAAAACGACCACCATCAAGAGCGTCGTGGGGCTCCTGCAACCCGAGGCCGGAGCCGTCACCGTCTACGGCCACAAGGTCGAGCCGGACGCCCTCGGCTTCAGGCGGAACCTGGGTTACGTGGCGGACCGCCCCTTCCTTTACGACAAGCTCACGGCCTGGGAGTATCTGGAGTTCCTGGCCGGGGTGCACGAGCTGAAGGGCTGGGAGGAGGGCGCGGGGACGTACCTTGAGCTCTTCAAGCTCACACCTTGGCGTCACCAGCTCATCGAAGGGTTCTCCCACGGCATGCGTCAGAAGCTCGTCCTCACGGGAGCCCTCGTCCATGTCCCCAAGCTCCTCCTGGTGGACGAGCCCATGGT
>JAKBES010000101.1 GCA_021833665.1 Acidobacteriota bacterium
TTCTTCCGTGATTCTCCCAACGCCCTGGCCGAGCTTCTTCCCGATTTTGCCCAGTTCCAAGAGGTAGTTAGGGTGATCGACGTGGAGGCCGTCCGCCCCGGCATGGACGTCCAGGTCATCATGGATGGGGAGAAAAACGAGGCCCTCGCCTTCCTTCGCGAGATCCGTCCTCACGCCGCCCAGGGCCCGGCTCCGTTCGGTTCGGCGCCCAAGGACTGACCGGCGGCTGATGTCGAAAAGTAACGGTTCCGCAGGCAAGGCGCTCTGAATGCGGCCTTTTCGTCCTCACCGCCATAAGCCCTCCTACCCCTTGACAGGCACAACATGTTGGGCTACATTATATCTGCTTTGGCAGATATAGGGGTTGGCTGGCCGCCACCCCCCGAAAAAAATAAGACCCTCTGGCACAAGGACATGACCCCTCGCGGGAGGAGGATGCATGATGGAATCGAATCGAACAGGAACCCCTGAGGGGCAGCAGGCCCGCAAGAAGAACGCCTCCTCGGAACCCGGCAAGCTCACCCAGGCGGGCCCGCCGACGGACACGCAGGCCGCCCTGGATCTTACCCATGACGCCCTCGCCCCGTTCCGGCTCGCCAGGCACTTCAGCCACCCCGATACGGACCCCATGGACGAGGTACGGTACGAGAGGCGCTCCTGCTTCATCCGCAATACGGACGGCTCCGTGGTCTTCGGCCTCGAGAATGCCGAAGTGCCCGAAGACTGGTCCCAGCTCGCCAGTGACATCCTCATCAGCAAGTACTTCCGAAAGGCCGGCGTCCCGGGAACGGGCCACGAGACGAGCATCCGCCAGGTTATTCACCGGATCTCCCACTCCCTGCGGGTAGAGGGTGAGCGTCTGGGAAGCTACTTCCAAGACAAAGAAGAGGCCGACACCTTCGAGGCCGAATTGAACCACCTCCTGGTGACCCAGAAAGGAGCCTTCAACTCCCCCGTCTGGTTCAATCTCGGCCTTTGGCACGACTACGGCATCGAGGGCTCGGGCGGCGGGTTCGCCTGGAACGCCGCCGCGGACGCCGTCCTTGAGACGGCCAACGCCTACCAGCAGCCGCAATGCTCGGCGTGCTTCATCCAGAGCGTGGGCGATGACCTCATGAGCATCTTCCAGCTCGCCAAAAATGAAGCGCGGTTGTTTAAATATGGCAGCGGAACAGGCTCCAATTTCTCGCGAATCCGATCAAAGGAGGAGAAGCTTTCCGGTGGAGGCACCTCCTCCGGACTCATGTCCTTCCTTGAAGTCCTGGACCGCGCGGCAGGTGCTACCAAGTCAGGCGGAACGACCCGCCGGGCGGCCAAGATGGTCTGCCTGGACATGGACCACCCCGAGGTCGCCGACTTTATCAACTGGAAGCGCCGCGAGGAAAGCAAGGCTCGGGCCCTGGAAGCGGCGGGAATCGACGTCGAGGACGCGGTGCACACGGTCTCGGGGCAGAACGCCAACAACTCGGTCCGCGTGACGGACGCGTTCATGGAGGCCTACGAAACGGACCACGAGTGGAAGACCTTTTTCCGCACCACGGGGGAGGCCGCCCGGTCCTTCCGCGCGCGGGACCTCATGAGGCAGATCGCACAGGCGGCATGGGAGTGCGGCGATCCGGGCCTCCAGTACGACTCCACCATCAACCGGTGGCACACCTGCAAGGCCACGGACAAGATCAACGCGAGCAACCCGTGCTCGGAGTACATGTTCCTGGACGATTCGGCGTGCAACCTGGCCAGCCTCAACCTCATGAAGTTCCTGAATGAAGATGGGAGCTTCGACATCGAAGGGTTCAAGCACGCCGTGGGGATTTTCATCGCCGCCCAGGAAATCCTCGTGGACGCTTCCTCCTACCCCACCGAGGGCATCGCCAGCAACAGCCACGACTACAGGCCTTTGGGGCTGGGCTACGCCAATCTGGGGACCCTCCTCATGGTCAAGGGTATCCCTTACGACAGCCCCAAGGCGTCCGCCTGGTGCGGTGCCATCACGAGCCTCATGACGGGCCAGGCCTATGCCATCTCGGCGCTCCTGGCCAAGCGAAAGGGCGCCTTCGCGGGCTACGCCAAGAACCGCGACTCCATGCTCGATGTCATCAAGATGCACCGGGACGCGAGCCTCACCGTGGAGGCGCAGCACATCCCCGAAGATCTGGCCATGGCCAGCCGGCAGGTGTGGGATGACGCGCTCGTCTTCGGCCGGCAGTACGGCTTTCGAAACGCTCAGACCACGGTCCTCGCCCCCACGGGGACCATCGGCCTCCTCATGGACTGCGACACGACGGGGATCGAGCCCGACTTTTCCCTCGTGAAGTTCAAAAAGCTCGCGGGCGGCGGCTACTTCAAAATCGTGAACCAGAGCGTGGAGCACGCCCTCCAGGTTCTCGGCTACCCTCCCGCCCAGATCCAGGACATCCTCCGCCACCTCATGGGCAACGGCCAGCTCGCGGGCGCGCCCCACGTGAACCCAGCCAGCCTCAAGGGCAAGGGGTTCACGGACGAGGACGTGCAAAAGGTGGAGGCCCAGCTCGTCCGCGTCGTGGACCTGCCCCAAGCCTTCTCGGCCTTCGTGCTGGGCGATGACTGTCTGGCCCGCCTGGGCGTGGACCCCGAGGAGGCGCGCAATCCCTCCTTCAACCTCCTCGCCACCTTAGGGTTCACGGCTCAACAGGTGGAGGAGGCCTCTCTCACCGCCTGCGGCCACATGACTTTGGAAGGGGCACCGCACCTCAAGCCCGAGCACCTGCCCGTTTTCGATTGCGCCAACCGGTGCGGCAAACACGGCAAGCGCTTCATCGCCCCCCTGGCGCACGTGAAAATGATGGCCGCGGCCCAGCCCTTCCTTTCGGGAGCCATTTCAAAAACCGTCAACCTGCCCGGCAACATCACGCCGGAGGAGATCGAGCGGATCTATGTGGAGGCGTGGAAGCGGGGCGTGAAGGCCCTGGCTGTGTACAGGGACGGGTCCAAGGTGACCCAGCCCCTGAGCGATGCCTCCACGCAAAAGCAGCCCGAAGCGACCACGTCCCTCGACCTACGCTGGACCCCCCTCCAGCGCAAGCGCCTCCCGAAAAAGCGCCGCGGGTTCACCCAGGAAGCGAGGGTCGGGGGCCAGAAGGTCTACCTGCGCACGGGCGAGTACGAGGACGGCAGGCTGGGCGAGGTCTTCATCGATATGCACAAGGAGGGCGCCGCCTTCCGTTCTCTCATGAACTGCTTCGCCATCGCCGTCTCCCTGGGCCTCCAGTACGGCGTCCCCCTGGAAGAATACGTGGACTGCTTCACCTTCACCCGATTCGAGCCGCAGGGACCCGTCACCGACCATCCCAACATCAAATACTCCACCTCCGTCATCGATTACATCTTCCGGGTTCTGGGCATGGAGTACCTGGGGCGGACCGATTTCGTGCAGGTGAAGCCCGAGGAGCTCATCAAGACGCAGGCCGAAAAGACGCTCGCCTCCCCCACCGCCAGCGCGAAGGAAGTGGCCGACGCGCAGAAAAGCCTCGTCACCACGGGGGTCCCGGTCTTCAAGTCGGCGGGCGCCAACTCCCTTTCCTCCCACCTCTCCACCATGATGGGCGACGCGCCCTTCTGCAACATCTGCGGCCACATCACGGTACGCAACGGGAGCTGCTACAAGTGCCTGAACTGCGGGAACTCCCTCGGATGTTCTTGACGGTAGGATGGTAGCCACAGCGCAGCCTGCATAGGGGGAGTCGCACGTGACATCTGCGGCGAAGGACGCGACGGTCAGGAAGCGGTCCCTTGCCCTCGTGCGACAGACCCTCTTGCTGGCACTGGGAACCCTCGCCTTCGTCGTGGCGGTGAAAGGGCTCATCCAGCCCACGCACCTGCTCACGGGAGGCGTCACGGGCGTGGCCCTCCTTCTCAGCGCCCTTTTCCACTGGCCGGTGGGGCTCCTGACCTTTGTCTTCAACGTCCCCATATTCGTGGCGGGCTTTCGGGACGTAGGCCGCAAGTTCGCCTTCTATTCGGGCGCCGCGGTGCTCCTGTTTTCACTCACCGTGGATCACATCCCCGTCCCGACCTTAACGCACGATCCGCTGCTGGCTGGCATTTTTGGCGGCCTGCTCTCTGGACTCGGGAGCGCCTTGGCCATTCAGGCGGGCGGATCCCTCGGCGGGTTCGACATTCTGGGCGTGGTCCTCAACCGCCGCTTCAGCCTCGGGATGGGCGAAGCTTCGCTCGTGCTCAACGGCGTCCTCGTCCTTGCCTCGGGCCTGCTGGACGTGCCGGAGCAGGCCATGTACACCCTCATTTCCATCTACGTGGCCAGCCGGGCCCTCGACACCCTCCTGGCGCCCAGATCCCGCAAGGCCGTCATGATCGTGTCCAAGGAGAGCCCCGCCATCAAGGAGAGAATCCTCATCCAGATGGCCCGCGGCGTCACCCTCCTGAAGGCCGAGGGTGCCTATACGGGGGAAGCATCCAACGTCCTCCTGTGCGTGCTGACGCGCTACGAGCTGAAGGAATTGAAGGAAATCATCCGGGCGGAGGATCCCCAGGCCTTCGTGACCGTCTTCGAGGCCTCCGACGTCATCGGCCGGTTCAAGCGGCCCACCGCCTTTGACGTCTGGAAGAAGAACCAGAAGCAGACCGCCTGAGGACTACCGCTTCTTGTCTCCCAGCAGCATGCGGTTCAGAACCATGGAGACCAGCGAGATGAGGAGCGAGGCCACGAGCGCCCAGCCGAAGCTGGCCACGTGGAACCCCGTCACCAGCCTGGAAGCGAGATAGAGCAGGCCGGCGTTGATGACAAAAACGAACAGGCCCAGGCTGAGAAGAACGAGCGGCAGCGTGAAGAAGATCAGCAGCGGCCGCAGGATGGCATTCGCCACCCCCACCACCAGGGCGGCGATGAGCAGGCTCCATCCCGAATCGAACTTGATGCCGGGCAAGGCGTAGCTCACGAGCCCCATGGAAGCGGCCAGGATCAGCACTCTGAGCAAAAACTTCATGGGCCCTCCCTCCTCCGGTCTACGGAACGCGTGGATGAGATGTTTGCCCCCGCGCCAGAGCGTCCAAGGCCAGGGCCGCGGCGCGGGCGGGAGCGCGGGGCAGCCCGGGCGCCGCCTCCCGAACCGCCGGGCGCGCGGGCAGTAGCGAAGGCAGGGCCTCGGGCCGGCCGCAAGCTTCCACCCAACCCAACTTTTCCATGAACCGGACGTTCACCTGCTCTTGGCCGGGCAACCCCGGAATCACGATGACCCTGGACCGTGAGTAGAGCGCCTCCGTGAGACTAAGCCCTCCACCCTTGGTGATCACGGCGTCGCTCGCCTGCATGAGGGAAGGTATGTCCCGCCTGTACCCTAAGACGCGGAGGCGCTCCGGCTCGGCCTGGGCCGCGGCGCGCATGGAGCGGCGCAGGCGCTCGTTGAGCCCGCATACCATGATCACTTGCCAGCCGGGAGTCCTAAGGCAGGCCTCCGCGGATGCTCTCAGCGGCCCCATACCGCCGCCGCCGCCGAAGACCATGGCCGTGCGCGCATGGGAATCAAGTCCCAGGGCGGCCAAGGTGTCTTCTCTGACGGTGGCCGTCTCGAACCGGGGAGAAATGGGAAGCCCCGTGACCTGGATGCGGTCCCGAGGGATCCCCCTGGATTCCAAAAGGGGAACGAGATCGGCGTGAGGAAGGAGGAACAGGTCCACTTCGGGCCTCGCCCAGAGCGGATAGATGTCGTAATCGGTGATGACGGCGGCCAGCTTCAGGGCGCTCCCCGTGGTTTTCTTCCAGTCCGCCGCCACCTCCATGGCGTTGTACTGCGTGGCCACCACCAGGTCCGCGCCGCCAAAGCCTGTCCGCGCGAAAGCCTTCACTGCTCTGGGCCTCATCAGGGGGAGCGCCAGGGCCTCGCGCCGCGTAAAGCGAGGGGACGTGTACATGGCGTCCCAAACCTTTGGATGCTTGAGGGCCAGAAACAGGTAGCCGTGGCGGAAGAGGAGATCGTACTCCAGGGGCACCCAGGTCTCCAGCGGCCTGTGCTCGCAACCGTGGCCGAGCACCGCCAATTCCGCCGAGAGAATTTCCGCCACCTGTTTGTGTCCCGTTCCCAGGGCGTAGGAGAGAATGACCGTTCGGAGGGAGGTCATGAGGCGCGGTAGAGCGCCAGTTCGAGCCTGAAGTTCTCCACCGCCCAGTTTGCCAGGAGGGTGCAAACGGCGGCGAACACCACGCCGGCGAACACGTCCAACACCCAATGGAACCCCAGGTAGAGGGTCGAGGCCACAACGAGCGACGCCAGCGCGTACATGGTCCGGCGAAGCCTCTTGTTGGTGCTGTGCGATAGAAGCATGGCGAAGGTTATGGCCAGGGAGGAGTGGAAGGAGGGAAAGCAGTTATTGAGGCCGCTCAGCGGCCGAAGGCCCTCGATGAGCAAGGGAGAAATCTGGTTCATGAGGAGGGTCACCTCGCCGTCGCCCGCCGCCCAGCGCTCGCTCACGGGCACAAGAATATAGAAGGGAAGGATCAGCACATAGTTGAACACCGTTCCCCAGAAAAGCTTTCGAGCCAGGTCGTGCTCGCTCCCTTGGTAGGTCGCGAGCACGGCCACAAGGCCAAGAACAGGGAACACGTACAGATAGACGGCGGCCATGCCGTAGGTGAGCCACGTCGGATGCACGACTTGAAATATGGCCGTGGCGGATCCCTCGATGCGCATGAAGAGACCCGTGAAGTCCCAGCTCAGGTGCTGAGTGATAAGGTCGTCGTATTTCGTTTCGAGGATGTCCAGAAACATGATCCCCAGCAAGGTAAGGAGGTAGAAGAGCGACGGCATGCTCACCGCATGCTTCCGGGCGAAAGTCCACAGCAGATGGAAGGGTGAGGAGGCGGGTACGCACCACTTGAGCAGGACCAGGAAGGAAACGCCCGTAAGGCAAGCACCCATCAATAGGACGAGATCAGGGTGATTCACTCGCTCCTCCGGTTATGAGCCGTTTGTAATTATAGCATATTGATCGTTATTTTTCTAGTGATTAGGCTCGTAAGCGGGATGATGGCAAGCCGGGATGAGGAGATGAGGGCGCGCTTCACCGGGGGCGCGTCGTCGTGCTATTCTATTGAGCTGGAGGGGCTTCATGGGACCAGTGGAGTACGGCATCATCGGAGGCTCGGGGTTTTACCACATGCCCGGGTTCGAGGCGGCCGAGCGGGTGGCCCTTCGGACGCCCTTCGGAGATCCTTCCGAAGCCTACGTGCTGGGCACCTTGAGGGGGCGCTCCGTGGCCTTTCTGGCGAGGCACGGCGACGGCCACCGAATTCTGCCCTCGGAGCTGAACTTCCGCGCCAACATCTACGGGTTCAAGATCCTCGGCGCCAGGGCCATCGTGTCCGCCTCGGCGGTGGGGAGCCTGAAGGAGCAGTACCAGCCGGGCCACCTCCTGATCCCCGACCAACTGGTGGACCGCACCCGTCATCGCCCGGACACCTTCTTCGGCGAAGGTATCGCCGCCCACGTGAGCCTCGCCCACCCCTTCTGCCCCGTCCTCAGGGAGCGCCTGGCCGCTTCGGTACGGGCCCTTGGCGTGCCCCTGCACGAGGGCGGCACGTACCTCTGCATGGAAGGCCCCCAGTTCTCCACGCAGGCGGAGAGCAACCTGTACCGGTCCTGGGGCATGGACGTGATCGGCATGACCAACCTCCAGGAGGCAAAACTGGCCCGCGAGGCGGAGATCTGCTACGCCACCCTCGCCCTGGTCACGGATTATGACTGCTGGCACCCGGACCACGACCACGTCCGCATCGAGGACGTGCTTACCGTCATGCGCGAGAACACGGCGCATGCCAGGGAGGCCATCGCCGGGGCCATCGCGGACCCGCCACCCGAGGGCTGCGCCTGTTCAAAGGCGCTCCAGAATGCCGTGGTGACCCGCCGCGACGCATGGCCCGAGGCGACATTGCACAAGCTGCGCCCGCTTCTTCAGCGGCTCGAAGAGGGCGAGGAGGGGAAGGCATGAGGCTCCTGATCATCGGCTCCGTGGCCTACGACACAGTGAAGACGCCCTTCGGGGCGCGCGAGCGGGTCCTGGGGGGCTCCGCCTCCTATTCCTCCCTCGCCGCCTCTTACTTCACGCAGGTATCGGTCCTCGCCGTGGTGGGGGAGGATTTCCGCCAGGAGGACAAGGCTCTCCTGGAGGGGCGCGGGGTGGACCTCTCGGCCCTCTCCACCGTGCCGGGAGGCAAGACTTTCCACTGGAAGGGCGAATACGGCTACGACCTGAACGACGCCAAGACGATCCAGACGGACTTGAACGTCCTGGGCACCTTCGATCCGGATGTGCCCGACCACCTCAAGGGCGCCCCCTACGTCTTTCTCGCCAACCTGGACCCCTCGGCGCAGATGAAGGTCCTGGACCAGATCACCCAGCCCAGGGTCGTGGCCGCCGATACCATGAATTACTGGATCGACCAGCGCCGGGACGGCCTCATGGATCTTTTGCCGCGCATCCACATCCTCATCATCAACGAGGCCGAGACCCGCCAGCTCTCGGGTGAGTACAACCTCGTGAAGGCGGCCCGGGCGATCCTCGCCCTGGGCCCCAAGATGCTCATCATCAAACGGGGCGAATACGGCGTCCTGAAAGTCACCGAGGACTCGATCTTCGCGGCGCCGGCCTACCCGCTGGAGTCGGTCTTCGATCCCACGGGCGCGGGAGACACCTTCGCGGGCGGTTTTGTGGGATATTTGGCCAAGACCGGCGACCTGAGCCCGGAGTCGGTAAAAACGGCCATTGTCATGGGAAGCATCATGGCCTCCTTTAACGTGGAGGATTTCTCCCTCAACCGGCTCCTGACCCTCCGCCAGGAGGACATCGAGGACCGGTTCAGGGCGTTCAAGCAGCTCACGGAGTTTTCGGGAGCGGTGTGAGGCGGCCCCCGCGGGCCTGCGGCCCCGCGAGGCGGCGTGGAGGACGATATGGTCAAGACCTATGAGGGCGCGCTGAACGCGAAGGGCCTGTCCTTCGGCATCGTGGTCAGCCGGTTCAACGAGTTCTTCTCCAAAAAACTGCTGGAAGGCGCGCTGGACTGCCTCAGCCGCCACGGCGCCGACGACAAAGCCGTGGCCGTGGCGTGGGTACCCGGCGGGTTCGAGATCCCCCAGGTGGCCAAGCGCATGGCTGCCTCGGGCAAGTACGACGCCGTCATCGCCCTCGGGGCCCTCATCCGGGGCAACACCCCCCACTTCGAATACATCGCCGCCGAAGTGGCCAAGGGGCTCGCCGCCACGGCCATGGAACACGACCGTCCGGTGCTCTTCGGGGTTATCACCACGGACACCATCGAGCAGGCCATCGAGCGCTCGGGAACCAAGTCCGGGAACAAGGGCTTCGACGCCGCCCTCGCCGCCATCGAGATGGCCAACCTCTACAAGGCCCTCTGATGGGTGTCCGCCGCGAGGGCCGGGAACTGGCGTTGACCTACCTGTACCAGATCGATCTCGGCGTCGAAGACATCGCCTCGGTGCGCGCCCAGCTGGAATCGGAGCGCCGCGTTTCAGGCAAGGTCCGCCGGTTCGCGGGAAGCATCGTGGAGGGCGTCTGGGCCCACCGCGTGGCCGTGGACGAGCTCATCACCGGGCACCTGCAGCACTGGAAGCTCGACCGCCTCACGCGCACGGACCGGGGCCTTTTACGCATGGCGGTCTACGAGATGCGCTTCGACCCCGAGGTCCCCGACAAGGTGGCCATCAATGAAGCGGTGGAGATCGGCAAGAAATTCGGCGGGGACGAATCGGGCAAATTCATCAACGGTGTCCTGGACGCCATCCTCCACGCTTCGCCTTAGCCTCATCCTCGCCGCCCTCCTGTGGAGCGCCTCCTCGACTTGGGGCCGCCAGGCCCCAGAAGGCTACGGGACCGTCTCCGGGAAGGCCCAGGCGGTCTTCCTGATCGCGGCCAAGGACGCACCGGCGCCGCCGGCCTGCTCCGTGGACGGGTTCCGGCAGAGAGTGGAGCCCGTCGCGGGGGGCTGGCGCGTCACCGTTTCGGTCGAGGCTTCGGCCCTTAAGGTGAGGACCCCTTTTCGCGCCGGCCGCCTCCCCTCCTCCCTGGGCCTGCCGCCATCTTTCGCCGCGGACCTGGCTTCGGCCCTGGCCCCGTGCCAGCGCGCCGACGAAGCCGTGGAGGCGGTCCTTCTCACCGTGAAGCGGCGCATCGCCTACGACGGGACGGCCGGTTTCAACGAGACCGAATCGGAGGTCCTGGCGCGGGGCAAGGCGTCCTGCGTGGGTATGACACGCCTGGCGCGGGCCATTCTTCGGGCTTTGGCCATCCCCTGCCGCGAGGTGGTGGGATTTGATCTTCCCGTCCGGTCCTCTCCCGCTCGCCTCCAGGGAGGCGTGCTCCACGCCTGGCTCGAAATAGAGTATCCCGGCGGCCCCACGGTCTTCTGCGACCCCCTGCGCTCGTCTGGATGGGTACCGGAGACCTACGTCGTCCTCCGCCTCGGAGGCGGCCTCCAGCCGGGAGAGCTGGCCGCTTACGCGGGAGGTGAGGCCCGGTGCGAGACACACCAGGACAGGCTCTTCTGCGAGCCGGCCCCCCAAACGGCCTGCGTCCTTTGGCACAGAGCTTTCTCGCCCTCCTTCACGGGCACCGTGCTGGCGGGCAAGGTGCTCGGTGCCCTCGATGCTCCCCTTGCGGGCCGGGTGGAGCTGGCGGGCCCGGCGGACACCGCGTCCATGGATCTGTGGGAAGGAAATTTTTTCTTCCGCGACCTGGAACCGGGCGTTTACTCGCTCCTTGTGCACCCGGCGGGCCAGGAGCCCCAGCGGGCCACCGTCCGCCTCGGGCCGATGGACAAGCGTTTTTTGGTACTCTATAGTCGAGTGGGAGCCGTGGGCGCTCCGCCCGGAGCCACGCCATGAGCCTTGTGGGTAGTCTCGAGGATCTTTCCCTCCTGGACATCCTCCAGATCGTCAACGTTTCCCGGAGGACGGGCGTTCTTCGCCTATCCCCGCCTGACCTTGGCTGCGCCTACATCTACTTCTCCACGGGAAGCGTCTCGGACATCGTGGGCGACTTCGACGAACTGCACTTCCTGCGCTTCTTCGAATCTCAGGACCTGGTGGACCGGAAGGAGATGGAGCAGGCCCTCGCCTTCGCCTCCGGGAAACCCATGCAGGCCCTTCACCGCATGCTTCAGGCGGGGGTTCTGAACAGGTCTTTCCTGGAGCAGGCCCGCCGCCTGGAGCTCTCCAAGCGGCTCAAGGCTCTCACCCAGTTCGGCCGGGGCGAATTCCTCTTCAGCCTCAGCGAGGACGGGGACGAGATGAACGCCGACTGGCCCACTCCCTTCTGTCCTCTCG
>JAKBES010000399.1 GCA_021833665.1 Acidobacteriota bacterium
AACCCCTGTCCAGGCATTGAATCCACGCTGAGGTCCAGCTTGATGGGAGTCATGTTCCCCACGCCGCTGGAGGCGATCTTGCCCCGAAGCGCCGCCAGCATGCCCTCGGAACTGTCCGCCAGCGTGATGTGGCCCAGGTACGGCTGAAGCGCGAAGCTGAGCAGGCCCGTCCCGCAGCCGTATTCCAAGGCCTCCATGTGAGGGCCCAGTGTCACCCGGTTTCGTATGGCCTCCGCGACGGTGCGCGCCCGGCTGATCTTGTTGGGATCCGAGTCCCAGTCCTTGGCCTTCTCGTCGAATTCATTCACCACGGGTACCTCCTCGGCGGCCGCACTTCTCCGCCGGCTCTTGTTTTCGCTATGGCCAAAATCTCCAGCGCCTGCGCGTTTCACGGAGGCTCTACTGGTCCGCCGGCGCGGGGAGGGCCGGCTTGATGTCCACGATGGGCGTGCCGTCCATGGCCTCCAGCGGCCCGACCTTGAGGCGGCCGTCCTTGATCTCAAGAAGGGTCACGCGATGGAGGGCCACGGGGTTGGGCCTGTCGGGAGACCGCGTCGCGAAGACGCCCCGAAGAGGGTTGGATTCATCTCGCCGGGGGTGAACGGCCAGAACGTCGCGGCGCGCCTTGTGTAACCAGGTGATCAGCACGATGTCCCGTCCCGCTTCGAGGCCCTGCAATCCGGGCCCGGCGGAGGGAAGCAACTCCAGCCATGCGGAGGGAGCCCCCTCGTACCCCTGCCGAGGCGCCCCGCTGGCCTCCAAAAGCGACGATCGCACGTACCCGATGGGGCGAATGTCATAGGTCTCATGTTTCCCCATGACTGCTCCCTCGTTCCTCCGGACCCGTCCTTCTCCTGCTCCTATATTGCCAAAGTCCCCATGCCAGCCAGGCGAGAGCCAAGATAAGGTACAGGATTACCCGTGCGAGCCCGCGGTGGCTGAACGCCTCCGCCATGAGCACCGAGTAGCAGGCGCAGATCACCATCCCCAAAAGGAGGAAGGCGAAGGGGCTGACCCGGGCCCTGGCCGCACCCCTCGTGAGGAGCAATCCCGCGCCCACCAAGAGCAAGGGCAACAAGGCGGCCCCCGCAATGATGATTACTCCAGGTTCGATTCCAGCTTGGCAGACATCCACTTTCGCACGATCTCCCGTCCTGTGGTGATCCGGTCACGTATCCCAACGCCCCCCAGCAGGCGGCTGCCAAGTCCTCACCCGATCTCCCGCTTGAGCTCCCTGGACAGCAGTTCTTCAAGGGCCACGCGGGGGGGGAGATCTTGGAAGAGGATGCGCTCCACGGCGAAGGTTATGGGCATGTCCACGCCCTTGCGGCGCGCCAGGTCGGACACGGAGCGGGTCGTGGGAACGCCTTCGGCCACCATCTTCATGGAGGCGAGAATCCCCTCGAGGGTTTCGCCCTTGCCCAAACGAACGCCCACGGTGCGGTTGCGGCTTTCGCTTCCCGTGCACGTCAGCACGAGGTCGCCGACCCCCGAAAGTCCCGAGAAGGTCTGGGGATCGGCCCCCAGCGTTTCGCCCAGGCGGACGATCTCCCGGAGCCCTCGGGTAATGAGGGCCGCGATGGTATTGGGCCCGAAGCCGAGCCCCACGGCGATGCCACAGGCGAGGGCCACCACGTTTTTCACGGCGCCGCCCATCTCTACGCCCACCCGGTCCGCGCTCGCGTAGCCGCGCAGAGGATTGTGCGACACGAGGCGCTGGGCGGCTTCGGCTCTGGCCGGGTCTGGAGCCGCCAGGACCACCGTGGTGGGATCGCCGCAGGCCAAGCCATGGGCGAACGTCGGCCCGCTCAGGGCCACCACTGGCGCGCAGGAGGACGGGGCGTACGCCTCGATCACAGCGCTGGGCGGGAGGAGGGTCCCTTGTTCGAACCCTTTGGACGCCGAAACGATGAGGGCGCCTTCGGGACAGAGGGTGCCGATCTTCGCCCACAGCGCCCTCGTGGCCTGAGTCGGGCTCACGGAGAGCCATGCGGCCGCACCCTCCGGCACGTCCTTCGGGTCGTGGAAAAGGCGGATGGCGTCGGGCAGAGGATAGCCCGGAAGGAAATCGGCGTTCTCGCCGGTGCGCCGCATGGAGTCGAACTGGCTTTCTTCATAGACCCACAGGGCAACCCTTCGGCCGGATCTGGCCAGGTGCAGGGCCAGCGCCGTCCCCCACGAGCCGGCGCCCCACACCACCACCAGGGCGCGCTCTCGGCCCCCGGGCGCGCTCATGGCCTTTCGTCCACGGACTTCCCGCTCCCTGAACCCCACAACTTGGACTCGGTGCCCGATAAAAGATTGCGGATGTTGGAGTGGTGTCTCGCCACGAGCAGCAGAGACAGGCACGCGCCGATGAGGGCCGACGGGAGGGTGTACCACCCAAATGCCATATGACATCCCACCATGGTCCCGCCGAAGATCAGCGCCGCGAGGATGCTCCCCAGGGAAACCCACCGCAGGGCCAGCACTTCCACGAGGAATACCCCCAAGGCCGCGAGGGTCGGAACCGGGGCGATGAAGAGAAAGGCGCCCAGCCCCGACGCGATGCCCTTCCCTCCCCGGAAGCCCAGGGAGAAAGGAAAACAGTGCCCGACCACGGCGGCCGCTCCTCCCGCCGCATCCATCCAGGGCTGGGAGCCCCAGGTCCGGCAGATCCACACGGAGGCCGCGGCC
>JAKBES010000102.1 GCA_021833665.1 Acidobacteriota bacterium
TTTCAGCACCGGCGGCCTCGCCATTTAAGTATATCATGGCCTCCAATCCCGCGATGGGCGCATGCCAGACAGACGGCGGGTTTCCTTGCTTTGCGCTGGCCGCTCCGGTAAAGTTTCAAGATTAGGAGTCCCGATGGAGCTTTTGGATCGCCACCTCGATCTCTTTCGTTCCCACCGCAAGTTCGTCCTGACCACTCACATGTCCTCGGACGGAGACGGCATCGGCAGCCAGTTGGCCTTGGCGCGAGGGTTGCGCAGCCTGGGATGTGAAGTGGCCCTCATCAATCCCACTCCCGTTCCCGCCAACTACAAGTTTCTCTTGAGCCGCCCCGACGAAATCCTCACGCCCAATGACATCAAGAATCCCAGGGCCAAATTCGAGGGAGCCCTCACGGTGGTTTTGGACATGGGCGCCTTCGAGCGCCTCGGCGCGGTTCTTCCCCTCACGCCCCACGGCGAGGGCATCGTGGTGGTGGATCACCACAGGCTGGACAAGACGCCCGGGGTTCAGTACATCGTAGACACGGAGGCCTGCGCCACGGGAGAAGTGACGGCCCGCCTCCTGGATGCGCTCCACATCCCCCTGAGCCTCCCCATCGCCGAACCCATCTACGTGGCCATCTACACGGACACGGGAGGCTTCCGTTACCCAGGCACGAGCCCCCACACGCACCTGCTCGCCGCCCGTCTCCTCGAAGCGGGGGTCGATCCCCAGCGGCTTTACACGGAAATTTTCGAGCGCCAACCGCCCGTGCGTCTCAGGCTTACGGGGCAAGTCCTTTCCACCTTGAAGCTCACTCCGGGAGGCAAAGTGGCATGGATGCGCATCGACCGCGCCATGCTGGACCGGGAGGGCGCCCGCTGGGAGGACGCGGACGACATGGTGAACTTCACCCTTCAGGTGGACGGCGTCGTGGCGGGGTTTTACTTCAAAGAGCTCGACACGGGTATGACCAAGGTCTCATGCCGTTCGCGGGGCGACTTCGCCATCGATCAGTTCGTATCCCAGTGGGGTGGGGGAGGCCATCCTCATGCCGCCGGGGTCCGCCTTGACCGGAGGCTGGAAGAGGCCATCGCCCTGGTGATTCCCGCCGCCGCTGAGGTTCTGGAGACTCAGCGTTGAAACGGCGCGTCGGCATCCTTCTCACGGGATGCGGGGCCTATGACGGATCGGACCCTCACGAATCGGTACTCTCCATGCTCGCCCTACAGGAGGCGGGGATCGACGTGGTCCCCCTCGTCCTTGATGCGCCCCAGTTCCACGTGGTCGATCCCACCACGGGCCAGGAAGTGGACGGCGAGTCCCGCCGGATGATGCTGGAGTCAGCCCGGCTCGTGCGGGGGAAGCTGTGGACCATCGAGGAGCTTTCGCCGAAGCTTCTGGACGGTTTAATCCTTCCAGGAGGCCAGGGTCCGGTCAAAAGCCTAATGCAGAACTTTAATCCCAAGGAAGCGCCCGGCGTCCTTCCTTCCATCAAGGAGTTTTTGGAAGGCTGCCATAAGGCCGGTGCCGTTCTCGCGGCCATCTCCCTGTCGGAGTTTCTTCTGACGGATCTCTTCGGCCCTTGGCCGGAAGATCGAGGCTGCTTTGACCTGGAACCGGAGGAAGTCCTCGTGGACCGGGAAGGCCGGCGCCTGCTGACGCCCGGGTATACGCTCGCCACATCGTTGCCACAGCTGAACCGCGGGATTCAGAATCTTAGAGACGCCATGATTCAGCTTATGGATGAGGCTGTTGAACGCTAACACTTAAGCGTTGAAGTCAGATACAAAGAGACGCGAGCCTATCCCAGCCTTGACACGCCGTCCCTCGAACATTGCGGCCATCCCTCCCTCGACGATCAACGCTGCTATTCCGGCCAAGTTGCACGCAACGCTAAACGTTGATGGGGGAGTAGGAGGCCAGGCTGGCCATCGATTTCCGTCTCTTGATGCTCTCAGACCCGAGCTCTCAAGACCGGATGGGAGGTCAGATCGGTGCCGCGCTGGCGTCCCAAACCAGTATATTTAACATAATATATCTTATCGGACGTAACAAGGGGTAGAGCAGGACCGCGAACACCGCCTCTGCCTCCCAACGGGGGCGCCGACCTTCATTCAGATTCGCCGAGTCCAACGGGCTCCTTTTCCCAGAAAGCTTCATCCCCGGCGAGCTGTTCGAGGCCTTCGCTCGCCGCCTCGCGGGAGATGTCTACCTGATCGGCGGTGTCCTGCCACTCGTCGGTGGTGCGTATCTTTCCCAGATAGAGATTTCCGACGGGATCTAGGTTACCGGCGCCGCCACGGGCAATGGTTCTGCGCGGCACGTCTCTTCTCATGGCACTCCCCTTTTGCGTGTCCTAACACATTGTAGGTGGGGCAAATATAAGCCGTCGAAGGTGCGCGCGCCAATCCATGAAGGGTTAGGCGCGTTCATGCGCCCTAACAGATTGTAACGACAAGAAAAACGGGGAGCTTCTTAGGGCTCCCCGCTGTGGGTGGGTTCGGTGGGTGGGTTAGGCAGCGTCGGTGCTCACGGCACCAGAGTTCAGCCCGCTCAGCTGAAACCGGAGCCGCAGCTTCCGGAGCTTGATGCGCCGCAAGAGGGCCCTGAGTTTGAGCCTCCGCCCATGCCTCCGGGCACGGAGATGAGCTTCTCGACCTGAGAAGAGCCGCAACTGGGGCAAGGCGGGGCTGAAGCCGATGTCGAGAAGACGATCTTCTCGTAGCGAACCCCGCAGGCATTACAGTGATACTCGTAAATGGGCATGCGTCGTATCCCCCAGAAAATACCCTTATATTAGAGGGCCTTTTCCAGCAAACTCTTAAGGGCCGCCTTAGGTAAGGCGCCGACGTGCTGCTGGACCACCTTCCCTCCCTTGAAAAGAAGGAGGGCGGGAATGGACATGATGCCATACTGTCCGGCAAAGGCCTGACTTTCGTCCACGTTCACCTTGGTGAACTTCACTTTTCCGGCCATTTCGGTCGCCAGTTCCTCAACGACGGGCCCGACCATGCGGCATGGGCCGCACCAAGGTGCCCAAAAGTCTACGAGAACCGGCGTGGCCGAATTCAAAACCTCCGCCTGGAAGGTTTGGTCATTGATCTCCATCACGTTTGCCGACATCGGACTTCCTCCTTGAATCATGCTCGGGGCCGGACCCGACCCCACAGGATTGCGACATTCAGGTAGACACCCCCATTTTGGGCAATAGAAAGCGGTTCAAGAGATACCACGCCACGAGAATCGCTCCCATGGCGAGGGCATCGTGCAGCGTCATTGGGGTACACCTGCCTTCTTTAAAATCGTGATCATGGGGCACCAGTTGGTAAAGGCCGACTGGAAGAGGTTCAAGCCCACGAAGGCCGTGAAGAAATACCAGTACGGATGAACCCAGTGCCCGAGGGCGAGGGAAAGAACTACGAAGGTCCCTGCGATGGCACGAACAACTCGGTCGACGTTCATGGCGTCCGCCTCCTGCTCAGGCTACCAGAGATGCGCCAGGCCGGCAACGGTAACGGAGCGCGTCCCGCTCAGGCCCTGAACAGCTTCTTGATCTCTCCGAGGGCGTCCACCAAGAGGTCTACTTCGGCCTTCGTATTGTAAAGGTAGAACGAGGCGCGCAGGGGGTTGTCCATGCCCAGGTGGTTCATGAGGGGCTGAGCGCAGTGGTGTCCGGACCGGACGGCGATGCCGAAACGATCCAGGGCGTTGGCCCCGTCGTGAGGATGGATCCCCTCGAGATTAAAAGAAAAGACCGCGAGGGAGTCCCCGCGCTCATGTCCATACAGCTTTAGCCCTGAGACATTATGCAGTCTTTGCAGGGCGTAATCACCAAGTTCCTTCTCGTATTGGTAAATATTGTCCATCCCCAAGGTGGTGAGGTAGTCTACGGCCGCACCCAACCCGATCCCTTCGGCAACGGCGCTTGTTCCTGCCTCGAATTTCCAGGGCAGCTCATTCCACGTGGAGGCCTCCTGGCTGACCGTGGCGATCATGTCCCCGCCCGTGAGGAACGGTGGCATGGTTTGGAGGAGGTTTTTCTTGCCGTAGAGGAACCCGATGCCCGTAGGTCCAAGCATTTTATGACCCGAGGCGGCGAAGAAATCGCAGTCAAGGGCCTGCACGTCCACGGCCATGTGGGGAATGGACTGGGCTCCATCCAGGAGGAAGAGGGCACCCGACCGGCGGGCCAGATCGCGGATTTCATTCACCGGATTGATGGCTCCGAGGACGTTGCTCGCGTGAACGAGCCCCACCAGCCGGGTTTTGGGGGTGATCAGCCGGCCGGCCGCCTCCACGTCAAGGACGCCGTCACGGGTCACGGGGATGAACTTGAGGATGATGCCGAGCGTGTCCCTGAGCATCTGCCAGGGAACAATGTTGCTGTGGTGTTCCATGAGGCTCACCACCACCTCGTCCCCCGCCCTCAAGTTGGCTTTTCCCCAGGTCATGGCCACGAGGTTCAGGGCTTCCGTGGCGTTGCGGACGAAGATGATCTCCCGCCACGACCGCGCGTTGATGAACCGTGCCACCTTTTTGTGGGCCTCCTCGTACGCCACGGTAGATTCGTAGCCAAGCGTGTGGATTGCCCTATGAATATTCGCGTTATACTCGAGGTAATAACGGTTCATGGCCTCCACCATTTGGAGGGGGCGCTGGGTCGTGGCGGCGTTGTCAAGGTACACCAACGGGTGGTCGTGAATCCGCCGCTGGAGAATGGGAAAGTCCATCCGAACGCGGGCCACGTCAAAGCCCTCGGCGGGAACGGTGCGGAGGAGAGATTCGCTCATGGGGCGGGCTCCTGCATGAATACTTTGCCCGACTCAACCTTCACGGGGTAGCTCCGAACCGGCTCTACGGCGGGCATGGCCAAGGCTTCTCCGGTCTTTAGAGAGAAGCGGGCGCCGTGGTGAGGGCAAACCCACGCGTCCCCTTCGGCGTAGCCGCCTTCAAGCTCCATATCTTGATGGCTGCATAAATAGCTTAGCCCATACACTGTATCGCCCTGTCGCACAAGGAGGATTTCTTCCTCACCAAGGAGCGCGCGTCTTCCCCCTGGGCCGATCTCTTCAAGTTTGGCGATCTCAACCCACTCAGCCATCCTTCACTCCTTGACCCTGATCAGTCGTCTTCTTCGCCGGGCCATTCGGCCTGTCCGTAAACGCCAGCCTTGAGCACTTTCAGGGCCAGGAGGGCGCACTTCAGCCTCATGGGGCCAATGGGAATCCCGATATTCTCCAGCATGTCGTCCTTGGTCAGTTCGCGAACCCGATCGAGGGGTTCTCCCTTCATCATATCCGTGAGGATCGAGGCGGCCGCCTGGCTGATGATGCACCCTTTGCCCTGAAAGCGGATGTCCTCGATGGTGCCATCCTTCGTTTTGATGGCGATCTCCATCTGATCGCCGCAGGACGGATTGCCCTCGGCGTGCACGATGTCGGCTCCGGGCAGGGCCCCGAAGTTGTGGGGGTGCTTGTAGTGGTCCAGGAGGACGTCCATCATCAAGGGATCGACGTCGAGGAGATCGTTGGGATTGGGCGCCGTCATGCCGTCACCTTTCCTTCGAGAATGGGATCGAGCATCTCGGAGACGAAGGAGACGGGGGCCCGATCCAGCAGGCTTTCGAGAAAGCCCACCACGATGAGGTGGCGGGCGGAGGCCGGGTCCAGTCCCCGGCTCTCGAGATAGAAAAGCTGCTCTTCGTCCACCTGGCCTACGCTCGCCGCGTGGGACGCCTTCACGTCCGCGGCCTTGATCTCCAGCCCGGGGATCGAATCGGCACGGGCACCCTTGGACAGGAGGAGGACGTGATCGGCCAGGTAGGCCTCACTCTGGACCGCCTCCTTCTCCATGAGGATGTCGCCCGTGAAAACGGCCCTGGAGCTCTCCGTGGCCACGGTCTTGACCTGAACGTCGCATTGGGTGTGGTGAGAGGCCAGGTGGACCTGGCTGTCCACGTCCAGGTGGTCCTTTCCGGAGGTGAAGATGAGGTGGGTTTCGCGCCATTCGGCCCCGGGCTGGGTCAAGTCCGCGGCCCACCTCGCCACGGTCCATTTGCCCGCCGTCCACGCCGTGAACAGTTCCACTGAGGCGTCCCGGCCGAGCTGGAGCTGGCTCGAGATGTGGTGCTGGAGGCCTTCGCAGTCGTGGAGGAGAAACACTTTCAAAGAGGCGCTCTCCCCCACCGTGCCCATGAGTGAGCTGATGTGGAAAGCGGGAGGGCCCCCTCCCGTCCACCGGAGGAACAGGGTCGCCTCCTGCCGCGGGGCCACCTCCAGAAGGAGGGGCTCCAAAACCAGTCCACCCGGGTTTTCAAAGACGATTCCAGGCACTTCGGCGGCCTCCGATCCCGAGGGCCAGGTCACGGCCACCCCGTCCCGCCAGCCCGCCAGGACCAGGTGGTCCCACGTGGCCAGGGCCTTGAGATGGGTGGGGAGGTGCTCTCCCGTCTCTTCGCTCAGAGCGTCGGCCAGCCTTCGAACCAAGGGGCCGGTTCCAGGCGCCGGAAGGATTCCCACGCCGGCGCCGTCGGACACATGAAACTGCGGCGCCGCTGGGGTGAGAGTGGTCCAGTCGGTCTTGAGCCGGGAGTACCTGCCGAAGGAATGATCTCCTTCCAGGAACCGGACGAGGTGCTCTTTCCGCAGGGCCGCGAGCCAAGCCGGTTCGGCCTGGAGCCGGCCTTCGGGAAGAAGGCTCTCCAGCGTGAGGGCATCGGAATTGCCCAGGGGCGACGGGTTCTGTTTGGCCACGGACAGCATCATCCCACCGCTCCTTCCATCTCCAGTTGGATCAGCCGGTTGAGTTCGATGGCGTATTCCATGGGCATCTGCTTGGCGAAGGGCTCGATGAACCCCTGCACGATCATGGACGTGGCGTCCTGTTCGCTCAGGCCCCGCGACATGAGGTAGAAGATTTGGTCATCGCTGATCTTGCCCACCGTCGCCTCGTGGGCGATGGACACCTGGTCCTCGTCGATCTCCATGGTGGGGTAGGTGTCCGAGCGGCTCTCGGGGCTCAGCATGAGGGCGTCGCACTTGACGCTTGCCTTGACGCCCGTGGCTCCCTTGGCCACTTTCAGAAGGCCGCGGTAGGAGGTTCTCCCCGTGCCCCGGCTGATGGACTTGCTCAAGATCGTTGAGGTGGTGTTGGGCGCCTTGTGGATGATCTTGGTCCCCGCGTCCTGATGCTGGCCGCTCGTGGCGAAGGCTATGGAAAGGACGTTGCCCCGCGCCCCTTCGCCCACCAGGTAAATGGAGGGGTATTTCATGGTGAGCCTGGATCCCATGTTGCCGTCCACCCATTCCATGGTGGCGTTTTCGTAGGCGATGGCGCGCTGCGTCACGAGGTTGTAGATGTTGTGGGACCAGTTTTGGATGGTGGTGTAGCGGACCTTGGCCCCCTTGTGCACGAAGATCTCGATGACGCCCGTGTGGAGCGATCTTGTGGAGTACTGGGGCGCCGTGCACCCCTCGATGTAGTGCAGATCCGACCCCTCGTCGGCGATGATGATGGTTCTCTCGAACTGGCCCATGTTCTCCGAATTGATCCGAAAGTAGGCCTGCAAGGGGATGTCCAACTTCACGCCCTTGGGGACGTAAATGAAACTGCCGCCCGACCAGCACGCCGTGTTTAGGGCGGCGAATTTGTTGTCTTCCGGCGGAACGAGGGTGCCGAAATATTTGCGGAAGAGCTCGGGGTACTCCCTGAGGCCGGACTCCGTGTCCAGAAACAGGACCCCCTTCTTGGCCAGATCCTCGCGGATGGAGTGATACACCATCTCCGACTCGTATTGGGCCCCCACGCCCGCGAGGAACTTGCGCTCCGCCTCGGGCACGCCCAGGCGGTCGAAGGTCTTGCGGATGTCCTCGGGGACGTCGCCCCACTCATCCTCCCGCTTGTCCGTCGGCTTGATGTAGTACGTATAGGCGTCGAAATCCATCTCGGAGAGGTCGCCCCCCCACTTGGGCATGGGTTTGGCCAGGAAAACCTCGTAGGCTCGGAGGCGGATGTCCCGCATCCAGGCCGGCTCCTTCTTGTGGGCCGAAATGTCCAGGATCGTCTCCCGGGTAAGCCCTTTGACGGATCGGTAGACCGAGACCTCGGGATCTCGAAAGTCGTACTTGCTCTGGTCTATGTCCAGCGCTCCGCGCGCTTCGTCGCTCATCGTGTTCTCCTAATGCCTTGAAAAGAGAACCCTCAACCGCAAAGACGCAAAGGCCGCTAAGCGCATTCCTATCAGGGGGGTCAAAAAACGACCTCTGGTGTTCCTTTCGTCCTCGCGGTTCATTGTGTCCGTTCCTCTCTCAACTCGCGTTGTACTCTTTGAGGATCCAGTCGTAGCCCTTCTGCTCGAGTTCGCGAGCCAGTTCCATGCCGCGTGAGCAGAGGACTTTGCCCGAGGCCATGACATGGACCCGGTCCGGCTGCAAGTATTCCAAAATGCGCGGGTAGTGGGTGATGATCAGGGCCGTGAAGCCGGGCTTCTTCATGGCATGAATGGCTTGGGCCACCACCTTGGTGGAGTCGATATCCAGCCCCGAATCGATCTCGTCCATAAGAACGACTTTGGGCTCCAAAACCTCCATCTGTGCGATCTCGATGCGCTTTTTTTCCCCCCCGGAAGCCCCCACGTTGAGATGCCGGGTCGAAAAATCGGGCCCCATTTTGAGTGTTTCGAGGGCCGAGTTGAGGCGTTTTCGGAAGGCGAGAACGGCCTTGGGATCCTTCTTGGCCTCGGGCTGAGTCGCCTGCAGTTTGGCCTGGTGGGCGTTCCAGAGAAAGTGCGCCAGAGTGACGCCGGGAACTTCGACGGGGTACTGATAGGCCAGGAAGAGGCCTTTGCATGCCCGCTCGTACACCTTGAGGGCCAGGAGGTCCTCACCAAGGAGGCTGACTTCCCCCGACGTGACCTTGTATTTTGGGTGGCCCATGAGGGTCTGGGCGAGGGTGCTCTTGCCGCTCCCGTTGGGACCCATGATGACGTGGATCTCTCCCGCCGGAATGGCCAAGTCGATTCCCTTGAGAATCTCCTTTTCGTTTTCTCCGTCATCGATGCTCACCCGCAGGTCGCGGATGTCAAGCGCCAGCTCGGGCATAACCACTCTCCTTGATGGGTGTCGGGACGCTTTCGCCCGCGTTCTTGGGAAGGAGGTCCGCCAGGGTCGTCTCCCTGAAGATGCTCTCCACCGCTTGCCTGAGGCGTCTCCACACGGGGGCCTGGGTGCAACCGTTGAACAAGGAACAGTTCCGGTCGTTTTCCATGCACTCCACGAATCGGAGCTCCCCTTCCATGATCTCGTAAACCTGGAGCAGCGTGATGTCCCGGGGCTTCTTACGCAGGCTGTAACCGCCGTCGCGCCCGAGGATGGACGTCACCAGGCCGCCCCGGACAAGATGGCGCATGACCTTCGCAAGGTACGACATGGGAACGCTCTGTGAGAGGGAAATGGCCCGAAGTTCCGCCGCCTGGCCCTCGGGAAGCTTGGCTAGGTAGACCAAACTTCGAATAGCATAGTCGAACGTCTTGCTCAGCTGCATGAGCCGCTCCTCTCTACCAACAATCGTGGATATCTTGTGTCCACAATTGAGATGATAATTTATCATCGGCTCAAATCCCTGTCAAGGGGGCGCGCCATGGGCTCGGTCCTACCGGGTACGGAGCCCCACGGCAGCCCGTGCTACACTTTCATCTCCCATGAGGGGGCCTCGTGCATTACCGATCCTTGGATCTTCGTCTCACCCGCCGCCTCCTCCGGTCCATCAAGCGCCAAATCCGCGAAGTGCAAGGACCCGAGGATGAAGAGGTGGCGGCCTATTACCGCCCCTACTCCCACGAGTTGGAACACAGCTGGACCCGGCCGATTCTCCAGGAGGACTTCCTGGCGGTGGCGGTCGCCTCTCGACTCGTGCTCGTGGGTGATTTCCACACCCTGGACCAGGCCCAGCATACCTTCCTCCGCCTCTTCAAGGCGTTCGCCGCTTTGGGGGCCCGGCCCATCGCCGTTCTGGAGATGGTGAACGTCCATCACGACAAGGCCATCGCGCGCTACCTGAACGGGCGCCTGGATGAAGCCGGGTTCTTGGATGAGCTGGATTATATGAGGCATTGGGGCTTCGATTTTTCGCATTACAAACCCATCTTCGATCACGCCAGAGAAGAGGGCCTCATGATCCGCGGGC
Source organism: Acidobacteriota bacterium (assembly GCA_021833665.1). Lineage (GTDB taxonomy): Bacteria > Acidobacteriota > UBA4820 > UBA4820 > DSQY01 > JAKAJA01. Next base: position 10,166 of record JAKBES010000102.1, read on the forward strand.
TCAACCGCGATGGGCCTCTGGCCAGGCGCGACGCGCTCATGGCCGAGCGCATCCAAGATCTCGCCAAGGCCTACCCCACGCGGACCCTCCTCGTCCAGGTAGGCGACCTCCACCTCGCCTCCAGCCACCTGCCCGCCGAGCTGGAGCGTTTCGGCCTGCACGGCCCCGTCCTGCTCCAAAACAGCGAGGCGGTCTTCATGAGGAAGCTCGCGGCGCGGCGGGATCCCTTCGGATGGTGGAGCCTGGGCAAGGCCAGGTATTTAAGCAACAACACCCCGCCTACGGTGAAAATGCAAACCTTCCTTACGTGGCTTGAACACGGCGGTGAGGTCCTCAACATGCTTTATGGCCATCGCAGGGCAACGAGATCGTGGTCCGGGGAGGAGATCGATCTCTCCGATACGGTGGCCCGGTACGTCAAGGTCCTGAAGGACTATTTCGGCTTACATTTAAAAACCGACGACGATTATCAGGTTTACTTGTACAAGGACCTGTCTTTTCTAAGACATTCGTTTTTTTCAACCCGGCTTGGGCGCGCCTACAAAGCCATGATTCTGGATGGCCGCCCCCTTTACATCCATCAGGACAGGACGATCTACCTGCCCATGCTGGACGTCAACCGGACCGTTCAGGAAACGATGCACTATCTCATGGGTGCCCACTTGCCCGTCGGGCGGAACCTGGGCGCCTTCATGGCGAGGATTCACTACTTCGCCAGCGGCTACATCGCGTCCAAGATGGTGAATCCCATGCGGCATTCGTCAAGTCTGCCGGAGATGGAGCGCGCCGTGAAAGATTACGAGGGGCTCACCCGCGAATCCGACCGGCGGAAACTCTCGCGGCAGGTCCAGGTGTATGGAGGGGTCCTGGAGTTTTTCGGCACCCTTTGGCCCGCGCACCGAGCCCCGGCCCCGGGATTGTCGCGCCTCTTGGACCTCGATATGAGGGCCGCCTTTTCCCTCTCCGAACAGATCGGCCGCACCATCGGAGATGACGTCCACCGTCTTTACGACGCAGGCCGCCTCTCCGCTGCGGACTTGAAGCGCTACGCGTTTACGCAGAATGATCCCCTCTTCTTTGAGGTCCGCCGCCTTGCCCCCGGCCATG
>JAKBES010000103.1 GCA_021833665.1 Acidobacteriota bacterium
TCCGATCTGTTCTCGATCTCCTCCGGCACCTTGTCCATGCCGTACATGGTGAGGATCTTCTGGCGGATCTCGTCCTGGTACGCTCTGATGCGCTGGTCCGCGTCGATCTCCTGGGCGAAGAGGTTGGGCATGATCTCCACGGGGCCCTTGCCGAAGATGGGCTTCTGGAAGATGTCCGAGAGGCTCGCCTGCGGATCCACCGAGAAGACGAGGACCTTGAAGCCTTTCTTGGCCAGATAGTACGCCGTGGCGGCGCTGAAGGTGGTCTTGCCCAGGCCCCCCTTGCCGCCGAACATGATGTAGCGGCGCTCGGGGTTCTTTTCCAGCATCTCACGAAGATCCATGGTCATCCCCCCCCCTCAGGCGAGCGCGTCGGTCAGGTCCTTCTCCCGTAGCATCCGCCGCTTCCATGTGGAGATCTGGGGCACCACGTAGGGCAGCAGGCGGAGGCTGTAATAGGGCGGCAGGATGGGTATGCCCAGCAGGTCCCCCATGGTGATGAGGATGAAGAGGTGCTCCATGCTGCCGCGCGTCTTGAGCGCGTAGCGCGTCATGTCGTGGCCGGCCATGCCGTAGAGCACGCTCTTGAGCCCGCTCACCAGTCCCTTTTTGGAATCATCGTCGCCCATGTCACGCTCCTAAGATAAGGGTCAGGTTACGCTTCCATGTCGCACAGGTCGGTCATGTCCCTCTCCCGCAGCAGCGTCCGCTTCCACCCTGGAAAGGCCTCCAGGGCGTAGGGCAGCAGGCGGAGGGTGTAGTAGGGCGGCAGGATCGGCACGCCGATGAGGTCGCCGAAGACCACGAGGATGAAGAGGTGCTCCCGCTGCGCGCGCTGCTTGCGCAGGTCCCGCACCATTTCGTACACCGTGGCGCCGTACAGGACATCGCGGAAAACCTTGATCAGCCGCGATGCCTGGCGGCCGAGAGAGCTTTCTCCTTGGGCCGCGAAAGGGTTCTTCATAGCTTCTTCGCGATCTCCGGTATCACCTCGCCGAGCATTTTGTCTCCGGAGCCCGGGAGCTTACGGCCCTCCACCACGAAGGCCGGATACCGGAAGGCCCCGTGCCGCACGCTGTACCAGAGGCCGGCGGGCGTCCGCGGATCCCAGAGACGCACGCGCACTTTCGGGCCGAAGCGCTCGCCGACTTGGCTCACGAGCGAGGCCAGGGCGTCGAACCGGTTTTTCCATTCGGGCGGGTAGCCCGCCTCGCCGCGGTCCTCGCCGCCGAGCCCCACGCCGGCGGCTCGGGCCATGGTCTCGCATCCGCGGCACGTGGCCCACCGCTCCGGAAGCGGAGCGATGATGTCCAGGCGGAGAGGCGGTTCTCGCTCAGAAGGTACAGTTCGCTTCACGCTTTGGCCTCCGCCAGAGCCCCCGTCTTCAATTTGCGCAGCGCCTTCATGCCGTCCCATACGAGGATCAGCGCGGCCAGGACCAGGAGGATGGCGATGATGCCTGCCGCGATGTTGCCTACCATGATGTTGACGGCCAGGTTCGGTGTCGTCGCCACCTGCCGGAAGACCGCGAAGGCCGTCCAGAGAAGGGCGGCCACCGTCGTGATGAACATGAAGATGGCCGGGATGAAGGCCCATAGATAGTTTTTGCCCCTCGCCATGAGCCAGACCGAAGCGAGCAGCAGGGCCATGGACGCCATGAGCTGGTTCGCCCCGCCAAAGAGGATCCAGATCCTCGCCCAGAAGCCCGTGTAGATGAGGAACGCCGAGAGGATCAGGGCCACGATGGAGCCGAAGGACGCGTTGCGGAAGAAGGGGATGCTATCGCCCAGGAACTCGGCCGAAGCCACGCGCATGAAGCGGACCACCAGGTACATGATGGTGAGCGCCATGAGCGTCAGAAACACGGCGCCGAAGGAGACGCCGAAGGAAACGGGGATGCCAACGTGGTGCATCATCTCCGCCAGCCCAAGGGCGAACACGCCGCCCGCCTTGCCCGAGCCGATGAGATCGGCGTACTTGCCGAAGCCCTGGACGGCCCCGATGCCTACGACGGCGGTGAGGATGGACAGGATGGCGAGGAACATCTCAAGGAACATGGCGCCCGCGCCCACGAAGAGGCCGTCGCTCTCGTTTTCGAGCTGCCTGGCCGTTCCCGAGGAGGAGACGAGGCTATGCCATCCGGAAATGGCCCCGCAGGCGATGGTCACGAAGAGGATGGGCCAGAGGGGGCCGAGGGAGGTGAAACTCTTGTCCACGCCCGCCGCGGCCGCGGCCGAGGTCAGATTTCCGCTCCAGTTGGTGAAGGCAGGGAAGGATGCCGGGATGGACGGGTGCCAGATGAGGAGGCCCAGGGTTCCCGCCGCGATGCCGAGGAAGACGATCCAGAAGGCCACGTAGTTGATGGGCTGGGCCCACCGCCAGATGGGCAGAACCGCCCCCAGGTAGCAGATCACCAGCACCACGAGGCTCCACATGAACTGGGCCCACGTGACGTTGCCGAAGAAGAGCGGAGACTGAGCGCCACCGCCGAGGGATTCCATGAACGATTTCACGGCGGGCAGCGTGCCCGCCCAGATGCCCGCGAAGGCCAGCACCACGGTGATCAGGGTGGTGAGCAGGATGTCCAGCTTCCACTTGTACGTCATCTGTCCCGCCAACAGGCCGATGGCGATGACGAGCAGCACCCCGAGGGGCACCGCCGGGTTGGTCATGAGGTCGAAGCCAACGATCTTGCCAAAGGCCGCCATGAGGAGCAGGAGGTAGAAGTAGATGAACATGACGAGGATGGTGCGCGCCCTCGGGGAGATGAGCCTGAAACTCAGGGCGCCGAACGTCTGCCCGTCCTCGCGGACGGAGAGCATGATGCTGGAGTAGTCCTGCACCCACCCCAGGAAGAGGGTGCCGAAGATCACCCAGAGGACGGCGGGCAGCCACCCCCATTGGACGGCCACGATGGGCCCGATGATGGGGCCGAGGGCCGCGATGGATTTGAACTGATATCCGAACAGGACGTGGCGGTTGGCGGGCGTGAAGTCGACGCCGTCCATGTACATGGTGGCTGGCGTGGCCCGCTTGGGGTCGGGCAGGATGACCGATCTGCTGATGGACCGGGCATACCATCCGTACCCGAGGATGATGGCGATAACGGCGAAGGCCAGGAAGTAAAGTGAACTCACGGACGCCTCCTTTCCTATGAACCGGTCTTCGAAGGTAAGAAGCACACCGCACATGGGAACGCGGAGTTCATGTTCTGGCCAACGCTGGCGGCGTCCGGATGTGGCCGATCCCGCTCGAACCTCGTGCAGCCGCCGTTACGGGCGATCTCGGCCTGTATGGTTTCATGCTAGCACCTTCGCTAGGACTTTCAAGCCCCCGTTTCACTGCTACCACTCCGGCTGCCCGGAGGCGTGCTCCTGCAGGCTGGCGACGCCGAACGTGCGATTCGAGGGGAAGGACGAAAGCGGACGCGCGAACGGGAACGCGCAACCTTGGACGGGCGCTTCGCTGGGCCCTTCTTCCGCCCGGAACGGGGCGAAGGCTCGCGATCGCTCATCAGGGCCGCTAAAACGCCTTTGGGGAGGGTGTTATTGCCGAAACCGGGTCGGGCAATGGAGGGCGCCAGCGAGAACGGTTCCGTCGCCTATTCTTAGGAGCCGAGATACCTCTCGATGCGGCCCTTCCAGCTCTCTACCGTGGGGCGGCTGGACCCACCCTCGTAAAGGCGGCCCGGTGCGAAGAGCGGGTAGTTCTCTCCGCTCCGCAGCTTGAGCACGAGGTAGTACCACGTGACGTGGTTCGACCGCTTCCCGAGATAGCCGATGCTCACCCCCAGGATGTCATTGAAGGGGATGACGCGCCTCTTGGTGCGAAAGCGGCCGGCATCCTCGACGGTGATGAGGCGCGCCGCGGGATCGACGACGACGGTTTGGGTGCCGCTTGCCAGAAAACCGGCCAGGCCTACGACCAGCAGGAGCAGCCCGAGGAGGAACCCCGCCATGGCGTTGCGGTCCGAACCGCCAAAATCGCGAAACCCGATCGCCAGGGCCAGCCCCACGGCGGCACACCCCAGGGAGAGGAGGGTCTGCTTGCCCGGGTTGCTCTGGGATCTCCATACGTCCACGATTCCCCCCAATCTTCTCCGGCCTGCCCTCGCGGCGTTACGCTCCGGCCGCCGGAGCCTCGGGCGCGGCACGCTTGCGGAACAGGAAGGAGATGGCCACGCCGATGGCGTAGAGAACGATGATGGGCACGGCTACGATGGTCTGGTTTACGGGGTCACCGGAGGGCGTGATGACGGCCGAGACGATAAAGGCGATAAGGATGGCCCATTTGAACTTCTTAAGGAGGAACACGGGGGTGACCAAGCCTAGGCGCGTCAAGAACAAGATAAGGATGGGCGTCTCGAAGGTGAGGCCGATACCGATAAGGAACTTCATCTCAAAATCCCAAAAATTCGAGACGGTCACGATGTTGGTAAAGTCTCGGTTGAACTGGAAGAAGAACTTGAACGTGTAGGGCAGAACCACGTAGTAGCAGAACGCCATGCCGGCCATGAAGAAAGCGGAGGTCCCCGCGATGAAGGGCAGGGCGTAGTACTTTTCCTTCGACTTGAGGCCCGGGGCGATGAAGCGCCAGAGCTGGTAAAAGATCCACGGAGCTCCGATGAAAAGGGAGGCCACGAAGGCCACTTTCATGTACAGGAAGAAGACCTCCGTGATGTCCGTATAGGCCAGGCTCTGCTGCCCCTGGGGAAGGTAGCGGAAGTAGGGCGCCACGAGGAACTTCATGATGTCCGATAGGAAATACGTGGCCACGCCGAAGGCCACTGCCTCCCCGATGAAGGCCCGGTAGAGGCACTTCCTCAGTTCCTCGAAGTGTTCGAGGAAGGTCATCTCCCCCCGCGGCCCACTTCCCATCAGTGGGGCTCCACGGGCGGCGGCGGCGGCTCGGGCGGCTTGGGCTCGGCGGGCGCGGGCGGGCTCGCCGGCATGGGCATGGGCGCGGAGGGAGGCGGAAGGGCGCCTTGGGGCAGATTGGACGGGGGCTGCGGAGACGAAGGCGGCGGTTCCTTCACCTGGCGGCTCACCTCCTCCACCTCCCGCTCGATGGTTTCCTGCAGCTCCGAGCTGGCGCGCTTGAATTCACGGATGGCGCGCCCGAGAGACTTGCCCAGTTCGGGAAGCTTCTGCGGCCCAAAGAGGAGGAGGGCGATGACGAGGATGAGCAGGATTTCAGGGGTTCCGACGGATCCCATGGAGGTCCTCCCTGGACCGGGGGCTTAGGCTCCCCGATCGAAAGCCTTCCAAGTCGGCGGTCACGAAGCGGAATCCCAGCTCCTTGAAGCCCGCCAGCAGTTCCCCTCTGATCTCTTCATCCAATAAGCGAGGCAGGTCGGCAAGGTCCACCTCGATCCGGGCCGCCTCATCCATGAGCCGGACCCGGCACTGCTTGAACCCTTTTGATTTTAGCAGGTCTTCGGCCTTCTCCACCTTGGCCAGGTCCTGAAGGCTGATGGGCCGCCCCGTGGGAAATCGTGAGGAGAGGCAGGCGGAGGCGGGCTTATCCCATGTCTCCAGGCCCAGTTGCCGCGAGCGCTCCCGCACGTCGGCCTTGGTAAAGCCGCACTCCATGAGGGGCGCCAGGACACCGAGCTCGCGCGCCGCGTCCATGCCCGGCCGCCAGTCCCCCTGGTCGTCTCCGATGGCGCCGAAGAGCAGGTGCGAAAAACCCCGCTCCAGGGCCAGCCCCTTCATGCGGTTGAAGAGCTCACCCTTGCAGTGGTAGCAGCGATAGACGCCGTTGGCCACGAAGGAGGCGTTGTCCATCTCGCGGGTTTGAAGGATGTCGTGGAGGATGCCGTGCTTCAGGGCGAAGGCCTTGGCGAATGCGAGCTCCGTTCTCGGGAGGGTCGGAGAGTCGGCGGTCACCGCCAGGGCGCGCGGGCCCAAGATCCGCCCCGCCTCCACGGCCAGGAGGGCCGAGTCGGCGCCCCCCGAGAAGGCCACCACGACTCCGCCTCGCAGGCGTTCGAGGAGGGCGTGGAGGCGCTCCACCTTGGAGTCCCGGCTCGCCTCCGAAGAGGACGGCTCAAAAGTGACTCGGTTTAGGCTCATGGCGTCCCGCTTTCCGGCGGCGGCTCCTGGGAGATTCCCCCACCGGTTCTCTTCAACGCGTCGGAAGGAAGCTTGTTCCGTTTCTCCGTCAGGGTAAACACGGCCACTAGCACCATCTCCGTGCAGAGCATGCAGTACAGCGTGCCCAGGAGGGAAACGTAGCCCATGCTCCGCAGTCCGGGATAGGACGAAAGGGCCATGGAGCCGAATCCCGCCACGGTGGTGAGGGCGGCGATGGCGATGGGAGTACCCGTCTCTCGGATCACCCTGTCCATGTGGTGCCCGTCGTCCTCCAGATAGCGGTGAACGAAATAAATGCCGTAGTCCGACCCGATGCCGATGATCATGGTGGTGACGAAGATGTTCATCATGTTCAGGGGCTCGTTCAAGATCCGGAGGGTTCCCAGCATCCAGATGAGGCCCAGGCTCAGGGGGAGAAGCGAATAGAGGGCCGGGACGATGGCCCTGAAGTCCAGCATAATGATGACGAAGGCGGCGATGGCGCCCAAGATGAAGGCCAGGTAGGCGTCCTTGAGCACCTGCTGCTTGAGGACGCGGCTCAGGAGGTTGATCCCCACCACCTTGGCCGTGGGATCCTTGGCCGCCACGGCGGCCAGCAGGCCTTTGGGCTCGTAAGCCTTGTACGTTTCGGGCACGTAGAGGTAGACCACGCCCCGGTAGTGGCCGGGAGCCTTTTCTACGATGAACTTGCGGAGGATGGGTCCGAGGGGGCCCGCGTCGAGCTGCTGGTAGGTCACGGGGCCCTTGGGCTGGAGCATCTTCTGGAGCATGTCCAGGTAGGGCGTGAAGTAGGCCTCGTCAAAGCCGTTGGCCTTGCAGGCTTCCGTGAACGTGTGGCGAATGCGGGGGAAGCTGAACTCCCCTCCCCGATCCTCTCGCAGCGTCTTGATAACCGCTTCTTGGGCGGCCAGGGGCGGCAAATAGCGGTCAAGGCTGTCGGTGAAGAGGACTTCCCCCGACTTCACGAAGGGTTCCACCGCTTCGAGGACGCTTCGCGAGGCGGCGCCCACCTCGGCGGGCGTCTTGCCCTCCACGATCACCATCATATAGGTGAAGGAGGCTCCGAACTTCTTCCCCACCTCCAGGCTCACGTTGATGCCTTTGTTGTTGGGGCTGCGGAGGTTTTGGACGCTCTCCTCCAGGCGGACGCCCGTGGCGGCCCATCCCAGGACGACGGTGATCAGAGCCGCGGTGACGAGGGTCGCCTTGGGGTGGCGGTGCGCCCAGTTGGCGAGATGCCCGAAGCCGAAGCTGTGCATGTGAAACGTGGGCTCCTTGCCCCGCTTGGCCCCGTGGAGGTGGTGGTAATAGAGCATGGCGGGCAGGAGAACGAAGACACTCGCGCAGCAGAAGAGGATGCCGAGGCTCGTGAAGATGCCTACCTGCCTCATGCCGTTGAACTGGGTGACGATCATGGCCCCGAAGGTGCACGCGGTGGTTACGGCCCCCACCATGACGCCCTTGCCCGTGTTGCCCATGATGGAGGAGATGCTCTCCTCCACGCCCAGGCCGCGGTTGCGCTCTTCGATGTACCGGCCGTACATGACCGTGGAGAAATCGATGCCGAGCCCTATGAGGAGCGCCCCGAAGCCCGCCGTGGCGCTGTTGAGGGTGACGCCCAGCAGGTGCGCCGTGCCGAATGTGAGCGCGAGTCCCACCAGGAGGGGAATCCAGCCGTAGGCCAGGGCGCTCTTCCTCCTGAAGGCCCAGATGAAGACGAACATGACCAGAACCAGCGAGGTGATCGTGTTCACCAGCGCGTCCCGCTTGATGAGGTTGGCGTCGTCCTGGGCCACGGGATAGCCGCCGCCGTACTTCACCACGATGGCCCCGGGATCCTCCCCGCCGTCCTTGGCCCACTGGGCGACCAGACGTGCGTCGAGGGCCCGGGTGTAGGCCATGAGCTTCTTGCCGAAGGCGATGTCCTGGGCGGGACGCTTCGGCCGGACGATCATGATGAGGGACGTCCCGTCCTCCGAAAGGTAATAGCCGTCCGAAAGGTCCACCTTGAGCTGGCGCCCCTTGCTCATGAACTGCTTTTTCATGACGGGCAGGAGCCCGAAGGGGTCGTACTGGATGAGCTGTTTGGTAAGGATGGACGCGGGATTCTGGAGGAGCTCCCGGTTGCTCGCCACCTGCCGCCGGATCGCCTGGTCCGAAAAGTGGGCCCCCACCTCGTTCAAGGCCTTCGGGTCCAGGTACAGGAGCATATAGGGGAGCATGGTCTTGACGATGGGCTCGTAGTCCTGGAGCCGGTATTCCACCCCTTCCACCATGCCGCTCTTGCGCAGCCCCTCCGCGAATGAATCGGCGAATTCTTCGTAGGATTCGATGGGGTGGGCCTTGGGATCCTTCGTCTCGATGACCACGAAGAGGTAATCGAGGCTCTTGAAATCCTCCGTGGCCATGCGGAAATCCTGGACCACCTTATTGTTGCGGGGCAGGAGGTCGAGGATGTCGGACTCGATGTGGGGGGGCTTGAGGATGAAAAGGAGGACGACCCCCGCCATGAGGACGGCCACGCCCGAGAACACCCCGCGGTAATGCCGTGCCGACCATTCCCCCAGGCGCCGCAGCAGAGCTTCTCTCATGGTGTGGTTCCCTCCGTGCCGGCGCTCACGATGACACCGGCGCGGCCTTGATGCGAAGCTCGGGCGAGACGACGCCACCCGACATGACGAAGGTGATCCCCTCCTCCACCGTGATGTCCAGTTCGAGGAGGTCCTCTCCGGGCACCACCACGAGGTATCCCGAGGTGGGGTTGGGCGTCGTGGGGACGAACACGTTGAACATGGGCTTGCCCTGGCGGCCCACCAGGTCTCCCTGGCTGGCTCCCGTGAGGAACCCAAGGCCCCAGCAATCGCGCCGGGGAAACTCCACGAGAACCACGCGCTGGAACCCCTTCTGCCGCTGAAACGACTCCAGCAGTTTCTTCATGGAGGAGTAGATGGGGTTGGCCAGGGGAATCCTCATCAGGAGCGCTTCAAATCCCCGTCCGACCTGCTTCCCGAGGTAGGATCTCGCGGCGACACCCAAGAGGGTCAGCACCACCGCCGTCAGCAACAGGGAAAGGGCCTCCGCCAAGAATCGGGGAGGGACGGTGCCCAGGTACTCGAAGGCGAGCTTCACGGCGGGCGAGGTGAATCCCACGAGGATCTTGATCCCCGTGTAGATCACCCACAGGGTCACCACGAGGGGAAGGACCAGCAGCAATCCGGTGAGGAAGGAGCGCCGGACCAGGACGGGGAGCCGGGTCACGAAGGCCCCTCCTGGAACAGGTCGATCCGGCGAGAGAACTTGATGAAGTATTCGATCATGGACACCACGGCGATGAAGGCCACGAAGTAGAGAAGGCCCTCGCCCGTGAGCCTGAGCCATTCCCAGTCCCGCTGGTTGCCCCAGATGATGAAGGCGATGGCGAACACCTGCGTCACCATCTTCCACTTGCCCAGCACCCCCGCGGGGATGCTGACCTGGTGCACGGCGGCGATCATCCGAAATCCCGTCACGGCGAACTCCCGCCCCACGATCACCACCGCGAGCCACGCGGGCACCAGAGAACCGGAGCCCGGAGTCGAACCCTTGATCTCCACCAGCGAGATGAGAACCGAGGAGATGAGGAGCTTGTCGGCGATGGGATCCAGCAGCTGCCCGAGGGTTGTCACTTCCTTGCGCTTCCGTGCCAGGTAGCCGTCCAGCAGATCCGTGAGGGAAGCGAGGACGAAGATGCCCACGGCCAGCTCTTCCCTGTTGAAGAAGAACCACCGCTCGAAGCGGAACTCCGTGAGGAGGATGACCACGATGAGGGGAACGAGGAAGATCCTGAAGGCGGTGAGCCAATTAGGAAGATTGAGAACCTTCACGCGGGCCATGGGCTAAAGTCCGGGGCGCTTGCGCCGGTCAAGCTCGTAGCGCTCGATCATTTTGATGAGCCCCCGCCGGGTGATGCCAAGGTCCTCCGCGGCACGGGTCTTGTTCCAGCGGTACTTTTGGAGCGATTCGAGGACCATCTTTCGCTGGATCGTATCCAGAGAATCCTTCAGGCGAGCGCCGTGGCTCGATCCCGAAAGGAGGGCCGCCTGCTGGATAACCTCGGAGAGGTGCGGCGGGGCCACCATCTCCCCTTCGCCCAGAATGATGGCCAGGCGCTCCATTTCGTTCTTCAACTGGCGCACGTTGCCCGGCCAGTTGTAGACCGTGAGGTAGTCGAGCGTGTCCTTGTCGAAGCCCACGGTCCGGCGCCCCATCCTTCCCGCGAAGACCGACAGAAAATGCCGGGCCAGGAGCGGGATGTCCTCCTTGCGCTCCCGCAGCGGGGGCAATTTCACCGTCACCACGTTGAGCCTGTAGAAGAGGTCCTCCCTGAAGAGGCCCCGCTGGATCTGCTCCTGGAGGTCCTTGTTGGTGGCGGAGATGATGCGCACGTCCACCTTCCTGGACTTGTTGTCGCCGATGCGGCGGATTTCTCCCTCCTGAAGGGTCCGAAGGATCTTGGCCTGGGAGGAGAGGGAGAGGTCCCCAATCTCGTCGAGGAACAGCGTGCCTCCGTCCGCGACTTCAAAGAGGCCCGGCTTGTCGTGGGTCGCCCCGGTGTACGAACCCTTCTTGTAGCCGAAAAGCTCGCTCTCCAGAAGGGTCTCGGGGAGCGCCGCGCAGTTCTGCGTGATGAATTTCCTGTCGCGGCGGGCCGACTTGAAGTGGATCGCCTGGGCGATGAGCTCCTTGCCCGTGCCGCTCTCCCCCGCGATGAGGACCGCCACGTTGCTGGCGGCTACCAGCTCCACCGTTTCGAGGATGGAGATCATCTTGGCGGAGTTGGAGATGATTTCAGGGAACGCCTGATCCGCGCTCACTTTGTGGCGCAGGTAGGTGTTTTCGATGCGAAAGCTTTCCCGTTCCTGGGCCGTGAAAATGGCCGAGGCCGCGAGCTGGGCAAAGGCCTTCATGAACAGGTGGTCCCTCTCCGTGAAGGCCCCCGGGCGATGGCCGTGGTCCAGGTAAAAGACCCCCAGCAGATTGTTCGCGTCAATGAGGGGCATGCACATGAGGGAGAGGATGTTGAAATGCACCGCGCTCTCGCTCTCGAACCGGGGATCCTCCTGCGCATTGGGGCTGGTGATGCCGTCCCGCTGC
>JAKBES010000104.1 GCA_021833665.1 Acidobacteriota bacterium
GGGCATGAACGAGGGAGTTCACACGGCAGGGGGACCCCACATGGCGGCGCAAATCTCGGCAGCACCGGGCTGGAAAAACAAGCTCTACTTCGGGGACAACCTCGTGATTCTGCGGGAGCACGTTCAGGACGAGAGCGTGGACCTGGTGTACCTGGACCCGCCGTTCAACTCAAACGCCAATTACAACGTCCTCTTCGGGGAGAAGGGCGGGGAGAAATCCTCGGCCCAAATCACGGCCTTCGAGGACACGTGGCACTGGGGGATGGAGGCGGAGGCGGCCTACCGGGAACTGGTGGAGATGGCGCCGCCCAAGCTGGTGGATCTCATTCGCGCTCTGCGCTCGTTCCTCGGCCAGAGCGACATGATGGCCTATCTCACCATGATGGCCTTGCGCCTCGTCGAGCTCCACCGCGTCCTCAAGCCCACGGGGAGCCTGTATCTTCACTGTGACCCAACGGCTAGCCATTACTTGAAGCTGCTTTTGGATGGGGTATTCGACGCGCTTAACTTCAGGAATGAAATCATCTGGAAGCGGAGTCACGCGCACAGCGATTCAAAACAAGGGGCTCAGCACTACGGGCGCGTAACGGATAGCCTTCTTTTCTACTCAAAGGGCGACCGAATCACCTGGAACCCGCAATATGTGCCCTACGATGAAGGGTACGTAGAGCGAGACTATAAGCGTGTCGATCCCGATGGAAGGCGATACCGAATCGACAACATTCAAGGGCCGGGCGGTGCCGCCAAGGGCAATCCTTATTACGAGGTAATGGGGGTAAATCGGTACTGGAGATATTCGAAAGAGAAAATGGACGAGCTTATAAAGCAAGACCGTATCATTCAAACCCGGCCTGGCGCGGTCCCCCAGTACAAGCGATACCTTGATGAGATGCCAGGTGTCCCCGTTCAAAATCTCTGGGCCGATTTGCCCGTGCTCAACAACCGGTCTAAGGAGGTGCTGGGTTACCCAACACAAAAGCCGGAAGCCCTCCTGGAGCGCATCATTAAAGCATCCTCGAATGAGGGCGATCTCGTCCTGGACCCCTTCTGCGGCTGCGGGACGACCCTCGTGGCGGCGGAGCGCCTGAAGCGCCGCTGGATCGGGATTGACATTACCCACCTCGCCATCACCCTCATGCAGAACCGGCTTCGGGATACCTTCGACTACGAGCTGGCCGACTTCGTGGTGGAGGGCGTGCCCAGGGACCTGGAATCGGCCCGCTCGCTGGCCCAGAACGTGGACCGCCACCACTTCGAGTGGTGGGCGCTGAGCCTCGTGGGCGCGCGGCCCGCGCAGGACAAGAAAAAGGGCGCCGACACGGGGATCGACGGCATCCTCTACTTCTACGACGACGAGAGCGGCACACCCAAGAAGGGCGTCGTGCAGGTGAAGAGCGGCCACGTGAAGAGCGGCGACATCCGCGACTTCAAGAGCGTCATCGAGCGCGAGAAAGCCTCCGTGGGCCTCTTCCTCACCCTCGAAGAACCCTCTGATCCCATGAAGAAAGAAGCTGCCACGGCGGGGTTCTATGAGCCCGAGCACTTCCAGGGCCGCGGTGTCCCCAAGCTCCAGATTCTCACCATCGAAGCGCTGCTAAGCGGCCACCGCCCCGAACTCCCAAGATTCGCCCCCGCCGCCACGTTCAAGAAAGCACCCAGAAAGAAGGTCCAAGAGGCCCAGGGGAACCTTTGGTAGGGGGCAGTCTGTGGCGGCCTTAAAACGAAGGCGAACTATATCGGATTTCACGAAGCGCAGAGTGATTCATGAAGCAGGGAATCGATGTGCGCTTTGTCCCGAAAGCAACATCACGATCTTGGAGCCCCATCACATCCTCGCCGTGGCGAGCGGGGGCACCGACGAGGTTGGGAACCTCCTTGCGGTTTGCCCCACGTGCCACAGGAAAATTCACGCGGGCGCCATCCCGCAGGAGGCAGTTGTGGCGGCCAAGAGCGGACAGCCCGTCGCGCCTTGGCAACCTGGTCCCTCCCTGGCACCCTCAAGCGCCGTTTTCATCCAGGGGCCGGTAACCGGAAGCGTCGTGGCGGGACGCGATATAGTCTACAAGACCGCAAGGAAGAAGCTCCCTCCCCGGGCACCACTCGCCGACTCCCTCGCAACTGACCCAATCAAGTTCAGGTATTGCAAGTACCTCGTTGGGCGCTACCACGAATTCAAGGAATGGGGTGTTGGGAAAGAACAAATGCAATACGCGGTCATTTACGCGGGAATCAAGAGGGAATTTGGGGCCACGCTTTCGGATGTTCCCCTGCATCGCTTCGATGAACTCACCGACTATCTCAAGCGACGAATCCTTAAAACCAAGACCGGCCGTATCAACAATGCACGCGGACAAGCCCTCTTTGATGACTTCGCTGAATTCTTCAGGCGCCACGGCTGAGACCATCACGCTTCCCAACCGCCTCGGCAGCGGACGGCCCAGCTCAATGATGGCCGGGCAGAGATTACGGAAAGTCCGGATACTGGCCCTGCGCCGAATCTCAACCCTTGTAGGGGTCGCACTTTTCAGCGGGGAGTGTAGACTACGGCCACCAGGGACAACACACCCAGTGCTCGGCTCACCTGAGTTCGCCTGGAGGGGAGGTCTGCATGCAGAAGAGCCGCATGTTCTTTGTGGTTGTGTTCCTCTCTTTCGCGGCAGGACCCCTTACCGCCCACGCCCAGAGCCCACAATCCATTGGAATCGGTGTTCGCCCGGACGGTTCGCTGGACTTGCTGTCTTCCGCGAGCGCCCGCCAGAAGCGCGGCGGATGGGCCAGGCCCATCCTTGAACCTCCTTCCAAGGCGCGCTGCAGTGTTCCGCCTGGGCCCGCCGCGGCAGCATCCAGGACGGAGGCCGCTGATCCTACCACCCTGACGGTTCTTAAGGCCTGGGTCAGCGGGGCATGGCAGCTCATTCTCAATTGGACGGGAAGTAGCGGCCCATTTACCGTTTCCTATTCCCCCACACCGTCCTTCCAGAACGGAGTTCAAACCCTCCAGCAGGGGACAAGTTCCACGACCATGACGCAGAACGCCGACACCAGCAAAACCCTGGAGTGCTTTGAGGTTACGGATGCCTCCGTCATCAGCGAACCCGTCCAGGGGATAGGATACGACCCGGCACCCGCACCGACCGTGCCCACGTTCGCGTCGGCCTTCTATTGGTGGGGCCAGAACGTCACCCTGTCCGCCAGCTACCTGGACCCGATTCCACAAAGCAATGTGACCTTCTTCTACGATTTGCCCATCCGCGCTCATCTGGCCACACCCATAGGAAACGGCTACGCCAGCGACGCCACATTCACCATCCCTGACGATTCCAGAAGCGCATACATGTTCGTCCAGGCGCACGGCCGCACTTCCCCGCCTTCGCCGGCACCGGTACAGTACCTCCAGCTCTCCCCGCCCAACATCGGCCCCTATACCAATATCCGGGGTGTCTCCTACGCACGGGCCACCGGTAAGGTATGGGTGGCGGCCGACGGGGTCGTTCAGGAGGCGGACATTTTCCTAAGAACCCCCGCTACGGGCACGACGTTTACCGATCTATACGCGCCTTACATCTCCCGTGTGACCAACAGCGGCCAGCTCATGATCATCGACGGGACCGATGGGGTTATGGAGATTTTTCAAGTGGACGTGAGCACCGGCGAGCGCACGCACTACGCGTACACTCACGACTCCAGCTTTACCGGCAATATCTGGCCCTCGGGCATTGCCGCCGATCCAGACGGAAGCGCCTGCTACGTCGCCGATTACAACGGGAGCCACGTGGTCAAGATTCCCGCTGGAGCGGGTAGTGGTTCCACGATTGTAGACGCATGGGGGAATCGCACGTTTTCCTTTCCCGACCCGTGCGGGATGGACGTGACCTTGGGCCATCAAGTTGTCCTCGGTACGACGACATGGCAAACTTGGCTGATTACGGGGCAGTATTCCAGCTATTTCCAGTACGATACGACCAGCACCCCCAACAGCCTGGAGATTGACCGGGACGTGGCCACGGCATCCTGGACACCCTGGGTCTACTCCGACTCGCCCTTCTGCGAGGCGTTCAACCAGCACACGTTCACTACACCCGCGGGCGGGACGGCCACCCCGAAGTATCACGGCGCCGGCGTCTGGGCCGACAACACGAACGGAGTTTTGGTTCTTACGCCGGACTGGACCTACGGTGTTTACCACCACTACCCGCAAAATGTGATCATCAACAACGCGGGCCAAGACCAGGCCTATCCGTCACCGTGGCAGCAGCAAGACAAAGTGATTCGTCTCGATATGACCGGGTGGCCCGGTGGGCCGCTCCAGCTAAGACTAATCGATCCATCCGACGCGTCGGGGTACGCTCCGGAAGGCGGATTCCCTTCGCAATACAATTCGCCCGTACCACCCTATGAGGCGAACGACGACTACGGGCCAGCGGATTCCAACACCAACACGGATTATGGGCTGACCTTCAACGCTGATGGCTCCGGCGCAACCACCACCCCGCTGATCGGCTATCCCGATTCCAATTTCAATCTCACCGCCTACTTGAAGGTGCCGGCAAGATATTCTGGGGACAACTACCAGGTCGAAGTCACCAAGTGCGCCCTCGGGAATCCTCCCACCCCGCTTCCTCAGCGCATCCCCGCCCTTTCGTCCGTCTACACTTCGTGGAAACGCGTCTATGTGGAGAGACACCGGATGTTCAGACGGGGCGGACTGCTTTTCTCAAACGCCGCAATGAACGACACTTCCGTCACTATCTACAGGAATCCTGATGATACGCGCTGGGACAATCTCAATCCCAACGATAAGATCGCCATCTTTGATACGGCCACGCCATACGAAGGCCCTCACGATGAGGCCTACGTCGGCACCATCACGCAGGTGGGTTCTTCCGTGCCCCACCAGATGCTCGTTACCCTCGTTACTACACCCGGGGGAAGTACTCCCTACCCACTGAACTATGCCTACACGGCCTCTCCGCCTGATCCAACCACGCACTGGCCAACCTTCGCGGCGCCCACGCCCCCTGCGGGAACGTGCGCGGGTATGGGGGTTATCTACAGCACGGTCCAAGACCCGTCCGGTAGCGGCAAAACCATCACCGACACGGACTCCAACCAGATTAACGGGACGGGCTCCGCCTTCTACGACGCCGACATGCGGGACATCGAGCAGCCATTCGATGATGCGTACGTCGAGTTCATGGGCTTACGAAGCGGGATGGGCGCCTTGCCGTACCTTGCGCCTTCCTTTTTTGGAGGGTTCCAGATGGCCTCGGGAGGGACTTGTAGCCAGCCAGTCATTGAACCCATCCCTGGTTATGACTTCATTCCAAGGCACAAGTTTGCCTGGATATGGTTTGCGAACAAGGGGCTGTCCAATTATATTTGGCTGGGTGGAGCCGGACAGACAGCACAGTTAGATTCGTGCCCTGCGTGTGGTGATCCGCAAAAACCATTTCCGCAGTATTTTGGCCTCACTACCGCAGACCAATTAGAGTCCTTTGTTCACGTAGGCGGCATTGGCCAGGTCTGTCCAACGGCGGCCCAAGAAGTCAACGCCTGCCAGGAGACAACGAATCATGAACTTGGGCATGACTACCGAGTTAACCCTACTAATGCTGCCAGACACGACAATCGTTGTGCGTGGCAAACAGTGGGACACCTGCTTTGTACGGACTCTGATCCGACATGCGATCAATCCATGAATGGCTGCCTAATGAACCCATCCCGGGACTTGTGGACTTCACATCATAGATTGGATCGTTTCAACCTGCTGTGCGGAGATTCTGGTTGCCCTAACGGGCAGCCAGGTTGTTGCAACGCCGGTGACTCTGGATGTACGGAGCCAGGGAATGGCGCAATCCGTGTGCTCTCCGATCCCATTCAAGGAGCCTCGCCATGAAGAAAACGACACTATTATTCGCGGCTCTCGCAGTGCTGTTTCTTTGGTTGCCCGAACGCGTGGACGCGCAGGGTTGGACCGCCCGCCTGATAATGCTTCAAGATCGGTTCATCCCCGGTGAACCGCTCATCGCTATGTTGGAACTGGAAAACACGAGCACGACCGCCTTGCCAAATCCCGGGACTGGCGATTTCTTTCTTGACGGCGCTCAGCAGCCTTGCCGTCCTCGCGACCTACCCATGATCCAGGTTCCTTCTTACCCTCCAGGCCAAGGCGCGCTTACGACACCACAGCAGACAGGACCATTGGATGCCCCTGGAACTATCCATCGCCAAGAAATCAACTTTAGCTACTGGTGCAACATGGAGATCGGAGCGGCAAGCCTTATCGGCAGGCACCGGCTCTGCTTCAGGCCGTCTGCACCAAGTCTCGTTTCCCCGTCTGACGTATGCCGCTCCTTTGAAATTGTAGCGCCACAAGGCGTGGACAAGACAGTGTGGAAGGCGCTTCCGCCGAGGCTCCGTGATATGCTGCACGACGCAAGTCTTGTTAAGGTGAATCTTCTCGCGAATTTCCCCACCTCCACCTACGCGGGATATGCGCTGGCGCATTCGGCGCCCACGCTCACGACTATGGAGTCCTTGGCGTGCCTCAATGATGTAAATGCGGCTTTGAGGCGGTATGGGAACCGGGGCGGCGGCGAGGCGAACACGCAGGGGCATATTCTCGAAGCGCAGAACGAGATGCGCGCGTATGCGAAGGCGGCGGGGGCGTTTCTAGGGGCGCACCCCGATTTTGTTTACGCGCCGCAGATTCGGAGGATGTACGCCATGTGTTTGGGCCTCACGGGCCACATGCCCGGCGCGATGGCTGAGATACAAACCCTAAGCACCGAAAGCGGCAAAGAGGCGGCCGAAGCGCAGGCGTTTTTGGCGGAGAAGGCCGCCGCCGAGCCCAAGAGCTAAGGAATTCCTGGCCGCATAAAGGGTTCTCAGCCTTCCACGGCCTGGCCGAGGAGGGAGTTGACGTGGGACCGGGTGATGTTCACCTGGACGAGGGTGTTCGTGGCGGCGGGCCGGGCGCTGGTGAAGTTGACGACTTTGTTGTCGGGGGAGCGGCCCATGAACTGGCCGCCCTTCTTGCTCGGCCCTTCCACGAGAACCTCCACGGTGCGCCCCACGGCGGCGGCGAAGCGCCGGGTCTGGATCTCGAGCTGGAGGTCGAGGAGGCGCTGGTGGCGCTCGCGGGCCACCTCCTCGGGAACGGGCTCCATCCCTTCGGCCGGCGTGCCTGGGCGCGGAGAAAAGCGGAAGGAAAAGAGGGTGTCGTATTCCGCCTGGCGCACCACGTCGAGGGTCTGCTCGAAATCCTCCTCCGTCTCGCCGGGAAAGCCCACGATGACGTCCGAGGAGAAGGCGATCTCGGGGACGCGGGCCCGGATCTGGCAGATGAGGCCGAGGTACCAGGCCTGGTCGTACTGCCGCCGCATGGCTTTGAGGACGGCGTCGGACCCCGCCTGCACGGGCAGGTGGAGGTAGGGGCAGAGGTTGGCCCGTTCGGCCATGAGGTCCGCCGCCGCGAGGGGGAAGTGGCGCGGGTGGCTGGTCGTGAATCGGAGGCGCTTGACGCCGGGCAGGTCCGACACGGCGGCCAGGAGGTCCGCGAACTCGTGCCGGCCGTCCTTCCAGCAGTTCACGTTCTGCCCCAGGAGCTCCACTTCGAGGTATCCCTCGTCCACGGCGCGGCGGGCTTCTTCCAAGATGTCGCTCAGGGGCCGGCATACCTCGCGCCCGCGCGTGGCGGGCACGATGCAGAAGGTGCACTGCTTGTTGCAGCCCTCCATGACGGTGATGTAGGCCTTGGTGGGGTGGGAGCGCGCGATGAACCGATCAGGGAAGAGGATGGAATCGTCGTGGAAGTCCGTATCCATGGCGTGCTGGTAGCGGGCCTGGAGGAGGAGCTCGGGGAGGTGCTTCACGCCCCGCGGCCCCATGACCAGATCCACGTAGGGAGCCCGCCTGAATACCTCGGCCTTCTCCTGCTGGGCCACGCACCCCACCAGCCCGAGGATGACGCTTCTGTGTTCCTTGAGGGGCCTGAGCCTGCCCAGCTCGGTGAAGACCTTGTTTTCCGGGCCTTCGCGGACGGAGCACGTGTTCAGGAGGATCACGTCCGCCTTATCCTCCTCCGCCGTGGCTTCGTAGCCCAGGCTCTGGAGGAGCCCCGCCATCTTGTCGCTGTCCAGGGCGTTCATCTGGCAGCCCCAGGTCTTGATGAGGTATTTCATGGATGAGGGCCTCTGGGGTTCGTGATGAAGAGATGAGGGAATGAGGAGATGCGGACAAGGCACCGCGGGCCGCGATCGTGTCCCCTCATCTCGGCATCTCCGAATCTCTTCATCTCGATTCACCAAAGGGCAGCTCCGGAGAGCTTTCCCTCTCGCGCTGTTTCATGAGATCCCACAGTTCGTCCATCTCCTGGAGGCTCATGCCGTGCAGGTCGCGGCCGCGGGTCCTGGCCTCGTTTTCGATGCCCTTGAACCGGCGCATGAACTTGGCGTTGGCGAACTGCAGGGCGTCCTCGGGGTCCATGTCCAGAAACCGGCTGAGGTTCACGAGAGCGAAGAGGAAGTCGCCCATTTCCTCGCGGATGTGTTCCTTCTCGCCTTCGGCCACGGCCTCGTTCAGCTCGGCCCACTCCTCCCGGACCTTGGCCTCCACCTGCTGGCGCTCCTCCCAGTCAAAGCCCACGCGGGCGGCCTTCTGCTGGAGCCTGTAGGCTTTGAGCAGGGCCGGCAGTACCTTGGGGACGCCGGCAAGAACGCTTGCATCCTCCCCCTTCTCGCCCTTCTTGATGGCCTCCCAGTTCTGGAGGACCTGGCCGGGGGTGTCGGCCTTCACCTCGCCGAAGACGTGGGGGTGCCGCCTGATGAGCTTCTCGTTGATGCCGCGGCACACGTCCTCCACGGCGAAGGCGCCCTCTTCCTCGGCGATCTGGGCGTGAAAGACCACCTGAAGGAGGAGATCGCCCAGCTCCTCGCGGAGCATGGCCGGATCTCCCTGGTCGATGGCGTCGAGAACCTCGTAAGTCTCTTCCACGAGGTACGGTTTGAGGTCTTGCCGGCTCTGTGCCAGGTCCCAGGGGCACCCGCCGGGTGCCCGGAGCCTAGCCATGATGTCCACGAGGCGGGAGAATTCGGGGTGACGGCCGCCTGTCATGGTGTTTGGGGTTCCGAAAGAAGGGCGGTGAAAGGCTCTCCAGCCGTGGCTTTCACCGGGCCGCCCACGAGGTCGTTGGGATGCCGGGTGGTGAGGTCGCCGTCGTCGTCCAGGCGGAGGAGGACGTCCACCTGGTCCGGCAGGGGCTGGCCGTTCATGGAGTCCTTGTCCGTGAACTCGAAGGACACGGGAAAGCGGTTCACGGTGAGCTTGACGGCGGCCACGGGGGTGGGAGAGCCGTCCAGGGACCGGGCGATGACGAAGAGGGTCTCGCCGGGCTTCACCTTTCCCTCCACGTCGCGGGAGAGGGCCGCCGTGCCTCTATACACCTTGCCGGCGGCGGCTGGTTCGTCCTGCATGGAGCCCACGGCGTTCATGCCCGAGCCTTCCTTTTTGATCACGTGGGCATTGCGGGGATTCTTAGGAGCCGGAGGCACGGGGCCGGTCCACGTGTATTCGTTCTGCGAACACGCCGCCAGGAACAGGCTCACCGCCAAGGCACCCAGGCACCAGGAAAGACGCTGGCTTCTCTTGCTCACCATCAACACTCCTTCGTTCATCAGCAGGCCGGCCCTCATGGGCAGGAGCAAACTCGGAATTCAACAACAGGGCCCGGCCGCCATTTATGCGTGATTTGAGAGATGTTCTCTTGCCGGGTCCGGCGATCCTCTTAGGTAAGTAGGTGAGTCGGTGAGTAGGGCGGACGGCTGCCTTGCAAGGTTCGTCCGCGCCATCATCTCCTCATCTCGTCCTTTCTCAATGTCCATAGCGGTTAGGCGCTTTTCCCCTCAGGTCCGTCCGAATTTGGCGAGGAGGTCCGCCTCCCTGAGGGTGAACACGATGGGCCGCCCGTGGGGGCAGGTGAGGGGCGCCCCGAGAGCGTAGAGAGTGTCCAACAGGTACTGCATTTTTTCAAGGGTCATGGGGTCGTTCAGCATGACCGAACCTCGGCAGGATCGCATGATGAGGACCTCTCTCCAGCGGTCTCGAGGTGTTCTGAGCACCTCGCCCAGGGAGCCCGCGAACTCGTCCAGGAGGCGCTCGGTTTCGGCCGGGGTCAGGAAGGCGGGAGCGGAGCGAACGGCCACGCTGTCCGGGCCCCACGGCTCCGCCTCGAACCCCTGGCTGGACAGCATCTGCGCCGCCTCCTCCGCGCGGTGGGCCATGGGCCTGGGCAGGGTGAAGGTCCAAGGGGTGAGAAACGGCTGGCGGGGGCCGGGGCGCTCCAGAAAACGTCTAAACTGCTCGAAGCGGATGCGCTCGTGGGCCACGTGCTGGTCCACCACGGCCAAGCCCTCGGGTGAGTCGCACAGGATGAAGGAATCTCGCCACTGGGCCAAGGCCCGAAGGGGACTCGCGAGGAGTGCGGGGGCCGACGTTCCCTCCCGGGGTTCAAAGAGCCCCGCGGCGGGGAGCCCGGGAGGCCCTGCGCCACCGCTCCCGCCGAAGGCGGGGATCGTCTCCGCCACGGCGCCGGGATGCCATTCCCCTTGAACCGGGTAGGGGAAAGCGCTCGGGGGCGGCGAGCTCTGCCCCGGGGCGACGGCCTGCCGAAGGGCCCTGGAGACGGCGTCGTGGACGGCCTGGCTGTCCACGAAGCGGACTTCCCGTTTGGCAGGATGGACGTTCACGTCCACCCGGTCCAGCGGCAAGGTGAGGGCCAGAAGAACCACCGGGTAACGGCCTTTGGGATGGGTGTCCTGGTAGCCCTGGGTGATGGCGTGCTGGAGGACGCGGTCGCGGACGAATCGGCCGTTCACGAGGGTGAACTGGTAGCGGGCCGTGCCCAGGTTGCGCTCGGGTTTCCCGGCCAGGCCGCGCAGGGTGACGCGGGGCCCCTCGTGGTGCACGGGAACCATGTCCTCCCGGGGCACTTCGGGGAAGAGCTCGAAGAAACGCTCCAGCCGGTCTTTGACGGGGGACAGATCCAGCAGGGTCCGGCCCTCGTGGGCCAGCCGGAAGGCCACGTCGGGCCGGGCGAGGGCGTAGTGCTCCAGAAGGGTGACCACGTGGGTCAGTTCCGTGGCGGGCGAGCGCAGGAACTTGCGGCGCGCCGGCACGTTGTAGAAAAGGTCCTTGACCTCCA
>JAKBES010000105.1 GCA_021833665.1 Acidobacteriota bacterium
GTGGTGGAGAAGGTCACGGGGCAGACGCTCGCGGAAAGGTATCAGCAAAAAATTTACAAACCTCTCGGGCTCAAAAGGACGTCTTATCCGAACACCATGGACTTCCCCGTTCCCCACCCGACGCCGTACCTCGTGGATCAGGCCACGGGGGCGCTGGAGGCGTGCCCCGCCGTGAACCTCTCGGCCTTCGGCGCGGGAGGCGGGATGGTGACCACGCTCGGCGACCTCCGCAGGTGGGGCAAGGCGCTGGGAACCGGCGAGCTCATCGGCTCCAAGCTTCAGAAAGAACGGCTGGCGCATTCACGGGTGGCCACCAGCGGCCCCGAGTACGACCGCTACGGCCTGGGCATCGGAGAGCTGAAGGGCTGGTGGGGCCACACGGGCGAGGGCCTCGGCTACCAGGCGGCGATCTTCCACGACCCGAAGACCGGCTCCGTCATCGCCGTCATCCTCAACTCTTCCCAGGGAACGAACGTGGCGACGGAGGTCTTCAAGGCCCTCGCCGACGCCGTGCACCCGCCCAGGTAGCGCGGCCGTATCCAGGATGGCGGCAAGCATAGGGGGCGAAGGATGAGCCGGCAAGACCGATGGGTACTCACGGCATTTCTCGCGGCCATGTCCGCGATTCTGGCGGCGATGATCGGCCCGGATGCGGCGGCTTCGACACCGGGCGACCTGGATGCGGCCCTCCAGGAGATGGAAGCGCGGGCGCCCGTGCTCATGCAGCAGTACGCCGTGCCGGGAATGGCCTTCGCCGTGGTGAAGGGGGACCAGGTCGTCTATGCGCGCGGCTTCGGCTATCGCGACCAGGACGCCTCCTCCGGCCTCGTGGACGAGCACACGCTCTTCGAGATCGGATCGACCACGAAGGCGTTCAACGCGGCGGTCCTCGGCACGGTGGTGGACGAGGGCAAGATCGCCTGGACCGACAAGGTCAGGGACCACCTGCCCGATTTCAAGATGTACGACCCGTGGGTTACGAAAGAGTTCCTCGTGGAGGACCTGCTCGGCCAGCGCTCCGGCATGCCCGCCTACGCGCTCGACAACATGCCGGGGATCGGCTTCACCCGGGACGCCGTCCGGCACGCCACCCGCCTGGTGCAGCCCGTCACGAGCTTCCGCGCCGCCTTTGGGTATCAGAACTGCATGCACCTATGGGCCGCGGACCTGATCGAGAAGAAGACGGGCCTCGCCTGGGAAGAGGCCGTGCGCCGGCGCATCCTCGAACCCCTCGGGATGTCCGAGAGCACCTTCGACTTCGCTGCCTACGACGCGAATCCGAACCACGCGCGGGGACACGTCGTGCAGGCGGACAAGAGCCTCTGGACCATCCCGCCCGACTGGCCCTACCGCAAGTGGATCGCCATTTACGCCCCGGCCGGCGGACTGATGTCCAGCGTCGCCGACATGGCCAAGTGGGTCGCGCTCCAGGTGGGCAACGGGACTTTGGGCGGCAGGGTCATCCTCAAGCCCGAGACGATGGCGGCCATCCGCGCCGGCCGCATTTTCCTCGGCATGGACGACATCGGCGCCAGCTCCTACGCCATGGGCTGGATCCTCGTCGCCTCCCCTTACACGCCGGTTTACTGGCACAACGGCGCGACGCCGGGGATGCACTCCATCGTGTTCATCTACCCCGAGGGCCAGCTCGGACTGGTGGTCCTCACGAACCAGCCCGCCAACAAGGTCCCCGAGCAGCTCGCCCGGATCCTCCTGAAGTCCTACTTCTGCGTGACTCCGGCCGAAGCGTCCGCCAGCCGAGCGGGAACCGTTATCTCGCCCGACGCCGCGCCGGGGCGCGCCGCCGCGGAGTGCGCCGCGGTGCAGCAGGCCGCGGCCACAACGATCCCGATCGGCAAGCTCGTCGGCGCCTACAAGAATCCCGCCTACGGGAAGGCGGCCGTCAAGAGGATGGACGGCGGCCTCACCATGAGCTTCGGGCCGGATAAGGTGCTCGGAACCCTCACCCAGATGAGCGGCGACACATACGCCTGGGCGTGGCCCGGCTGGCCCGGCAACACGGCCACGGTCACCTTCAAAGCTGACGCGTCGGGAGTGGTGCACAAGCTCACGATCATCGAGTGCGCCGACGTGAACGGGGGAGACTTCAAGAAGCAAAATCCTTGAGGGCGAGGCATTGCCATAACAGGAGGGGGACATGAAAGGACGGATCAGCGTTCGCGGTCGCACCGTATTCGCGGGGGTTTTTTTCGCTTTTGGGGCGCTCCTTTTCTCCGCTTGCCCCCTCCCGGCCAAGTGTTCTGACACGGCCCGGGCGGAGCGGGCGCCGATGGTCAAAGTGGATAGGGCCGTCAAGGGCCTCATGAAAAAATACGGGATTCCGGGCGCCACGATCGCCGTCATGAAGGACGGAAAGCTGGTCTACGCCGAGGGATACGGCTTCTCCGACAAAGCCGCGAAGGCGAAAGCGAAGCCCGAGACGCTCTTCCGAATCGCCAGCGTGTCCAAGACCCTCACGGCGGTGGCCGTGCTCAAGCTCGTCCAGGAGGGCAAGCTGGGTCTGGAGGACCGGGCCTTTGACATCCTGGACGACCTCCGTCCGCCCGACGGGATGCAGGAAGACCCGAGGCTGGCACAGATCACCGTGAAGGACCTCCTCAGACACAGCGGCGGGTGGGTGACGGCCGAGGCCGGAGACCCTCAGTTCGCGTCGCTCCAGATCGCGGAGGCCCTGGGCATTCCCTCGCCCCCCGACGCGCGGACGGTGATCCGGTTCTGGATGGGCCAGCCCCTGCAGCGAGACCCAGGAACTTGGTACTCCTATTCCAACTTCGGCTACAACGTGCTCGGCAGGATCATCGAGAAGAAGACCGGCCAGAGCTACGAGAACCACATCCTCTCGGAGATCCTCCTGCCGGCCGGCGTCAGGCGGATGCGGATCGGCGGCACCCTCAAAGAGCAGCGGGCCGACGGCGAGGCCGCCTATTATGGCAACGCGGGGGACCCGCTCATGGATGCCGTCTATCCCTGCCTGGGACAGGTGCCGCAGGCTTACGGGGGCTGGTGCCATGCGGTCCTCGACTCGCACGGCGGCTGGATCGCCTCCGCCCCCGACCTCCTGCGGTTCATCAGGGTGGTGGAGGGCTCCGGCGGCCAGCCCAAGCTGCTCACCAACGAGACCCTGGCGACCATGACGGCCTACCAGGGGTTGCCGGGCGACGGCCAGTCGCCTCAGCACTACTACGCCCTGGGGTGGAACGTGGACAACCCCGGGACGCCCCAGGAGGAGTGGAGCCACTCGGGGGCGCTGTCGGGCAGCAACGCCACGCTCCTCACCCGGCGCGCCGACGGGATCTCCTACGCCGTCCTCTTCAACTCGCTCCCGGCCGACTACGCAGGGTTCTTCAACGAGCTGACCCCGGCCATACGAGCCGCCATCTCCTCCGTGCGCGCGTGGCCCCGCAAGGACCTTTTCCCAAAGTACCCGTGAGCCCGGGGGCGGGGAACCTGAAGAAGGGGCCAGGTCCTTAGTGCTGGCGTCTCAACTCACTGACAAGTGAGATTTGACCTCACTGCCCTGCGTTACGCTGACAAGTGAGACTTGACCCCACTGCCCTCTGTCGGTTCCCCCTAGGTGTTGATATTGCCCTATCAACGGTACTAGCTCCAAGTCCAAAGTTCGTCTACAGTGACGGGTATACGTTTGCTAAACAGATTTTTCAGGAACCTCCTCTCTCCCCTTGTTGGTCTTGTCGTAAGTCGCTGTCCTTATACCCATTCAACTCATTGTACTAAACGCCCCACGAAAAAAGGCTGGAAATTGTCTCTTGATAGTTCTGGTCCAAGGATTTCTCTAGTAATTTGAGGGCGGTAATGCGGCGTACAGTGTTCATGAAGTGGCGGGCCTCCTCGTCGAGGAGGGGGCGGCCAAGAAGGGATTGCTCGCGGTAGGAGAGCCACTTCTTGAGGACCTGATAACCGCCTAGGGTGTAATTCCAGACGGCCTCGGGGACGTTGGCGAAGAAGGTCGTATCGTTAAGGTAAACGTCCACCGTCGCCCCGCCGAGGCGGGCGGCGGCCTCGCCCAAGCCCTTGCGTTCGGACGGGGTGAAGGGACGGGGCGAGACCTTTCCCTTTCCGGGCATGGTGACGCCGCCCTGCCCGGCGTGTCCCCAGCCTGCGGTAACGGCGAGGCTGACGGCTTCGCCCGGCAGGGCCGACAGGATACCCACGGCTTTGAGTTCGGGACGGATGGCGCCCGAGGTGACGCCCGGCACGTCGCGTTCCGTATCCAGGAGGGCGGCCACCTCCCGGCCCAAGGCAGCGGAGTGCTCCAGCGTGTCCCTGGAGGATGGAAGAGGAATGCGCGGCCAGTCCAAGCGCAAGGCCCCGACGTTTTCTGTGCGGTAGATGGGTGAGTGCATTACAGTCAGGGCATGGAAGAAAAGGTCCTCGGGCGTTGCGCCGAGCGATTTAAGATAGGCCAGGGCTCCAGTCGCGAGGTTCGGGTGCGTTTTCTCATTTCCGGCGGTGTCGCCGAAATTAAGACTAGGCGAAGATGCGCCCTCGCTTTGGATGCCGCCGCTGAGAAACAAGGGGACCCCGCGAGCCCCGCTGTCCATGCAATTAAGGTCAGTCAGAATGCCCGTGGTCATGGCGGGCTCAATGAGGCTCTTGCGCGTTCGGCCAGTCGTAAGGCAGAAGGGGTTTCCGTCCCATACGTGTGGGAAATATTCGGGCCGCTTCTCATCAAGCAGCTTTGCCTCAGGCTCCCAATAGAGCCAACGCACATCGAAGGGACGGTAGCAGTAACGGACGAGGTTTTGTAGCAGGATGCCCCGCTTCCGCAAGGTGTCCCGCACGTCCTCGGCATTGAACCGCGCTGTGCTCGTCATGACGGAGGGGAAGCGACGGCGCATTTCATCGTGACTGATGGACGGGTCGAAGTAGAGGGTTAGACGGTCTCGCAGCGCCTCCCGGTCCACATCTACTAGAAATTCGTCCCGGCTCGTCTTCACCCCAGGAAACGAGACGGGGAACAGGTCGGGCAGCTTCGGGCAGGCGAGATAACCAGCGGAAACGGTGGCGGGCATGAAGGGCAGGCCGAGGCCGAGGGGCGGCTTGATGGCTTCATAGCCGGGCGTCCCCGCCTGCGTCGCCTCTGCCTCCAACCTCGCGAGCTTCGCCTTGCCCCAGAGATGGCGGAAATGCACGGGGCTCCCATTCCCTGTCATCGCGAGGGCTTCATCGGGGCTGGACCCCGGAAGCGATCTCGTTTTGCTCGGAGTGGATGAGGAAGGGCAAGATTGCCACGTCACGGCTTCGCCGCTCCTCGCAATGACATGTCCGGGAGTGTCGTGCGGACCTTCACCCGCCCGCTTGACGAGCGTCGCGATGGCGGTCCCGACTTGGATGCCCTCATGGTTGTGCGGGGTGGAAAAGACGCTGGGGTCGGGCTCGCCTTCAGGGGTGAGCTTGCCGGTCTTGTACTTGTCCCCGTTGAGACAGTCCACCCATATCCGGTCGAAGGCTCCGAGGTACTTCTCCCTCATGCCCGTGAAGGAGAGGCCGTCCAGCCAGGAGTAGTTGGAGATGAAGCACACGACCCCCTGGCCCGAGACCTCGGCGATGCGCCGCTCGGCCATGCGGAAGAAGCGCACGTACAGGTCGTTGAGGCCCTGGCCTTGGGGCGGCGGGGCCTGCTTCGTTGTCTTGTAAGCCGTGGAGAGGTCCCGCTCCTCCTCCACCGCGACACCTGCGAACCCGTTATAGGGAGGATTGCCCAGGATGACGAGGATGGGCGCCTCCCGCTTCACCTGCTCGGCGGCGTCGCGCTCGGCCTCCAATTCGGGGAAAGGCAGGTGCTTCTTGGGCTCCTTGGGTGGCTCCCAGCCGGTCAGGGCGTTGGTGAGGTAGACGCCCGCCCGCTCGTCCTTCTCATCCTTGAAGGGGGCGCCGAGGCCTTGGAGATACAACCCGAGCTGGAGGTGGGAGACGACGAAAGGGGCCGGGAGAATCTCGAAGCCAAAGACGCGGGAGGTGGCCGCCTTCTTCACGGCGCGGGCCGCGAGGGCTGGGCCTTCCTTCTCGGCAAGGTCCGCATGAACACGACGAAGGACTTCGACGAGATAGGCCCCCGTCCCGCAGCACGGGTCCAGCACCACGACGCGCTCGTCCGCCAGCCCGTCGGCAAGGCCGAGTTCGCTCTTGAGGACCGTATCCACGCGGGCCACCATGTACTTCACGATTTCAGGCGGCGTGTACCAGACGCCCAACTCCTTGCGAAGCTCCGGGTCGAAGGCCTCCAGGAAGGGCTCATAGAAATACTGCACCGCTTCCGCCTCTTGGAAGCGGGCGAAGAAGGCGGGCCGGTCCACGCGGTTCAGGACGGCCTCAGTCCAGTCCAGGACCTCCACCAGCCCCAGCGGACCCAAGGCGGAGGGCCGGGCCACCTGTTCAAAGAGAGCGCGAATCATGGGGACGTGGAGGGTCCACTCCGCTTCCTTCCATGAGAAGCGGTCCTCCCGTCCCGGCTTCTCTTTGTGCCACAGGACCCACGCCGAAAAGACCCCGTAAAAGAGAGTTTGGACGAGGGTGGAGTGGAAGAAGTGGTCCCCCTTCTCCCCCGCGAACGTGAGGCCTAGGCTCTCTTCGAGAGCGCGGCGGAGGGGCGCCAGTGGCGAGGGGGCTTCCCCTTCGGTGGTCCTCCCCTCGGGTTCAACGGCCTTCACTCTTGCTCTGGCGTCGCGGGCGTAGGAGGCTAGGAACCACGCCACGTCCTTTGGCTCCTGCAACGCAACAGGGTGGAGCATGACGCGGGTCAGAAACTCCATGAAGCGTTCCCCGTGCGCGTCCACGATGCCTTTTATTGGACCGTGCCAGAACGCCTCCTCAGTGGGCGCGAGCCGGAAGCCTTCCAGCTTGGCGGGGCTGCCGTCGGCGTTCTTGCCCATCAGGAGGAAGTCCCGGTAGTTCGTGACGAGGACCTGGCCGTACTGCTTCCAATACTTGGAGACCTGTTTTGTACCGGCGGTAAACCAGGCGTCGTCCTTCGTGGATTTGATTTCGATGACGCCACGGGACGGGAGCTGGCCGGGGCGCGGCTCCTGCGAGCCCTTCTGCATCTGAGTCTTGTCGAAGAGGCCGCCATCGGGATTCCCCGCCCCCGTGTTCTGGAGGATGGAGAGACACCCGACCTTCGGCTTGAGGGACGCTCCCACCGCGTCAAGGAGGTTCACGAGACAGGGATAGTAGGAGGTCTCTTTCGTCCCCGCCCCATAGGAGCGCTTATCCCGTAGGCTTACAATGTAGTCTCTAAGAAGGTCCACTTCCCCCCCTTGTGCTGTGCTTCAATGATACCACGCGAAGCAAGCCCATGGCAGGGCATCGCAAGGCCGAATCATCCCTCAATCGCTTAATGGATGTAAGGCCTTTAATGTCAGGGGAAATCTTCTGGAAACCACATGAAGAGAGAAAGCGAACCGCACCCTAGGCTGTGCCGACCCGTCCCCCCTCCCCATCTGGGCGAGGGCAACTTGCCGGTCCTCCACGCTTCAATCTATTAACGAGCTACCACTCTCTGGGCTTGGAGAACGGCCCCTTGGAGTCTGTCAGGGTATCGGGAAATTGGCAGGTAATGACCTTGCCAGGATGGATGCTGCGAAAGAAGGAGGCGGCCTTCTTGAGTTCTACACTTGGAGATTCCGGGTGCGGCGTGAGAACACCGACGGTTCGCTTGAGTTCCCCTTTCACGATGCGGACCGCCTCGCAAAGGTCTGAATCGTTGGAGATAATCACGGCCCCTTCAAACTGGCCAAGATGCGCGTCGTGAACCAGGTGGGTAGCCAAGTTTACATCCGTGCCCTTTTCCTCGGAGCGATAGACTTCCACCATTTTCGGACGCTGCCCCAAGACTTCTTGCCCGCGCTCCATCCTGCCCCGGATATCGTCCACGGAGGCAGCGAGAGGCATCCATTTTTTCTGGGTTAGAAAATGGCCCTGGATAATCTCCAAGCAGGGAATGGTCCTTAGCGCCCGCCAGTAGGCCAACTGGCGATAGACCTGGTTCGGGTCGTTCTCCCGTGCCTGAACTCTAGCCGTGAAGTACTTGATCCTTTCGATGCCGTCTTGAGGCAGCAACGCCCTGGAAAATCCGAGCAGGTCTAACCACTTGCCGCGGGTCTTTTTTACGATACCGTTGTAGAGGTTGAACCCGTCGATATAGACCCAAACGCGCATGAAGGCCTCAGAAACAGCGGAGACCGCCCGGAGGCGGTCTCACAGCCCATACCGCAGCATGGGCGGGGTCAAGCAAGTGTGGTCAACGAGGACCTCTCCTACTCCAGGGCAACTATAATGCGGGGTCTTTTGAATTGCAAGGGGCGTCGCCTGGAGAGTAGCTCATCCGTTGAGATGAGCCCCCAGTGGGAACAGGGTGGGAATTAGAGGCAAAGGCCGCCTTTCGGCGGCCTCGTAAACCATTGATTTTGTTGGCTCCCAGGGAGGGATTTGAACCCCCGACCTAGTGATTAACAGTCACCCGCTCTAACCAACTGAGCTACCTGGGAGCAAGTAGCCAAGTGATTGTATCGAATGGCGGCGCGCCGGTCAAGTGCGGTGCGCGGGGCGCCGGGCAGGTGGGGGACGGGAAAAGCCCCGGGGTGGTGGCCCCGGGGCTCGGGCGTGTGGGAGGGAGTGAACCGGCCGGCGCGGCCGCGGCGGCTTAGGGTTCGATGAGGTCCTTCTTGGGCTTGGGGTGTTTGGCCTGGGCGTCCTTCTTGGCCTGGCCCCGCTTGATGAGCTTGTCCACGTAGGTGGCCGCGTGGTCCCTGCCGCCGAGGCCGAAGGCGAGGGCGAGGCCGAGGCCGATGGTGCCCAGGATGATGCTGAAGGCGTTGGTCACCACGGTGTGGGCGATGCGCAGCTCGTCGAAGGCCATGAAGAAGGCGAACACGATGATGGCGTAGCGCAGGATGATGCCGACGACGCTCGCTTCCAGCGTTGCTTCCGAGGCGAAGCTGCGGGTGGCCATCTCCTCCACCACGCCGGCGAGGTAGAAGCCGAGGCCGAGGATGACGAAGGCGATGAGGACGTTGGGCACGTAAAGGATGAGCTTGTCCACGGCGTCCGCGATGAGGACCATGTTCATCATGCGGAAGCCTTCCATGACGAAGAAGAGGACCACGACGGCGGCCACGAGGTTGCCGGCGACCCCCGAGAGGGTGAAGCCCGGCTCCTCTCCTTTCTTGGGTTCGAAGCGGTCGAAGCCGATGCGGGAGAGGATCACGTCGAAGCCCACGTCGGCCAGGACCTTGGCCACCAGGTCGCCGAGGTAGCGGCCGAGGATGAGGCCCAGGATGAAGAGGACGAAGGCGCCCAGGACCATGGGAATGGCCGCGGCGACCTTGTTCATCATGATGGCGAAGACGCCCGTGATGATGGGCAGGTCCAGAATCTGGAAGGAGAGTCCTAGGACGGGCACCATGAGGGCGAGGAAGACGACGGTGCCGATGATGCGGGCCATGTTGAGGGACTTGAGGACGGTCTCGAACTGCATCCCCTCTATGAACCGGTTGATGCCCGCGGCGAGGGCGAAGTTGGTGGCCACGCGTTCGGCGAGACGTGCGAGGAAGTAGCCCCCCACCAGGACCGCGGCGGCCATGATGAGGTTGGGGACGTAGGAGAGGACCTTGCTGAACATGACCTTGAGCGGATCCACCAGGGCGTTGAGCTCAAGGGCTTCGAGGAAGGGCAGGAGAGAGAGCAGGATGATGAAGTAGAAGACGAAGTTACCGAAGGATTCGATGACGTCGGCCTTTTCCTTCGCGTCCAGCTCCTCGCTCTCCATGACTTTCTCGATCTTTTCGCCGAGCTGGAATTTGCGCATGGCCTTCACGGCCATGTACTTGGCGATGAGGGCCAGGATCCACGCCCCGGCCAGGATCAGGAAGGCCTTGAGGATTTTGGGAATGGCCATGCTCATCTGGGTAAGGACGTTCTGGAGCACCATGGAGATGGTGGTGTCTCCCAGAACCTCCAGGGAGAAGATCACGAAGACGAGCATGAGCACCCAGAAGAGGATCGTCTCGATGATTTGGGCGATGCGGCGCTTGGGCTTCTCGCCGCCGTCCGTGAGCCCGTCCAGCCCCAGAGCCTTGCCCAGGCGCTGGTCGAAGTCGCCCGTTATGAGGACTTGGCGGACCACCTTGGCGGCGATCTTGGAAAAGATGTACCCCACAATGAGGACCACCACCGCCAGGAACAGCCGGATGACCCAGGCCGCCCCCGACCCCATGTAATTCACCATGGTCTGCGTCACGGCTTCCATTGCCTTCTCCTTGACCGGTCCTGGTCCGAATGCACGGGCGGACGGCGCGTTGACTCCCCGTCTAAGCTTCTCTATGCTACAGGCGGGGTGGGACATTTGCAAGCGATACAGGCCTTTGGGGACGGGACAAAAGGTGATCAGGTGATCCAGGGATTGCCACGCCGCGTAGTGCCATTCGCCCCTGGCTATCCCCATGGATAGGCGGCGGTTGCTCCAGTTCGCCTTCACGGCGGTGTTCGCGCTCTTCGTCATCCTCCTTCTGTTCAAGTTCAGGCCGCGGGTGGAGGCCCCGGCCCCCATGGCCCCCGAACAGGTCAAGCACACGCCCGAAGGGACCTTGAGCGCCCGGGGCTTCAACTACGTCCAGGAGACGGCGGGAAAGGTGGAATTCAGGGCCACGGCGAAGGAAGTCACACAGACCCCTGCGGGGCTCAAACTCCTGACGGAGCCCGTGGTGACCATGGCCAACGGCACCAGGGCCTGGGGCAAGAAGGGCAGCTTCAACCCGTCTGAAAACTCGTTGCGCATCTGGGACGACGCCCACTTGGCCCAACCCAAAGGCTGGACGGCCACCTCCACGGGGTTCCGCCTGACCCCGGAGGGGGAAATCGTCTCCGAATCCTCCGTGGCTCTCCAGCGGGGGACCCTGACGGGCGGGGCCGAACTCCTGCGCTATCACCGAGAGACCCTCCTGGCGCACCTTGAGGGAGCGGTGCACTTCGAGCAGGGGCCAAAAACCATGGAATGCACCGCCGTGGATCTGGACCTCAAGGCCCACACGGGAACCATGGCCGGGCCCGTCACGCTGGCGGCGGAACAGGGAACCCTCAAGGCCCCCGAGGGCGC
>JAKBES010000400.1 GCA_021833665.1 Acidobacteriota bacterium
CCGTAAGGGATAAGGTTGGGATCGTCCTTGCTCGGAATGTCCAAGGCCCGCAGGCAGTTCGTCCGCTCCGGGCATACCTCAGAAGTGCATCGGCAGATGTCGCATGAAAGTCCCATTTATACTCCAAGCGCACCCGGCGCATTCATCAATGTAAACCCTACTGGCCCCGCGTCAACCCCTGAAACGTCCCGTAGGGGCGAACGTCTCGGACTCCACCACCCTGAAGTGGCAGGTTCCATAATCGCTGGCAAGCTGCTTTGCCCAGCCCTTCCAGCCATCGTCCCGATTCTTCATGATGGTCCCCCAGACCTCTTGGTGTTCGTCGGTCCCCTTATTCCACATCCCGAAGATTACCGCCGCGTCCTGCGCCAGCCGGTCCGTAGCCGCCAGATCCTTCATGGTGGGCCTGCGGTTATCCTCTCCGTCCTTGTTGATCTGGGCCAGCGTGACCCAACCCAGATTCAGGTTCTTAGCCAGGGCCGTAAGATGCTTTGAAATCTGGGCGTTGACGATTGCATAGGTGTCCTTGCCGGATTCGCGGGGCGGTCCAACGTGGCTGAACTGGTCCAGCACGACTGCCGTAATCCCGTGGACCTCAACGGCATGTTTCACGAGGGATTCGATCTCCTCCACCCGGCATTGTTGCATGGGGAACATCACCTTCATCCCGGAAAGCACCCGCTTGCGGTCGGTGATCCGCTCAATCATGCCTCCGTCATACTGCCCGTCCCGAAACACTCGGGAGTTTACGTCTGACAAGTGACCGGCGATCCGGGCCTTGACCTTTTCGCGCCCCATCTCCAGGGACAGGAACAGAGGCTTGCCCAGATTCTTCTCCACGGTGGACACAAGGATCTGGATGGCCATTGCGCTTTTCCCCGTGCCGGGCCTAGCGCAGACAATCGTGGGCTCTCCTCTTGGGATGGGGCAGATCGAATCCAGCGTATCGTCCCCCCAACTCATCGCCTTGCCCCCGTTCTCGGTGGTGATTTGCTTGCCTTCTGCAAGGTCATCCAGGAGGTCGGTCAAGTCAGTGATGATCTGCTTGCCGGGATCGGCCAGCGCGAGGCGCGTGATGGCCTCAGACGCCTCGGAAACGATTTCGAGGTAGTCCCCATGCCCAACGGCCCGCTCAACGATCCTGGCGCCCGTTTTTACCAGTTCCCGGAGCTTGGACTTCTCCTTGATGAGATTTGCAACCTGGGCAGGGTTCCCGACATCATCCCAATTAAGGGCCTCTACCAGGCCCGGAAAGCCACCTACAAGGTCCAGCTTCGCCGCCTTATCTAGCGAGTTTTTAAGGTGGATGACGTTTAATTCGATCCCATTGGCAAGGGTATCAACCATCGCAACGAAAATGGCCGCATAGGCTGGGTGGACGAAATCGGATGGGGCCAACATGGCGCTTGTTTCGAGCGCGTAACGCTCGGCTCCGGGGGCGCAGCAGGTTGCCAAGTAGGTTCTTTCTGCGTCAATGTCCTCGGGCAACCGCTCGGGCAGCCACGCCCTTGGCTCTTTCTTTTTGGGGGATGCCGACGAAGGCCCCGTCCCCTCCCACATATCATCCATTCATAAGTCCTTTTGGATTGGGGCGTCCTCATTTAGGCGAACCCCCAGCGTTGGGCCTGAACGGTTTAGCGCCGGGGGCGGTTCGGGTTTGCGGGGATTAGGCGAACTTGGGAGTTCGCCTAAATCAAAGTTATGTGGCTCTACTCATGCCGCTCGGCTCCCAGTTCCAAAGAGCCTCACCGCCGCGCAGCTCGGGAAGATAGATGCCGTCCACCTTGTCGGGCCGCACATACTTCCCGAGGAAATCCACCTCACCTTTGCGCTCACACCTCCAGACGGCCCCCTCGGCAGGGTCAATGGCTCCGTGGTGCCCCTGGCCTCCGAGGCGCGTCATGGCGGTTTCGATGGAACACGGGCCGCCATGGTGAAGCACTGTTGGCGTGGTGATTCCAGCACGGTCGCACCTGGTACTCAGTTCCTCCCAGAGCACACGCTTCCCATCTCTGAACAGGTCGAACGCGGCGAAGGGCTCGTGGCGCAGCAGGTAGCGGGTTCCGTGGGCTTGGGCCAGCCATTCCCCACAGATTCGCTCCCCTTCGGCCAGCAGATCGTTGAAGCGGGTCCAGTGCTGAGCCACCCACCCAGCGAAGTGGTGGTGCTGGGGATAAGGGCTTGTCTCCGCCCTCCATCCTGCGCGGGTGACAGGAACGATCACTCCACCCAGTTTCCCGATGCCCACATTCGAGCCGTCTAGCTTCTCCTGCACGATGATGAGGTCGTGGCGATCCCTGGGCCGCTCGGTCAAGATGCGGGCTTGCCCTTCGGCCAGCTTGTGGTCCCCAGGGCCGAGCCTGCTGGCGGGCAGGTGCCCGATTGACCCGTAGGACTTCCCGCCGAATGGTTTGTTCATCTTTTTGGCTCCTTGTTAGTTGGGGTTCGCCACATAACCAAGTCGCTCAGCGTCGGACCCCGGCTGCGCCGTGGCCGAGCTAGCTCCGAAGTTGGGCGCTCAGTCGTACTCCGGGAAGCAGTGCTCCGTCGCGGTGTTGAGGGACCATCCGTTGGGGCGCTCGGGCAGCAATCGAAACTCCGACTGTCGTTCCTCCC
>JAKBES010000106.1 GCA_021833665.1 Acidobacteriota bacterium
GCGGAGCATTCGGGAACCGGCGGCTGGGGATCGCCCTGGCTTCCTCTCGTGGCGCTCATGGAGGGCGACTGACATGAAGCGCCTCTCCGTCAACCTCGCCAGCGAGCCCTTCGTGAACCGTGCGGTCCCCCTCGCGGCCGTTTCGGCGGCCCTGGGGGCGGCGCTCCTGCTGACCGTCTTCAACCTCGGTTCCTTCGTGGTGCTGGGCCGGGAATACCGTGCCCAGCGCGAGGAGCTCAAGGGCCAGGAAACCAGGCTCAAGGACCTGGGCAAGGACATGGCCGAAAAGGAAAAGACGTTGCAGAGCGGGGCCGTGGCATCCTTCGCGGAGGAGGCCACCTACGTGTCAGGCCTTCTCCAGGACAAGCGGTTCTCGTGGATCACGTTTCTTCACGATCTTGAGAACGTCAAGGCCTTCGGCGTCCAGCTTCAAAACGTGAGCCCCCGGATCACCAAGGACGGGCTCGTCCAGGTGAACCTGCGGGGGATGGCGAACCCCAGGAGCGAGATGCTGAAATTCGAGATGAACCTCTTCGCCAGCCCCCGTTTCAAGGAAGTCCAGATTACGAACGAGCAGCGGGATCCCGGCAGCCCTCTGACCAACTTCAGCATCACCTGCGTCTACGTGCCGGAGGTCCGCCATGCATCTTGAGCGAACCGTCTACAAAAACCTCCCCCTCATCCTGGGGGGAGGGATGGCCGTGGTGGCCCTGAACCTGGTCGTGTATTTCACGGCCGTCTCCCGGCTCGACCACTTTGCCAAGACCGTCAAGGCCACCGTCGCCGAAAACCGGACCAAGATCGCTGAAATGGTGGTGCGGGACAAGGACGTCACGGCGGGGGTCGAGGACGTGAAGACGGACCGGCAGGTGGTGGGGGACCTGACGGGGAAGGTTCTTCTGACCAAGGGCCAGAGGCTCGTGGAGGTTCAGAAGGCCCTCCTGTCCTTCGCCAACGCCCGGAACCTGAAATTGGACAGCTTTTCTTACGGCTACTCGCTCTTTCCGGGAGACGACCGCGCGGCCTGGGGGCACCGCTACCTGAAGGTCAGCATCGGCCTGGCGGTCACGGGCCCCTACCAGGAACTCAAGGGCTTCTTGCAGGACATTCAGGACAGCCCCCAGTTCCTCATCGTCAGCGACATGAACCTCAACACCTCATCCCAGGGCAGCGCGCTCATTCAGGGAACGTTCACGATGGACACGTACTTCGTAGCCACGGAGCAGGACGTGAAGGACCAAGAGCAGAAGGGAGGGAAGAAGGCGTGACCTCGCGATCCCTCCTCCTTTCGATCCTCTTGGCCGCTGCCCTCGTCTCAACCGCCCGCTGCGGCGGGGGCCCTGGACCTGCCCCCAGTTCGGGCTTCGACCCCGAAACAGGCGAGACCCGAGGCGGAGACCAAACCCATCGAGCCAAAAAGCCCGTGCGGGCCGCCCTTAAGCCGGGCCAGATCCCCGTGCTCTCGCTGGACGGAATACCCATGCCCCAGCCGGCATCCGAAGCAGGGACCGCCCCTGATACCGAAGGGGAAGGAAAGACCAAGACGGGAGCCCAGCCGCCCCGGAGCGTTCCGGCTCCTGATGACAACGGCGTGCCCCCGCGGAACCTCTTCGCCGTCGAGGAAGACCCCGCCGTCGTGGCCGAGCGGCGCCGCCAGGCGGAAGAAGCCGCTCGGAAGGCGCAGGATGCCGCCAAGAAGGCGCAAGAGGCCCGGTTGAAGTGGCAGGGTCCCCCCTTGCCGCCGCCGCCTCCCCAGCCGCCCGCCATCCCCTTCCAGTTTATCGGATACCTCGGATCCCCGGAGGACCGCATCGGCGTCTTCTTCGGCCCCAGCCTCTTCCTCGCCAAGAAAGGGGAAGCGGTGCAGGCCAGGTTCAAAATCGTGAGCATCGGCTACGAGTCCGCAGAGATCGGCTTCCAAGGCTTCACGCAAACTCAGAGGATTCCTTTGACCGCGGGAGGTAAGTAAGGTGAACCCTAAGAACCTCGCTCGAACGGCCTGTCTGGGTCTGCTGGTCTTCGCCTTGGCCTGCGGCTCCACCGCGTACCACCGGGGGATGTATTACCTCGACCAAGGCAACTACGACGATGCGGTCAAGAACTTCGATGAGGCCGTGAGGGAAAATCCGAGGAACGTGAAGTACAAGACGCACATGATCCGGGCGAAACTGAAGGCCTCCCAGTGGCACATGGACAAGGCTCATACCGCCCTCGGCCGCCAGGACTACACGACGGCCGCCATGGAACTGGAGAAAGCGCTGGCAATCGACCCGAGCAACCAATACGCCAAGGATACCCTTCAGAAAGTTCTAGACTTAGCCGCGCACAAGGAAACGCAGGACCGCGCGCACGAATTGTCCATCGACCAGATGAAGAAGGAGAGCCAGAACGACTTGGGGGTTCCCCAGCTCGATCCGGCGTCCAACATTCCCATCGTCCTCAAGTTCACCGACACGCCCATCAAGACCATTTTGGACGCGGTCTCCAAGGCCAGCGGCATCAACTTCCTCTACGACGAAAAAGCCGATCTGAACAAGCGGGTCACCGTGGACTTCGCCAAGGTGGACCTGGCGCAGGTCATGGATTACCTTATGATGCAGTCCAAGCACTTCTTCAAGGTGCTGGACCCGCACACCCTCATCATCGTGCCCGACAACAAGCAGAAGCGCGACGAGTACACGGACCAGGTCATCCGCACGTTCTATCTTTCCAACGCGGACGCCAAAGACGTCTTTCAGCTCGTCCGGTCCATCCTCCAGGCCCGGAAAATGGCCATGAACCAGGATCTGAACTCCATCACCATCCAGGACAGCCCGGAGGTGGTGGCCATAGCCCAGCACATCATCGAGGACAACGACAAGAGCAAAGGTGAGGTCGTCGTGGACGTGGAACTGCTGGAAGTGGACAGCAACCTCACGCGCCAGCTTGGCATCAATCTCTCCACGGGCAACTTCACCATCGGCCCAGGCCACAACCTCACCAAGGACACTTCGGGGAACATCACGGGCATCGGCTCCGGGCCGCCCATTCCCCTCAACGAGCTGGGACGGACCCTGAGCCACGGGCTCTATATCTATCCCATCCCCAACCTGCTCGCCGAAATGCTTCTCACCAGCGGCAGTTCTCAGATCCTCGCCAAGCCGCAACTGAGGGTCATGGAAGGCCAGAAGGCGATGGTGCACATCGGCGACAAGTACCCCATTCCCACGGCCAACACCTACGCCACCACCACGGCCACCACGAACTACACGCCCATCACCTCTTACACGTACCAGGACATCGGCGTGAAGATCGAGATCGAACCCAAGGTCCACCATAACCGCGAGATCACCATCAAGCTAAAGGTGGACGTGTCCTCCATCTCGGGCTCCGTGGGGGCCGGAACGGCCACAAATCCCGCACAGCCCATCATCGGCACGCGGGAGAGCAACAGCGTCATCCGGTTGGAGGACGGGGAGACCAGTCTGATGGCCGGCCTCATTGACAATGAGACCAGGAGGTCCCTCAACGGGACGCCGGGCCTCTCCGAGATCCCCATTCTCCGCCGGCTGTTTTCACAGACCCAGGACGATAAAAAGTCCACCGATGTGGTGATGCTTCTCACGCCCCACATCATCCGCATGCCCAACATCACGGAGACGGATCTCAAGCCTTTGTGGGTAGGAACCGCGGACAATCCCAAGCTGGGAGGCGAGGCGGGCTCATCCTGGGGGCCCTCGCCCTTCAAGCCCGTTCAAGGCCAATCGGCGGCGGCCACGCCCAAATCCGAGGACAAGGGCCAGGCCGTACCCGATGTCAAACCTCAGGATAAGGGACAGGCTGTGCCCGACGCCAAGGCGAGCACCGGCACCAGCGCACCCGCCGAGGATTCAGGCAGGAGTACTGCCATGGCGGGGACCAGCGTCCGTCTCATGCTGAGCCCCACGAACCTGACGGTGAAGCCCGGCGAGACGGTCCTTCTCAACCTGGTGGCCGTGGGCGCCCAGGACGTCAAGAACATGCACCTCGAAATGGATTATCCGAGCGACGTGCTGAAGTTCCAGGGTGCCGACGAGGGGACTTTCCTCAAGCTGGGCGGCACCGGCACGAGCTTCGTGGCGGATGAGCGGCGCCCGGGATTCGCGGTGATGGATACGGGACGCGCTAGCGGCGGCGCCGCGGGATCGGGGCTCTTGGCCCGTGTGCGGTTCACCGCCGTGAAGCCGGGCCAGGCGAACATCAATTTTGGCGTGGCAACGGCCACGGGTTCGACGGGGATAAGCGCGACGCTGCCGCCCATGTCCGCCACCGTGACGGTGGCGGACGGAGCCGGCGCGGCGCCCGCGGTCCCGGCGGTGTCGGCGGCGAAGCCAGCGGGCACGGGAGGCAGTGGTGGCTAAAGGTTTCCCACGCCGCGAGCGGGGCATCTCCCTCTTTGAGGTCGGCCTCGCCGTGGCGCTCATCGCCATCCTGGCCCTGGTGGCCGTGCCCGCGGGGCAGATCATGGACCGCCGGGTGAAGGAGGTGGAACTGCGCCGGGACCTTCGCGAGATGCGCAGGGCCATTGACGAGTACCACCGCTATGCACTGCAAGGGCTCATCACGCAGACCGACGTGACCCAGGACCTCTACCCCAAGGACATGGAGGAGCTCACCAAAGGGGTCCCTCTGGCGGGCGATCCCACGGGGAAAAAAGTGCGATTTCTTCGGAGGATTCCCGTGGATCCCATGACGGGCACGACGGAGTGGGGCCTGCGCTCGACCCGAGACGACCCCGATTCCACGTCGTGGGGCGGGGACAACGTCTACGATGTCTACACCGAAAGCACGGCCACCGCCCTCGACGGCAGGACGCACTACAATGAATGGTGAGAGGGCCGAGATGAGCAGATCGGAAATGGCCGGAATGAGGAGATTAGGGGATTCCGAGATGAGGAGATTAGGGAATTCCGAAATGAGGAGGGGCGACGCCGTCCTCCGGCCCTGCACCCGGGGGGCGGCACCGGCCTCTTTTCCTCCATCTCCGCATCTCCTCATCTCCGCCTCTCAGGACCCACGCCCTCGCTCCCAGAAGGGCTTCACCCTCATCGAACTCATGGTGGTGGTGGCCATTCTGGGTATTCTCGTGAGCATGGCCGTTCCCACATATCGCAATATGGTATTGCGGGCACGGGAGACGGTGCTTCGGCAGAACCTCTTCACCATCCGCGACGTCATTGACCAGTACTACGCCGACAAGGGGAAGTACCCCGATTCCCTCAGCGAGCTCGTATCCGCCGGGTACATGCGCCACCTTCCCGTGGACCCCATCACGGAGAAGTCCGACTGGGTTCCCGTCCCCTACACCGGCGGCGATCCGGGCCAGCTCGAACCCACGGAGGGCGAGCAGTCGGGCGGCATCTTCGACGTCCACTCGGCTTCCGACAAAGTGGCCGCCGACGGGACCAAATATGCGGATTGGTGAGAAGGTGAGTGGGTGATCGGGTGATCAGGAAGAGCGATGATGCTGCGCTCGGGTGTTCCCGCGCTTCGGGTCCATCGGAGAGGCACAGTGCCGGCCCCGCCCAAAGGCACTCCCCCGGGAGGGAGTTGGGAGTTATCTTCATCTGGGTCCTGGTAAGCTTTTTCGTGATCGCCGTGCTCCTCATCGCGGCGGTCCAACCCGCGTCCATCATCATGAAGCGGGAGCGGGAGAAAGATCTGGTCTTCCGCGGCGAGGAATACGTGGAGGCCATCCGCCTCTATCAATCGGAGCACGGAGGCGCCTTCCCCACGAAGATGGAGCAGCTCATCCAAACGGGGCCTAAACAGCACCGGTACATCCGGAAACTCTGGGAAAATCCCTTCGATCCCGAAGGCAAGTGGACCCTACTGGGGCCTGGGGTGACGGTGGTTACGATGGGGGAGGACGGGAAGCCCATTTTCACCACGAGCGGGATAGGACAGGGTATCAACCAGAGCGGCATCGGCAACGGAGGACTGAATGCCAAACCGGCCACCCCGGGCCAGCCGGGATCGGGACAGGGCCTCCAGCCGGGAACGCCGGGCGAAGTGTTGCCCTTCAAGGTCGGAGGCGAGGAAGGCCAGCCCATCCTGGGCGTCTGCTGCCGGTTGCACGAAAAGGCCTTCTCCGATTTGAGGGGCAAGGATTACTACGACGAATGGTTCTTCTCCCCCCTCGTCATGCCGCCGCCTCCGCCCGCTGGAGTAAGGACACTGCCTCAAATACAACCGGGCCAGGCTCCGAGGCTCTCGCCCACGCCCTAGCCTGTGGAGTGGCGTTGGCAACGCGGCCCACGGGAGTTTTTCAGCAGCCTGCTAAATTCCTAAGTTACAATGAGGCCGTCGGTGATGGCAGGGCGGTGGCCGGCCATGGAGGCGGCGCCAAGGGGAGTGGCCGTGAAGCCAGGGGTCAAATCCATCTTCAAAGAGTTCTGGAAGCACCGCTGGAAGGTGGTGCTGGGCCTCGCGTGTCTCCTCGTGGTGG
Source organism: Acidobacteriota bacterium (assembly GCA_021833665.1). GTDB lineage: Bacteria > Acidobacteriota > UBA4820 > UBA4820 > DSQY01 > JAKAJA01. Next base: position 6,467 of record JAKBES010000106.1, read on the forward strand.
ACGCCGCCCAGCTCGCCATTCCCCTCGTGGTGAAAGGGGTCGTGGACGAGCTGGCGGCGTCTTCCGCGACGGGGTCCTTCATCGCCAGGCAGGCCTTGATCCTTCTGGGGCTGGCGTGCGTGGTGGCTCTCTTCCGCTTCGCGTGGCGCCATTTCTTCTTCTCGGCGGCCCGGAAGGTGGAGCTGGACTTGCGCAACCGCATCCTGGATCACGCCATGGGCCTCTCCACCCGCTTCTTTTCGGGGACTCGAACGGGCGAGGTGATGGCCCTGGCCACCAACGACGTTGAGAGCGTCCGGCAAGCCATCGCCATGGGCTTCGTGGCGGGGTTCGATGCATCCATTTACGCCGTCGTGGCCATCGCGGCCATGCTCTGGCTCGATCCCGTCCTGGCCCTGTGGACCATCCTGCCCCTTCCCTTCCTCGCGGCGCTGATGGGGGTGTCGCTGCAGGCCATCTACAACCGGTGGGACCGGGTGCAGTCGTCCTTTGAAGGCCTCACGGAGAAAGTCCGCGAATCCGTGTCCGGCATTCGGGTCCTGCGCGCCTATGCCCAGGAAGAGGGAGACGTGGAGGACTTCGAGGCCCGCAACCGCGACTACTACGGCAAGTACATGCGGTACGTGGCCGTGGACGCCTATTTCCATCCCGCCATCCTCCTCCTCGCGGGAACCTGCGTGGCCATCCTCCTGGGTGTTGGCGGGAGCAGGGTCATGGAGGGCCGCACGAGCATCGGAGCCTTCGTCGCCTTCTCCTCCTACCTGGGGATGCTCACCTGGCCCATGATCGCCGCGGGATGGATGCTCAGCCTGGTGCAGCGGGCCGCCGCTTCCATGGACCGCATCGACGCCCTTTTGGGGCTGAAAGATTTAGAGGACGACCGGCCCGTTCCTCTCGGCGCGGCGGTGCGGGGCAGTATCGAAGTCAAGGGACTCTCCTTCGCGTATCCGGGACAGGCGGAGCCGGCCCTCAAGGGATTGTCCTTCTCCATTCCGCAGGGAGGAAGCCTGGGCCTCGTGGGAGAGGTGGCCGCGGGCAAGAGCACCGTGGCCCAGATCCTGACCCGCATGTACGACCCGCCGGAGGGGAGCACCTTTCTGGATGGCCGCGACATCCTCGGCCTGCCCGTGGGATTTTTGCGAGAGCATATCGCCTACGTGCCCCAGGAGGCCTTCCTCTTCAGCGACACCGTGGCCGAAAACCTGAGGCTCGGCAAGGCCGGGGCCACCCAGGAGGACATGGAGGCCGCGTGCCGCATCGCCGCGCTCCACGAGGAGATCCAGGCCCTGCCCAAGGGCTATGAGACGCTCCTGGGCGAGCGGGGTGTGACCCTTTCTGGGGGACAGAAGCAGCGCCTGTGCCTGGCCAGGGCACTGCTCAAGCCCGCCCCCATCTTGCTCCTGGACGACACCCTCTCGGCCGTGGACTCAGAGACGGAGCGGGCCATCCTGAGCGGGCTGAAGGATGTCATGGGACGGCCCACGACCCTCGTGATCAGCCACAGGGTGAGTGCCGTCCGCGACTTGGGCCGAATCCTCTGCATGCAGCGGGGCGCGGTGATTCAGTCGGGAACCCACGAGGAACTGGTTAGCCAGGGAGGGTTCTACAAGAACATGGTGGAGCTGCAGGAAATGGAAGCGTGAGGAGAAAGCCGGAATTCGGAACTCGGAATTCGGAAGGGACGGCCGGGGCCAAGGGGCCTTGTTTCGTTCAATTCCAAATTCCAAATCCGAAATCCCGCATCAGCCCATGGCCGTAAGACGCGAGGAAGAGAAGCTGGGCGCGTTCACCCTCTTCAGGCACTTCGTGCGCCTGATGCGGTTCGTGAAGGGCCAGCGATGGCTTTTCGTGGTCTGCGTCGCGGGATCCATGGCCCAGGCGGGGATCGAGCTCTCTCTGCCGCTCCTCATGCGCCGGGGTATCGACGGCTACGTTCTTCCGCCCTACATGAGAGTCCGGGTGGAGCAGCCCCGGGACCGCCGCTTCCTCTCCTTGCCGGGTGCGGTGCCGGCGAAGGGAGGAGCCGAGGTTTTCCTCGAATCGTCCCGACTCTCTCGCGCGGACCGGTCCGAAGTGCAGGCACGGCACCTGTCGGGGAAGGACCTCTACTACAAGCTTCCGCAGGGGGCGGCCACCGAGACTCAGGCGGTCCAGGGGGAACACGGCACGGCGTTTCTTTCCCAGGCCGCCATGCGGGGGCTCCCTACGGGCAGCCGTGCGGCCCTCCTGGAACCCCAACGGCGAGGGGTCCTTGCCTTGGCCTTCGGCTACGTCCTCCTTCTCGTGCTGAATTTCTTCCTGGCCTACGGCACCACATACGGGCTGAACGCCCTGGGCGAAAAGGCTGTGGTCATCATGCGGGGCCAGCTCTTCCGCCAGCTCCACCGGCTGCCCGTCCGCTATTTTGACGAGAACCCCGTGGGCCGTCTGGTGACGCGCCTCACCAACGATACGGCCACCCTTTCCGAGCTGTTCACTTCGGTCATCGCCACGGCCGTCAGTGATCTGGTGCTCTTCTTCGGCATCCTGGCGGTCCTTTTCGCCCTGGACCCGCGCCTCACCCTCTGCCTGCTCGCCCTGGCTCCGCCTTTGGTAGGACTGGCCCTCTGGTTCAAGGCGTCCTCGCAAAAGATTTACAGGGTCGTCCGGGTGCAGCTCGCCAAAATCAACACGTTTCTGCAGGAATCGGTGCAGGGCATAGGGGTGATCAAGGCCTTTACGGCGCAGGCGCGCACGTCCCTGAGGTTCGCGGCCCTGGGGCGGGAATACTACGACACCCAGATGAAGCTCATCTACATCTTCGCCGTGTTCCGGCCCCTCATCGACGCCTTCGCCACGTCCGCCGTGGGCCTGGTGGTGTGGTACGGAGGAGGGCAGGCCATGCGCGGCAACCTCAGCCTGGGGACCCTCCTGGCCTTCCTGATCTATCTCAAGATGCTCTTCATGCCCCTCCAGGATCTGGCCGAAAAGTTCAACATCGTCCAGAGCAGCGTGGTGGCCAGCGAGCGCCTCTTCAAGATTCTGGACACGGCCCCCGAGGATCCGGGCCAGGGGCGCCGCCCCCGCGCCGCCTCCGGCCACATCGTCTTCGAGAAGGTGAATTTCGCCTACGAGGAAGGCCAGCCGGTTCTGCGGGATGTCTGTTTCGAAGTGCCCAGCGGGAAAACCGTGGCTCTTGTGGGGCCCACGGGTTCGGGCAAGACGACCATCACCTCTCTCCTGCTGCGCTTCTACGACCTGACCCCAGGCCAGGGGCGCATCCTCGTGGACGGCCTGCCCCTGGATGAATGGGACGTGCGGGAACTGAGGCGTCAGTTCGCCTTCGTCCAGCAGGACCTGTTTCTCTTCGCGGGCACCCTCCGCCACAATGTGACGCTCTTTCATCAGGTCCCCGATGAGCAAATGGCGCGGGCCCTGGATGTCAGCCGCGCGAGCATGGTCTTGTCGCGCCTTCCCGACGGCCTGGAGCATCCCGTGAACGAGCGGGGCACCGTGCTTTCCCAGGGAGAGCGCCAGCTCGTTTCCTTTGCCAGGGCGCTGGCGCCAGGGCCGCGCGTCCTCGTTTTGGACGAGGCCACCGCCAGCGTGGACAGCCAGACCGAGGCCCTCATTCAGCAGGCCCTGAGAGAGCTTCTTCGGGGGCGGACGGCCATCGTCGTGGCTCACCGGCTTTCCACGGTTCAGGATGCCCACTCCATCGTGGTTCTGCACAAAGGCGTCGTGGCGGAACAGGGCAGCCACGATCAGCTCTTGGCCAAGAATGGCCTCTACGCTCACCTGTATTACACCCAGTTTGGAGGAGCCGAAGGCCAGGACGGACGGGATTTTAAAGTGAAAAGTCAAAAGTAAAAAGCAAAAAAGCGAAGAAATTACGGGTCCGCGAAGGTTGACAGCGCGAGCCTTTTCGTGTCATATGAGTCGTTTAGCGGGATTCCGACGGCGCCCGAGCGCGGGAGGCCGATGGAAGTCCGCCGAGGGAGGATGGCAATGGATCGGGTGATGGGAGCGCTAAAGGTTCGAGTGGGAGGGGCGCTCGCGGAGCGCTTCGTGCTGTCCGCCTTCTTCCTTCTGGGTACGGTCCTGGGCGCGTACGTGGAGATTCCCCTCCCGTTTACACCAGTTCCCGTGACCCTGCAGACGCTCTTTGTCCTGTGCGGCGCGGCCTGGCTCGGCCGCTCCTGGTCGCTGGGAGTGCAGGGCATCTACCTCGGTGCGGGGGCACTCGGCATGTCCGCTTTCGCGGGAGCCGCCGCCGGCGCCGTGTACCTCGCGGGTCCCACGGGAGGATACCTCTGGGCTTTCCTGCCGGCCTCCCTCCTCGTGGCGGGGCTGTGGCCCAGGGTGGCATCGAAGAGCCTTTGGGCCCGCGTCGCCCTCATGTCCGCGGCCTCCCTCCTGATCTTGACCCTGGGCGCGGCGTGGCTGTTGGTCCTCTTGCACCTCTCTCTGGCCCAGGCGCTTCTCATGGGCGTCCTGCCGTTCCTTCCGGGTGAGGCCCTCAAGGTGGCCTGCGCCGCAACCATGGCGCCGAGGGTTCGCCGGGCCTGAGCGCCGCTGTCTTGATCCGCTCCACCCCGGGAGGGAGAT
>JAKBES010000107.1 GCA_021833665.1 Acidobacteriota bacterium
TGCGGATAGAAGCGTGGAGGACGCTGGCTTGTTCCCAACCACCCACACCCAGGCGCAACCATGGAGAACCACAACCATGATCCGCTCTTGACACGGCCGGCCTCTTCATAGAAGACGCTAGACGCGAGACGCAGGACGCGAAGAGAAGAGAAGGGAGCTTCGCCCAGTGGTTTGTGGCGCCAGGCGCAGGTGGGGAACGGCGCGTTGCATGGCCGCCCAGCCGGTATGGCGCCGTCCTTAGAACTCGATCCCGCGTCGGGCTATAAGCCCTGCGTCATAGTAATGCTTGATTTTTTTCATTTCAGTCACGAGATCGGCCTCGTCCAAAACCGACTGGAGGCGGGTCCGGCCCGAAAGGACCAGTTCACAGCGGGGGTCCTTGCGCCACAGGCCGATGAGCTCCAGGATCTCCGCCTCCGTGATGAGGTGGTACTGCTGGGCCGACAGGATCTCGTCGAGGATCACGAGGCCGGCCCCGTCCGAGGTCACGGCGTTCCGGGCCAAGGCGAGGCCTCGCTGGGCCTCGGCCTTGTCTTGAACGGTGACGCCGAAGCGGAAATGGCCGTCGGGCTGAATCCTCTCGCATCCCGTCGGGTCCAGGCGGAGGCCTGGAAGGGAGCGGAGGATGTGGCGCTCGGCGTAGTGCTCGTTGACGCCGTTGTACCCCTTGTCAAACTGGATGAACCAGACGCCCATGCCCGCACCGAGAGCGCGGATGGCCAGCCCCACGCAGGCCGTGGTCTTCCCTTTACCCTCGCCCGTATAGACGTGAAGCTGGGGCCGGGTAGGCTCGATGAACGTCTTCTCCGCCATGGGCTCAGCCTGGCCCGCCTGGGGGCGCCGACGGCATCGCGGGCAAGCCCACCACCACGAGCCTGTCGCCGGGGACCAGATGGTGCGCGGCGCAGAGGCCGGCCTGCACCTCCAGGACGTTTCGGATGGCGCGGGACGGAAAGATGTTCGGGCATGGGTCCGCTTTGCAGGGCTGCACGTTCGCGCTGATGTCCACCACGCGGAACTGCTCATCCAGCCAGACCAGGTCCAGGGCGATGAGGCAGTTCTTCATCCAGAAGGGCCGCCGCTCGTCGTCCTGAAAGAGAAACAGCATGCCCCGGTCGGGCGGGAGGTAATCCACGTACATGAGGCCGTTGGCTTGCTGTTCCGGCGTGGTCGCAAGATCCACCTGGACGGCGAATCCGTCGGGGAAGATCACGGCTGGCTCCTGGGGCGGCGCCAGTGGCGGCGGCGGGGCCTGGGCACGCGAGCAGGCCGTGGCGAAGCTCAAGATCACGAGGGCGAAAACGGGTCCTGTGAGGCTTTTCATGCGGCTCCCTTGATCAGCTCTCTCATCTTCCAGATGTAGTGCAGGCCAGAAACCAGAGTGAGTCCCGCCACGCTCCACATGAGAAACACGAGGAGCGGGCCCGGCAATCCATAGGAGTCTTTCAAGAGGACGCCCACGATGAAGGAGATCTGGAAGAGGGTCGTGGCCTTGCCCGGGATCGTGGGGGGGAAGCTCTTGATGCCGTAGGTGAGGTGCAGGATCAACGTGAGCAGTACGATGACCACGTCGCGGGCGATGGTGAGTACGGGCAGCCAGACGGGGATGGAGTAGGCCAGGTTCATTGCCGGCAGAGCGAGGACCACGAAGGCGCTGGTGAGCATGAGCTTGTCGGCGGCGGGATCGAGAAATGCCCCCAGGGCCGACCGCTGGTTGAAGAAGCGGGCGATGGCCCCGTCGAGGGCATCCGTGATTCCCGCTCCGAGGAAAACCCACAGGGCCACCACCGAATGACCGTAGACGATAGCCATGATGAAAAAGGGGATCATGGCCATTCTGAACATGGTCAGCAAATTCGCTAGAGTCATCGGGCGAGCATCCGGCAGGTGCCTCCGGTGAGGAGGGAGATTGGGCCGCGGGGACGGGAACCGTGCCCGTCCCCGCGGGCCGAGTCCGTGCTATTTTTCAATGAGATCGCCCACCTGTATGGAACCGCTGTCCGTCACGCCGATGGAGAGGTGTTCGGCCACCACCTTCGTGACCGTGAAGGTGCCCAGTCTGCTCTTGTCCTGGCCGAGCTTCTTGCCCGTATCCGGGTCCGTGATCTCCTCGCCGAGGCGGTAGAGCGTGTAGGTGTCACCTTCCCGCACGCCGTCCGTGCTGCCGATGCTCACGTACACTTTGCCGTCGCTCACCTTGGCCACTTTGCCGCGAGAGACGGCGAGAGAGCCAAGAGACTCCTTGAGGCTGCCCACGCTCGATGCGATTCTGGCCACGGCGCGTTCCACGGCCGGCTCGAAGATCTGGCGCGCCTGGGATTCGTCCCAATCCACCCCGCCGCCGAAGCCCGCCACGTTCACGTTGCTGAAGGAGTGCTCGCCCTTCTCGGACCCGGTGTAGATGATCTCCGCGGTGGTCGTGTTCACGAGGCGGAGGTTGAGGGTGCCTTCAGCCTTGGTGACGCCCACGTTGAACCCGATACCGAAGGCCCCGTGGGCGCCGGACCTGTGAGTCGAGAAATCCGTGATGGCGCCCAGGACCACCAGTTGGCAGCCCAGGATCTTGCCCGCGGCCACGGCCGTCTTGTCGTCCACGGCCCCGCTGAGGGAGAAGCCCTGTTCGTTGAGGATGGATTCCAGTTCCTGGCGCTCGATGACGCGGAACTGTCCGGTCTTCACCAGGCCGTCCACGAGCCAGTCCTCGCAGGCACGGGCCATCCTGTCGGCCCCGTAGGCGCTCTTGTTCTTGATTTTCAGGACCGCGATTCGAGGTTTTTGCTGCGCGAAGGCGGCCGTCACGGTGAGGATGCCTAGGATCGCCAAGATACCGATGAGTGTACGTTTCATGGGTTGACCTCCCGTGCGGGTTAAGATATCCCGCTCACTTGGAGACTGTCAAACGGTTCGCGCTCTTGTCCAGGATGTGCCATCCGGGGAAGAGCTTGCCCACTTCCTGGGCCAGGTCCGATGCGTCTCCCTGCATGGAGACGTTGATCGTTGCTTCGCCGCCCGAGGCCTGGCGGACCACGACATCCTGGATGCCCCGTCCCTGGGTGCGGAGCTTTTGGGCGAAGCGCTCCGCCTCACCGGCACCCGCCCCGCGAAGTTCAAGGGCCAGGATGCGCGTGGAGGAGGCCTCCCTGGACCACTGCTTGGTGATCTGCCTGAGGAGGTCGTTGCCCGCGAGGGTCGTGGCCTCCTTGAGGGCCTGAGCGAGCCCCGCCTCCCCCACGTGGACCGCGGTGCCGCTGCCCGTGGCCGTGCCCAGGACCTCCTTTGAATCGGTCTTGAGGGCCTTGAGTGCGACGTTGGCCTGGTAGGAGATCAGGCTGGAGTTGCCCACGCTGGCTCCCGCCTGGCCCCGCGCCGAGCCGAGGATCACCACCTCCGCACCGTACGTTTTCATGAGGTCCGCCTGCCCCGTCTCCGACATGCCCGAGAATCCCGCCGGAGGCTCCTTTGAACCCGTGTCCACGACGAGGAAACCCTTGTCTTTGAGCATGCGAAGGAGCTGGCCCGAGGCCGTGTCTCCGTCCTCGGTCAGGGCCACGGCCACGCGCGGCATCTTCATGCGCCTGAGCAGGAGGCCCATGGATCCCAGATCGTCCTGGAGATTGCCTTCCTTGACGGCCGCGTCCAGGGTGACGGTGTAGATGTTGGTGTCCGGGTCTGCCTTCTCGCGGGTCACCTTGTAGGTGGAAATGTAGCCCGTGGTCTGGGTGTAGATTTTGTCGGAGAGGAGCTGGTTGTTCCGCACCAGGCTCTCCGAGTCCACCATGGTGCCCACGACCTGCTCCACCGCGGCGCGCAGGGCGCTTTCCACGGCCCGGTCCCGGGCCTGGGCGGCGTCCTTGTTGAGGATGGCCGCCGTTCCCGTGGCAGTGACGGTTTGCTGGGCCGGCAGGGCCAAGGCCAGCAGGACGGCTACGGCGGCGAACAGTGAAATGGCTGTCCCTCTCATGGTCCTTCTCCTTCTCATGTCCGTGCTCTTCCCAGAACCCGGAGAATGGGGATGGCTTCAGACTTGCCTTTAACCATCACCGGATCGAGGCGCTCCACCGCGTAGGTGCCCTCGAAGCCGGGAATGCGCGCGGCCGTGGCGATGGTGGTGATGACGTCGTCTTGAACCGCGAGCCCTTGGAGCCGCGCGGCCAGGTTGACCGTATCTCCGATGACGGTGTAGAGGAAGTTGGTCTCGGAGCCATTGTTGCCCACAACGGCCGGTCCCGTATGGACGGCTATGCCGATGTGAAGGGGCGGTTTGCCCTCCCCCTCGAATCGCGAGCGGAGGGCCGCCGCCTCCTCCTGCATGGCCGCCGCGCAGGCCATGGCCCGGGCCGCCTGATCGGGCTGGTCCAGAGGATCGCCGAAGAAGGCGAGAATCGCGTCGCCAATGAACTTATCCAGGGTGCCGTCGAAGCGAAAGAGCACCTGCGTCATGACGGTGAAGTATTCGTTCAAGAGGGCGCTGACCTGTTCGGGAGGAAGGCGTTCCGAAAGATGGGTGAAGCCCCGGATGTCGGAGAAGAGAATGGTCAGCTCCTTGCGCCGTCCTCCCAGGTGGACGAGGTCCGGATTGGCGAGGAGCTCCTTCGCCACATTGGGAGACACGTACCGCGTGAAGAGGCGCTGGACAGCCCGCTTCTCCTGAAAATCGCGGTAGCGGTGGTAGGAGAAGGAGCATCCCGTATAGGCCAGCCAGCAAACGGAGAGAGCCAGGAGGGGCACAGCCAGGCCGTGGCGAATAGCGACAAGGGCGCCTCCAAGGATGGCCAAGCCGAAGGCGAGCCAGATGGAGAGGGACAGGGCCGGCTTGAGCGGGAACATGGTCAGGACGGTCCCCAGGGCCGCTAACACGACAAAGAGGGCCGCCCTTGCTTTGCCCGACGGCGGGCAAATCGCCTCTCCCTTGAGGAGGGCCGAGAGTGCCTGTCCGTGGACCTCTACCCCGGCCATGGTGTGGGTCGTCATGGTCTGGAAGCCCCTGATAGCCGTGCCGCGCGCGGGGTAGGGCACGGAGAAGTAATCGTGCGCGCTAGGGCGGGTCGAACCGACGAGAACGATTTTGCCCTTGAGATCGGGAAGGCGGGCGTCACCGGTGAGGAGGTTCTTGAACGAGAGGCGTGGCAGGGTACCGTCGCCTCCGCAGAAGGGGATGAGCCAGCCCGTCCGGCCTGCCGGGTAAGGATGATTTCCGAGCCAAAGGGTGGTTCCCTCCAGCTTCACCGGCTGCGGTCCTCCGGGAAGCCATATCTGGCGGGCACAGGCCAGGGCGAAGGGAAGGTCCGTCACGGCCAAGCCTCCCTCCGCCGGAGCAAGGTACGGGGGCGGGAGACGGCGCAGGACTCCGTCCCGGTCCGTCATCAAGTCCACGGAGCCTACGCCGACGGCCTGCCGTGCGAACCGGGGGAGGGGCCTGGCGCTCGCGGCGGGGTTGGCGGCCAGCACCGTGTCCGCCGTAGCGAGGGTCTCTTGGAGGGGCTCGTCCTCCGCCTCGCTCCGAGGACTGGTGAAGAGAAGGTCCAAGGCGATAAGGCTGGCGCCCCCATCCCAAAGGCGCTTCACGGCCCTGGCGATCTCAGGGCGAGTGGGTGCGCGGCCCCCGAGGGCGTTGAAGGTGTCGTCGTCCATGCCCACCAGCAGGATCCTGGGGTCGGCGCTGGCCTGCCTGGAGCGGAGGAGGAGGTCGTAGACGGGGCCTTCCAGCGAAGCCGCGGCTCCGAGGCCCAGCGGGACCGCCACGGCCAGGCCCAAGGCCAGGCCCAGGAGAAGGCCTGCTTGCCAGGGGCGCGTTCGGGCGCGGCTGGGTTTCATGATCCCCCCTTACCTGCGGGCCAGTTCGGGCGCTGCTGCCGCCGCCGGGCCGCGGAAGCGGCTTTCCACTCCGCCCACGTCGGCACGGACCACCACCACGACTTTGCCCTCCGTCAGAACCCCAGACGAAGCTTCGGCCTCCCGCAGTCTCTTTGCGGTTTCCTCGGTGACCACAATGTCCGCTTTCAGGGGGCCTGAAGCCGAGAGCGCGGTGACGTGCAGGCTCTGGTCCTGGCCCCGCGGCCGTGCTGAAGGGGCCCGCTGGGCGAAGAGGCGCCAGGGGGGGCTCACGAGGGCGAGGGGGAGATCCGAGAAGCCCCCGGGGCCGTTCCACGAGGAGGGCGTTCCTTCGCCGGATCCTGACGGCGTCACGTAGCGCGCGAGCATGGATTCCTTCGCCACCCGCGGGTTCACCGTTTTGCAGGAGTATACCTCCCGTCCCTCGGGGTCCAGGATGCGGGGCTGGATGGCCGGCTTGATCCCCGCCTCCGTCCCGTCCACCGTCACGGAGGCAAAGGAGGCCAGGGAGGAGGACGGAGGCGCCGGCGCGCCACGGGAGGCCTGGGGCGCTGGCTTGGAGGCCCCGGTCTGGGGCGCCGGTTTGGGTTCTGGACGGGGCAGGGTCACGGTCGTGACCTCCGCGGCAAGGCCCTTCACGCCGTTGATGGGCACACGAAGGGAAAGGGTGTACGCCCGGCCCTGCAGGCCCTCCGAAAGGATCTCCCCGCCGGCCACGATGCCCTTGACCCGGATCTTCAAGGCCTCGAAGGCTTCAAGGCGCTGCTCGCTGTTCACGGGCAGGCGCAGGGCGATGCGCAGGGCGGAGGCCTGCGCTTTGATCATGGCCACGCGTCGAGCGTCCACCTGCGCCTGAGCTGCGGGCATGCCCGCGGCCAGGGGCACGGAGGCGTCGGCGCGAAGCCAGCCCTCGTCCCAATTGACTGCACCCCCCGTGAGCGTTTCCAGGTAGGGTTGGTAAGGGCCCCGTTGGGCCAGGGCGGCGAGGGCCAGGACCCCGCCTAGGGCCGCGAATCTCCAGAAGCGCGAAGAGGCCATGGCGTTCTCCTTTCTCTTCCTGGTGCCATGCTAGCACGGCCATAGACAGGGCCAAGGGGAAAGGACCGGACTTGTGACGGCAGTCACGCTTTGATTCGGTGGAGGATGACTTTCTTGCCGATGACCCGGATGAGCCCCTGGTGTTCCAGTTCCTTCAAGGCCCGGCTGACGGTTTCCCGGCTGGAGCCGATATATTCGGCGATGTCTTGCTGGGGGGGCCTCGTAAGCACGAGGGACCCGTCCGCCAGTCTGCGGCCCTGCTGCTCGCCCATCTTCACCAGGTAGGTGCCCACGCGGCTGTAGGTGTCTAGAAATATCAGGTTGGCGATCCTGCTGGACGAATCCTTGAGCCGCTGGGTGAGGGTGCGAAGGAGGCTCTGAGCGATGGCGGGGTGGTCCCCCAGCATGGCCATGAACTCCTTGCCCGAGAGGGTGAGGAGGGTAGTGGTCTCGACGGTCACCACGGTGGCGGTTCGCCGCTCGTCGGGATCGAAGAGGGCCATTTCGCCGAAGATTTCGCCGGGGCCGAAAATGGCAAGAATGAGCTCTCGCCCGTCTTCCGCCAGAAGGACCGCCTTCACTCGCCCGGACAAGACGAGAAACAAAGACTCGCCCCGGTCGCCCTGCCCGAAGAGGCGGGTGTCCTTGGGGAAAACCTGAGTCTGGGACACGGCAAGGATGCTTTCGAGGTGCTTCGGGCTCAGGCCCGCAAAAAGCGGAACACTGCGAAGGACGCTCGTCTCCATCGTGCCCCCCCTCACCCTTACACCTCAGCCTTGCTCGGGCGGGGGACCACGGAACCCCGCCGCCCCATCACACCGGTCCGCCCTCGTCCGGCGCGCCCGCGTCGTCGCCCTCGGGCGGCAACTCGGCCAGCGGCTCGCCTTCGAAGTCGCCCTCGGCGCCCTGCATCTTCTGCATGATGTGCCTGGGCACCGAGATGTTGGTAATGGCGTGCTTGAAGACGATCTGATCGTAGTCGCGGCCGCGGATGTGGATCGTGTAACGGTCGAATCCCAGCACCTGTCCCACGAACTTCTTGCCGCTCACCAGGAAGATCGTGATGAGAGCGCGGTCCTTCCGGACGAAGTTCAGGATCTGGTTCTGGATGTTGATCTCATGGGGTGGGCTGGGCTTTTTCGTGCCATCTTTGAATGAATTGGATTGCATCGTTTGACCACGCCTCCTTACCTATACTATACCACGTAAGGCCCAATTCCTTCCCGAACCAGGTGACCTGCCTCTTGGCGAGATGCCTGGACCGGAGCTTGACCCGCTCCACCGCTTCCCTCAGGGAACAGCGGCCCTCCAAGTGGTCCGCCAGCTCTCCGTAGCCAATGGCTTTGCGGGCAGGCCCTTTCAGTAGCCCAGCCCGCAAGAGCCCTTCCACCTCTCCGAGAAGGCCTCCGTCCACCATGGCGTCAACTCTCCTTTCGATCTTGGCGTAAAGGAGGTCGCGGGGGCCGGTGATTCCCACCTTCAGCATCCCTTCCGGTCCCGTCCGGCGGAAGGGCTGGGCTTCGATCACTCGGGAGAGGGGCTCACCCGTCAGGATACGCACTTCGAGGGCTCGGATCGCGCGCAGCGTGTCGGCCGGAGCGATTCGCGACGCAGATGCTGGATCCAGCTTGGTCAGAAGGCGGTGAAGCGATTCGGCGCCCTTGCGCGCGGCACGCTCCTGAAGGCGGCGGCGCAGGGTCTCATTTCGGGGGGGCAGGTCCACGAGGCCCTGGGTGAGGGCGCGGTAGTAAAGCCCCGTTCCGCCCACGATGATGCAGAGGCGGCCCCGAGCCGAGATCCCTCGGATGGCGGACAAGGCCGCCTCCCGGAAGGCGCCGGCCGAAAAGTAGGTTCCCGGCTCCGCCACGTCGAGGCAATGGTGAGGGATGCGGGCCCGGTCCTCACGGGAGGGCTTATCCGTCCCTATGTCCATGCCTCGATAGACGGCCATGGAGTCGCAGGACACGATCTCCCCGCCGAAGCGAAGGGCTACCTCCAGGGCGAAGCGGCTCTTGCCCGAGGCCGTAGGCCCGAGGATCGCGAGACACGGACAGGCGTCGATTGGCCCGTCAGGGGGCCTCATGGAAGAGGTCCTTCCGGGTGCTCCGGAGGGTTTGCAAGACCCGCTGCTCGTGGTCCGCGCCCAGGGTTCGGCGGATGGCCAGGAGCGCGGAGTAGAGGTATTCGTTCAGGGCATCCACGAGGGCCGCCCGCCGTGCCCCGTTGAGCGCTTTGAGGTTCTCCAGGATGCGCTCCTCGGAAAGGGCGCCGTTGCTGCGGAGAGTTACCCGGGAGAAGATTTCGGGCTGGAGCGTCTTGAGGCGCCCCAAGTACTTGTCCAGGATGTTCTCGGCAATGGGTCCCACTTCCCGCAGAAGGTAGTGATAGAGGAACGTGAACATTTCATTGTAATTCTTTATCAGTTCCCTCAATTCGGCCATCTCCTTCTGCTCTTCGGCGAAGTGATCTTTCCGGCGCCGAACGTGGAGAAAGCCTATGGTGAAGAAGATGAGGAGGGTCTTGAGCGTTTCGAACTCGCCGATTTCGCTCAGATCACTGATCTCCTGAACGCTCCGATTGCCGTCCACGAGGTGAAAGACATGCCTCTCGTACTCCTCGATGTGGAGGCCCGTGGGGCGGTTGGCGGGAAGAACCCGCTCGAAGACGATGTCCCGGGACGGAATGCGCCGCTCGAAAAGGGCCGGATCCTTGATGCGTCTGAGGCCCTCCAGGAGAATCTCGGGCACCGTCAAAGAGGTCGTGATGTTCTCCCCCGTGCGCTCCTCACCCTCCAAAAAATGGAAGGAGCCGGAATCCCACCCGAGGACGCTGTAGGCGATCTCCTGGACTTGATGCCGAACCTCGTTCCAAAGGTCCTTGGGGCTGATGGCCTGGAGCTCCACGAGGATTTTGCCAAGGCGTTTGCCCCGGGTGACGAGCTTGCCCGCCGCTTCGAATTGCTCGGCGGTGATCTTGCCCTCCTTCAGGAGCATTTCGCCGAACCGCTCCTTGGGAAGGTTGGAAGAGGCGAACACGACCAGGCCCCGCTTGAAATGGAGGGTCTTGGTCACGGAGCCGTTTCTCACGAGGAGAACCCCAGTCTTGCCGGTGGTCCGGAGGTAATCCAGGATTTCCGGGAGGCCGAGCTCGTTGAAATCCCCCTGGATGGGTGCGGCGGGTACGCTCATGGGGCGCTTACCCCCTGGTGATCATCCGCCATGGCCCGCCTCGGACAGAAAACCGGAACGAGCCAGCGGAAGATAGCGAAAGAAGGGTCTGCCGTAAATCTGGTCCTTTTTGACGGGGCCAAACATCCGGCTGTCCAGGCTCACGGCGGGATTATCCCCCAGGCAGAAATAGGACCCTTCCGGAACCTGCACGGGACCGAAATCGGGATATTTGGCTACTATGCCGTCCTTTCCCGAGAGGGCCCTGCCGTCGATGGTCAGGATGCCCCCGCGAGAGGCGACCGATTCACCCGGCATGCCCACGACCCGCTTTACGAGAAATCGCGGATCGTTGCCCACGTGGAACACCACCAGATCGCCCCGATGAAGGCCTGAGCCTCTGAAGAAAACACGGTCCACGAGAAGGTAGTCCTTGTCGCTCAGGGACGGAGACATACTGAGCCCCGCCACTTGGAACGGTTGGAACAGGAAGTGGAAGACGAGGATTGCCAAGGCCAGCGAGGACCCCATGAAAAGGATTCCTTTGGCAGCGAATTTTGATAGGGCTCTGAGGCGTTCCCCGGCTCTAGACATGGCAAGCATTCTACCGCCTGTGGCGCTCGGGGGCAAGGCGGAGGGGCGGAGGGGAAATTGGGATTTGGCATTCAGGAGGGACAGGGACGAGGGACAGGAGACGGGAGCGGGGACGGCGATGGCAGTCGCTTGCTTAGTCCCCTCCTGGGTGGAGGCACGGCGAAAAGCGAGGGGCTCTCGCCCCCCGCTCGAGTTTTGGTGGACCGCCAGGGACTCGAACCTGCGCGGCCTAGAAGCCTCGCCGCTCGCGAGTCTCGCGGCTTGCGTTTCAAGGCCGCCCACGGTTCCCGGGGCGGGGCCCTCCCGCGGCGGCGTAACGGCGAACGCTCGCTCTTCGCTCGCGTTCTCGTAACCGCCGCCGGCGGGTCTCCCGCCCTTCTCGTCCCTGGCCTCTATGCTCTGGGGCGTTGCCAT
>JAKBES010000108.1 GCA_021833665.1 Acidobacteriota bacterium
GCTCATCCGGTCCGTGAGCTCCCCTCCCCAGATGGTGGCTACAAAGACTGCTTTCTGGCCATACCGCCTGGCAGCTTCTTGTGGGGAGAGGACCTGCAATCCCTGAACGTCGCCCCCCAAGAGGGCTGGGTTGTTATCGCAAAAGGCGATCGGTTCCACGCCGGCCTTGCGAAGGCCCTCAAGCGTTTTTCTTCCCAGGTGGCCCGCGCCGAAAAGCACGAGGTCCTCGGGACCTCCAGCGGTGACCTGGTCGAAGGCCGCCGATTCCTCCTCAATAAGATCCTCAATCCGTTTTTCGAGAAGTCTATGAAGATCATCCCGCCGGGGGTCTCTGCTCATCGGATCATGTCCTCCGTGGGCGATGGCGACTCGAAAGGCGCCTTCTCGCCGGTCACCAACAGGTCCTCCCTCCGTCAATCACCAGGGTGGCACCGGTCATGTACGAAGAGGCCTCCGAACACAAGAACAGAATTGCCCCCCGATACTCGTCCAGATTGGCCATGCGGCCGAGGGGGATCAGGGAGGAAAGGCGAGTAACGAAGGCTTCTGGTTGATCTGTATAGACCCCGCCCGGACAGATCGCGTTGACCCTCACTCCCTTGTCGGCCCAGTAAGTCGCAAGATAGCGCGTCAGCCCGATCAGCGCAGCCTTCACCACCGAGTAACTCACTGGTTTCACCGGTTGGTGTTCCTCGAGGGTATCGGCGCGCCGATAAAGCCTTTGGTCTGGGGCGATCAGCGCGAGGTCCGAGGCGATGTTGACAATGACGCCATGTCCTTTCCGGGCCAATTCGGCGCCGAGGACTCTCGAACAGAGGAAGGCCCCCGTCAATCCGACCGAAAGGTCGTCGGTCCATTGCGAGAGAGGGAAGTTCTCCAGGCGCGACCATTCCCGATCCTGGGAGGCCGACACTTGGGGATTGTTCGCCGCGTTATTGATAAGGACATCGATTCTTCCAAATCGCTCGAGTACGGTCTTTAAAATGTCCTTCACGTCACCTTCCTTGGTGATATCGGCGATGACTTCACAGGCATCCTCACCGAATCGTCTGATCCATTCCTGTTCGCCCAGTTGTGCCCGGATCGGACGAATATCCACCAGAACGGGGATCCCATCGGCCTCCGCGATGGCCTCCGCGTGTTGGAGTCCTAGCAGACCGGTTCCCCCGGTGACGACCACCACCCGATTCCTAAGAGAGAATAGCCGCTCAGCCTTGGCCTTCATGGTCTTAATCCAGGAAAGCGCAAGACCCGTCCAATATCCATCGACTTCCTGATGAGCAGAGCCATGCGGAGGCTCTGTCGAGCGTCCTCAAGTCCAACTGAGGGAGCGCCTTGACCGCCGACACATTCGAGAAATTCCCGCACCTCGTCCTCAAAAAGCTGGTTGCGTTCAAGACCCTGGAACGAATTGGCTTCGACGAGAGCTCCGTTTCGGTCGAACAGATTCACGCTGAGACTTCTCAAGTCCGCGACAATCATCCCCTCGTCCCCGACGATCTTGCAGGTCCGGCACGCGGGACGCTGCAGATAGTCCATGTGAAGATGGACAGGAACCCGGCGACCCTCCAGCTCGTACTCCATGAGTACGCTGGCCGTATCTTCGACATCGATCCCCAAGGCGCCGAGCTGCCCGCCCATGGCGAACACGCGGCTTGGTACTCCCCAGAACCAGTAGAGGTAGTCGAGTTCGTGGATCTGCGAAAGGACTACTCCACCACCCAGATCTCTCCTCGAAGCATACATCTGGCGGTAGTCCTCGTACGGGTGCCAGCCCGGCAGGTACTCTCCGATTTCAAGTTCGGCTGAGGCAATTCGTCCGATAGCTCGCTGATCAAGCAACGTCCTGATTCTTCGCACCACGGGATGAAATCGCATCTGGTAACCTACGGCGATGACGAGCCGCTTGCTCTTGGCCACCCGCGACAGCGTAGAGACCCCTCTCAGTGAGTGGCTGAGCGGTTTCTCCACAAAGAGGTGACAACCGGCTTTGGCGGCCGCGATGGCGGCGTCTAGATGGAGGCTCGTCGGGTTGCAGATGAAAGCGATCTCGGGGCCCTCGGCCAGCGCTTCGGAGAGATCGGTGAAGACTCGGATGCCGAACTCCAGCTCGATGTTGCGATTCTCTTCCAGTGTGAGCTGATCCGTGACCACTGTGAAGCGGCGCCGGACGCGGTAGGCCATGGGAGAAAGCCGATCTCCCAGCAGAGATTTCAGATTTCGAAGGTGCCGCTGACCGACCCCACCCAGCCCGATCATGAGCACCTTCACCGGCCCCATGCGGGTCGCGAGGCTCACGTCCTATCCTCCGTAGTCCAGCCCATGAGAGCCGGAAGAACGGCGAGGTTGTGCCGTGCCCAGTCCACCTCATCCCCGTCCTTCCCCCTGGCGACTTGGAGAATGAGATCACCCGAGTAGGCTACCTTCTTGAGGCAGGCGCCGAGGGCTCGCCAATCGACGTGCCCTTCTCCGAGCGAAACCGTGGTTCCCATCAACAACCGATCCTTGACGTGAACGCTTCCGATCCGATCGCCGTACGAGGCGAACTCCTCCGAATGATCGTATCCCAAGGAGGCACTGTTCCCCGAATCGTAATTCACCTTGAAGAACGGAGCCGGAAGTTGGTTAAGGAGCCGTCCAAACTTGCGTGGATCGAGGGACGTCTCGAGGTGGATTTCGACGCCGGTTCCGCGGATGGTGTCCACCAAGTCCCTGAGCGTGCCTGCCACGGCATCCAGCTCTTCATCGGTCCCGATCCCCGACGTGTCGACGAAAGGCAGAACCACCCTTCCAATGCCTGCCGATGTGCAGCGGGCAAGGAGCCACTCCAGCGTCTGCTTTCGAACTCGGAGGTCCTCTGGCGCCGCCCTGAGCAGCGGTTTCTCCATGAAGTAATCGGCGCACAGGGAGTCGATCCTCACGTCGTGCCTCGCAGACAGGGCCTTCAACTCCTTGGTGCCTTCGTCCGATGCGATGGGATTAGCGTCGTGCCCCCAGGTCTCAAAGATCCACTCTATCCGGGAGAGTCCCGCCTTCGCGGCAAGGGCGAACTCCTCTCTCCAACGGTCTGCCGGGAAGCACTGGATCCGCCCGTTCACCGGGGGAAGAAGCCTGCCTTGCATGATCCCCAGTCGGATCGATGGTTCGCTGTATCCCGTCATATCCCCGCCAGCCACGGCACGCATCGTTTTACCCCTCGAACGGCGGCACGATCATGTTGGAGAGGAACTCGCTCCGGTCCAGAAAGGGCCAGAGATCCTCGATCGGCGTGGAGACCATGGATCCGTTCGGTTGCTGCCTCGCCTCGATGCTGGGCATTCTGGGTTCATCCGCGACGGACATGATCTCGCAGACAACCGGCCCGGGGGATTCCAGGACCGACCGAATCGCGCCGCGCAGGTTCCGCTGGGTTGAAATCCGCATGGCGCGAAGACCGTAGGCGCGTGCGATGCGTCCCAAGCTCGGCAGCGTGAGACCACTGGATGAGTCTGCGCCTGACAATCGGCCAAAGTGCCGCTTCTGCGAGGTCCGTATCGAAGAGTAGCCCCCATTGTTGAGGATGAAGAACTTCACCGGCAGGCGCAGTCTGGCCACGGTCTCTAGCTCCTGGACGTTTAGCTGGAAGCCTCCGTCGCCGTCGACGCAGATGGTCCGCCGCCCGTTCGCGCCAAGACACGCGCCGACCGAGGCCGGCGGGCCGAAACCCATGGCCCCGAGCGCCGTCGTATGGAAGATGCGCTGCCCGCTCTTGACCTTGAAGCAAAGTAGGAAGATTTCGATGCCTGCTCCGGAACTGCCCGACACGATCTGGTCCCCACTCTCGAGTTCCTCTGAGAGTACCTCCGAAAGATAGTACGTGCTTACGCGACCCGACGGGCGGCGGTGCTCCGGCAAGACGACGGGGTACTTGACCTTCCACTCCTTGCAGCGCTCTTTCCATGCGCGACAGTCGGCAGGGCTTCCGCTCGCCGCTTGGGCCAGCCACTCGCGAATGAAATCGCCTGCGTCGGCTCGGATCGGCAGATCAATGATCCCCGTGTGTTTGTCCAGTTCGGCTTGGTCGATATCGACCATTATCTTTGTGGCGTCTCTCGCGAGCTTTCTCGGAGCGTAACCCGTGAGGATCATGTCCAGACGAGACCCGATCGAAATAAGGCAGTCAGAATTCTGGACCGCAAAATTGGCTCCTCGGGGGGCCACAGCCCCGGGGCGGCCTACGAACAGGGGATGGTCCTCGCCGACAAAATCAATCGCCAGCCATGTCGTCATGAACGGAATGCCGAGTCGGTCGATGAGGTTGAGAAGAGCCGGCAGCGCGTGTGCCAGGCGGATCCCATTCCCCGCTAAGAGAATCGGACGTTGGGCTTTGCCCAGAATATCTCTGACCTGCCTGACCTGTTGACTTAGGCGACTTTCCTTAGCTCCTACGTCCCTGTCCGATTCTGGAACATAGCCATCAAGCGTCTCAGGGGCGATTTGAGCCGCTTGGACGTCGAGTGGGATGTCCAGCCAGACGGGCCCCGGCCGGCCGTTTAGAGCTAGGTGGACGGCCTTTTCGAGATGGACGCGGATGCCTCCTGGCTCCAACACCGTAGCGGCATACTTGGTGATGGGGCGGATCATGGAAACGATGTCCACCTCCTGGACTCCCATCTGACGGACGCCGGAATCACCCTTCAAGTCCGAGCGCTTCACCTGCCCGGAGATGACCAGGGTGGGGGTTGAATCCATCCACGCACCCGCAACTCCCGTGATGGCATTCGTTCCGCCCGGCCCGCTGGTCACCAAGGCGACCCCCAGGCCACCCGTAGCCTTGGCATAGTTCTCCGCGGCTATGGCGCAGGCCTGCTCGTGGAGGTTGCAGACGTACTCGATGCCTTCGGTGTGCCCTGCAGAATCATTGAGGTGCATCGCGCCCCCGCCCGGGACCATGAAGACGTGCCGGACGCCCTGGGCTGCTATGAATTGCATCACGTAGTCGGAAAGCTTCATGGGGCTTCGTCCGAGGCGGTCAAGAGGTGATCGATGAGGTCACGCACCGCACCCGAACCGCCTGGCGCCCGGGAGATGAACGCGGCCTCCTTCAGGACCTCCGGCCGGGCCGAGCATGGGGCGGAGGAGAGTCCAGCGATTCTCAGGGCGGCCAGGTCGTTCACGTCGTCGCCCATGTAGGCCACCTCGGAGAGCCCGATCCCCAACTCGTCCACGAGGGATTTGAGTGCGCCCGCCTTGTCCCTGCAGTCCTCGTAGACGTGGGAGATCTGCAGCTTGGATGCGATTCGGCGCACCAGAGGACCGCCTTCCCCCGAGATGAGGGCATAGGTCAGCCCCTCCCTCCGCCCCATGGAGATACCCATGATGTCAGCAAAGCAGATGCGCTTGCTCTCCTCGCCACCGGCACCCAAATAAAGCCCTCCATCGGTGAGGACCCCGTCAACATCCAGCCCAATCGCTTTGATTCTCGTCACCTGACTCACCCTTTGCGACGGAGCTTCTTCATGACCGGCATCTCGCGCTCGATCACCCGTTTCACACCGTCCCCCATGGACTTCTCCACGAGCCGGATGTCCCGCACGAGGCGGTTGACCCCGTTGGGTTCAAGAGAGGCGGCCTGGTCCGATCCCCACATGGAACGGTCAAGGGTGACGTGACGCTCCACCACGACGGCCCCCATGGCCGCTGCAGCCAAGGAGGACGGCAAGCCCGTCTCGTGTCCTGAATAGCCCACTGGCACCCCGTACCGCTCCTTGAGGAGGCCGATGACTCTCAGGTTGAGTTCTTCGTAAAATGCGGGATACGTGCTGCAGGCGTGGAGGAGGATGAGGTCTTGCTTCCCCAGGACCTCCACCGCGTGGTCAACCTGTTCCAAGGTGCTCATGCCGGTCGAGAGAATGATGGGCTTTCCCTTCGCGCGGGTATGTCTGAGCAGGGCATCATCCGTCAGGGAGGCCGAGGCGATTTTGTAGCACGGGGGGTTGAACTGCTCGATGAAATCTACAGCTCCCTCATCCCAGCAGGAGGCGAACCAAGGGATTTTTTTCCGGCAGTACGCGTCAATCTCCCTATAATCCTCCAGGCCGAACTCCAGCCCCCGCTTGAGATCCCCGTTTGTGGGTCCAAAGGGGTTCTCGCGGGGCGCGGCCAGTTCCTCGGGCGTGTAGACCACCTCCACGGTCCGCTTTTGGAATTTCACGGCGCCGCAGCCCGCCACTGCTGCCATGTCGATGAGCTTCTTGGCCAGGTCGATATCCCCATTGTGGTTGATACCGATTTCGGCCACGATGAAACATGGCAGACCATCACCGACCATCTGCGTGCCGATCTTGATCGCGTCCATGTGGGGTCTCCTCTAAGAGGCCAAAGGGCTATAGGGCTAATGCACACCATTTCAGCGTACCTCGGATCGCATCCTCAAGGGAAATGTGCTGGCGCAACCCCAGTTCGGTTCGAGCCCGGGCCGTGGAGGGAGCATAGTAGTCAACGGTGGTCCCTTCCCGGCGCCGCCCGTTCACTTCGATGGTCATCGGCGGATCCACAACCTTCGAAACCGCCTCCGCCAGTGCGCGGATGGAGATTGTCTCCTCAGAACCCACGTTGTATGGTGTGCAGGATTTCCCTCTAAAGAGAACGGTCCATAGCCACACGGAGAGGTCGGAAGCATAGAGGTACGAACGGACCGCAGAACCGTCGCCATGGATCCGGATGGATCTTTGTTGGAGCACGTCAAGAATGAAATTACCGACGGCGAAGTGGCCATCCAGCGGGAGATACGGCCCCATGAAGGCGAAGCACCTGGCGATCTTGGTCTCGAATCCATATTGCTCGCTGGCCGCGGCGCAGAGTAACTCCCCCAGCCGTTTCCCCTCCCCATAAGCCGAGGCAGGGACAGACAGGTTGGGCCCCCCGCCATAGTCCTCGGACACGCCTCCTGAACCAGCGGACAGAGGGCCGTAAACGGCGCCCGAACTCAGGAACAGCAGCTTGCGTGTACCGCAATTCGCCGCGAAATCCAGAACGCGCCGCGTGCCGTCTACGATAGTAGCGATCATCCGGAGTGGAGTCTTGTCTTGTCTGATGGTCGACGATTCGGTGGCGGCATGGATGAGGTAGGGGAACTCCCCTGCCGGGAAGGCAAAAGACTTCACGTCACCGGCGTGAAGCGTGACCGCCGGTTGATCGGCCAAGTGGGGGGCCCTTCTCCGGAAGGCTTCAGGGGTTCGAGTGAGCACCGTGGCTTCGACCCCCAGGCCAAACCTATCGTTGGCCCAAAGGAGGCTCTCGAGAAGCCAGGAACCGATGAAGCCGGTACCACCGGTGATGAACAGGCGTCGCCCTCGCAGCTCCTCCCAGAGAGGCCGGGTATGGGTCAACACGTGATCTAGGTCGGCAGCCAGAGGATTCTGTCGCGCCTGTATTCCCACCTCTCTCCCTGCCTGATCGGGCCTCACGATACCGCCTCCATGGAGAAATCATGGAGAGCTTGGACTACAAAATCCAGCATAGCTTCCGTCAGCCCCGGGTAGACGCCTAGCCAGAAGACACGCTCCATGACGAAATCGGAGTTCCGAAGATCACCGACGACGCGCTTGGGGGCGTCCAGGTAGGCGGGCTGGCGGGTGAGGTTGCCGCCGAAGAGGAGGCGGGTGGCGATCTTGCGCTGGTTCAGGAAGTCCAGCACCGCCGCCCGCTCGAAGGGGGCTTCGGGACGGACGGCGAGGGGGAGGCCGAACCAGCTCGGGTCGCTGCCCTGTGTCGCTTCAGGCAGGACGAAGAGGTGGCTGAGGTCTTGAATGCCCTCGTACAGCCTCTTGAAATGACGTTTGCGGGCCTCGATGAAGCCGGGCAGCTTGTCGAGTTGGGCCAGGCCGATGGCGGCCTGCAAGTCCGTGGCCTTGAGGTTGTAGCCCACGTGCGAATAGACGTACTTGTGGTCGTAACCCCGGGGAAGCTCGCCGAGCTGCCAGCCGAAGCGCTTGCCGCAGGTGTTCTCCTTGCCGGGCAGGCACCAGCAGTCCCGGCCCCAGTCGCGGAAGGATTCGACCAGCTTCTTGAGCAGAGGGTCGTCGGTGAGCACGCACCCTCCCTCGCCCATGGTCATGTGGTGGGCGGGGTAGAAGCTCACCGTGGCCAGGTCGCCGAAGGTGCCCACGGAGCGGCCCTGGTAGGTGCTCCCCACGGCGTCGCAGCAGTCCTCGATGAGCCAGAGACCGTGGGCCTTCGCGAAGGCGGTCACCGCGGCCAGGTCGAAGGGGTTGCCGAGAGTGTGGGCCAGCATGAGGGCTTTGGTCTTCGGCGAGAGGGCCCCTTCGAGCTGGCGCACATCCGCGTTGTAGGTGGGGATCGTCACGTCCACGAAAACCGGCACGAGGCCGTTCTGGAGGATGGGGTTGACCGTCGTCGGGAAGCCCGCGGCCACGGTGATCACCTCGTCGCCGGGCCTGAGCCTGCGCTCGCCGAGCTGGGGCGAGGTGAGGGCCGCCAGGGCGAGCAGGTTCGCGGAGGAGCCCGAGTTCACGAGCAGGGCGTGGCGCCGGCCCATGAACACCGCGAAGCGGCTCTCAAAGCGCGTGGCGTACGGCCCGGCCGTGAGCCAGAAGTCGAGGGCCGATTCCACCAGGAGGACCAGCTCCTCCGCGTTGAAGACCCGTCCGGCATAGGGCACCGGTGATGTCCCCGGTACGAATTCTCTCTTAGGAAAGGCCGCGGCGTGGTAGCGGCGCACCTGCTCCAGGATGGCCGCGCGGAGCTCCTCAGCTTCCCTGTTCATCTTCGAAGAAGCTCCGGTACCAAGCGATGGTCTCGCCCAGTGCGCCATCGAGCGAGAAGAGGGGCGACCAGCCCAGCTCGCGCCTGGCCCTGCCGGCGTCCAGGCACTGGGCGGGGATCTCGTGGGAGGCCTCGTTGAGGACCGAGGGCTCCAGCTCGGAGCCCATGAGCCGGCGGATTTTCCCCACCATGTCCAGGACGGTGAGCCGGTTCTCGTTCGAGAAGTTGAAGGCCCTGCCCCTCAGCCCGGCATCGGCGTTCAGCTTCTCGGCCAGGAGCATGTAGGCGGCCGCGCCGTCCTCGATGTAGAAGTAGTCGCGGATGAAGGAGCCGTCGGAGCGGATCACGGGCCTCTCGCCTCGGAGGAGGGAGCGGATGGTGCCCGGCACGAGCCGGTTCCAGTTCAGGTCCCCGCCGCCGAAGAAGTTGCCGCACCGCGTGATGGACACGGGCAGGCCGTAGGTTTCGGCGTACATCTGGGCGATGAGGTCGGCGCAGGACTTGGACGCGTCGTAGGGATGGCGGCCTTGGAGCGGTGTCTCCTCGTCGTAAGGCTTCCCGCCGTGGTCGCCGTAGGCCTTGTCGGAGGAGGCCGTCACGATCGCCTTCACCGACGGGCTGCGGCGGCAGGCCTCCAGGAGGGCCCAGGTGCCCTGGATGTTCGATTCCAGCGTGCTCACGGGGTTGCGGTTGGCGATGGTCACGATGGTCTGGGCGGCCAAGTGGAAGACCGTCGCCACCTCGTACTCGCCGAGGGTCCTCTCCAGCAGGGCCTGGTCGCGGACGTCCCCGCGCACGACGCGGACGCGCTCCAGCAGTCCCGCCCGCACCAGCTCGCTCTGGGGCACCCAGTCCCGGACGAGGCAGACGATGGTGGCGCGCTCGCCGAGCAGCCGCCTCACGAGAGCCCCGCCCAGGAGCCCCGTGGCGCCCGTCACGAGCACGGGCCGGTCCTGCCAGAAGGCGGTCATGCGAGCTCCCTGGCCCAAGGGGCCTGCCCGCTCTCCCAGAGGGAGTCGAGGTAGCGCACGTCGCGGAGGGTGTCCATGCACTGCCAGAAGCCCTCGTGGTGGTAGGCCGCGAGCTGGCCGTCCCTGGCCAGCCGCTCCAGCGGCTCCTTCTCCCAGAGGGTCTGGTCCCCGTCGATATAAGCCAGGGCCCCCGGCTCCAGGACGAAGAAGCCCCCGTTGATCCACCCCTCGCCGGTCTGCGGCTTCTCCGCGAAGTGCGTGACCAGATCGCCCTCGAAGCCCAGCGCGCCGAAGCGCCCCGGCGGCCTGACCGCGGTGATGGTGGCTAGCTTGCCGTGGCGCCGGTGAAACGCCACGAGCTTCCCCACGTCCACGTCGGCCACGCCGTCGCCGTAGGTCATCAGGAAGGTACCGTCGGAGACCCACGGGGCCAGCCGCTTGAGCCGGCCGCCGGTCTGCGTGTCGGTGCCGGTGTCCACCAGGTGCACGAGCCAGTCCTCGCGCTCCCCGTCGTGGACCTGCACCTCGCCCCTGCTCAGATCCACCGTGAGGCTGCTCTGGAGGTTGTAGTAGTTCAGGAAATAGTGCTTGATCACCTCGCCCTTGTAGCCCAGGGCCACGACGAACTCCTTGAAGTCGTGGCGGGCATAGCACCCCATGACGTGCCACAGCATGGGTCGGCCGCCGATCTCCACCATGGGCTTGGGCTTCAGGGTGGTCTCCTCTTGGAGCCGCGTCCCCAATCCACCCGCGAGGATGACGGTCTTCATGGCGCCATGAGCCTCCCTTCCGCGGCGTCAGTTTTGCACCCGACCCGGGGGGAGTCAAGTAAAGAGCGAAAAGAAAAAAGAGAACCATCGCGACCTGAAGGTCGCTCGTGCGAAAGACAGTGAGGAGTGAGGAGTGAAGAGAAAAAGCCCACCGCGGCCAACGGCATAGGACCGACCACCGATGCCCGACGGTGGACGCGTGGTGCCGTAGGAGGGACCTCCTGGTCCCGATGGATCAGGGTCGCCGCCTGGAGGCGCCTCCACCATGGGGGGTGGTGCTTCGCAAGGCCGGCGCCCGCCCCACGGGGAGATGCCGTGGCGCGGCCGCCCCCGGCCGCGAAACCCCGTGGGTACACTGTGGAAGCCGTCGCCCGACGGCCACCGGAGAGGGAACCTCGGCCGCAGGGACGCGGCCGCTACAAGGGCCAAACCACGATTTCCCTTGGCGGCCAGCTCCCGCAGGCCGAACTACCGAGGGG
>JAKBES010000109.1 GCA_021833665.1 Acidobacteriota bacterium
TCGTTGATGATGATCTCGACGACGACGCGGCCCGAAAGGCCCATGGCCTGGGCCGCCGGCGGGTAGATGGGATTGACCTGGTTGATGAGCTTGGGGGCGCGGATGGAGCCCATGGGGAGGATCTTCTTCTCCGCCGTGCCCAGCCCGTTGCCGCCGAGGACGCCGCCGAGGACGCCGCCCTCCACGCCGCCTTCCACGCCGCCTTCCACGCCGCCTTCACCGCCGCCCGTGTTGGCGTTGTTCAGCGGCACGATCTTGTCGGGGATGACGGTGGGGGCCACGAGCTTGTTCGGATCCATGGCTACCGGGGCCTGCACGTGCACCGCCGGAGCCGCCTTCGGAGGCGGAGGCGGAGGCGGAGGCGGCGGCGGGGGAGCCGCGGTGAAGAACGACACGATGATGGGCGGCGCGTCCAGCGTCTCCGTGGCGTAGATGTTGTAGATCACCAGGGTGCCGATCAGAACGACGTGGATCGCCACCGCCAGGGGGAAGGTGAGCATCTTCCTCAGCGTGGGCTTCTCTGATTTTGTTGCGACGAGCGAGTCTTCAAACATGATGGCACCCCGTTACTTGGAAGAGCCTGCGGCCGGAGCCCCGGAGGGCTGAGAGGCCTGGGCCTGCTGTTGGGCTTTCCGTATGGCCAGCGCTTTATCTTTTTCCTGGTCCGCCAGTTTGATGTCATCGTCGGCCTGAGCCAGAAGTTCCTTCGCCTTCCTGCGGTCCTTCTCGTTGGCCGCGGCGTTCTTGGCCAAGTCCGCCTTCTGGCGGTAAAGGAGGTTCATGTAGAGGTGCCCGCTGAAGTTGTTGGGATCGAGCCGAAGGGCGGTCTGAAGGGCCTTGAAGCCCTGGTCCACGATCTTGGCCCGGTCCGCGTCCGAGTCCTGCTTCTGATAAGAGCGGTTCCAGCACAGGGCGCCTATGCGGAGAAATCCGGCGGGATCGGTGGGCGTGAGGGCGGCCATTTTCTCGGAGTATTCGAGGGACTTGTGGAAATCGCCCTTCTTGGCGTACATGAGGGACAGCGTCTGCATGAGGCGGGGATCGTTCGGCTCGTTCTTAAGGGCCGCCTCATAGAACTTGATGCCCTTGTCCAGGAGGTTCTGGTTCACGTACAGGTTGATGATGTAGTCCTGGATCTGGTCATCCTTGCCCACGAGGTTCAAGTATTTCTGGAAGGCGTCCAGCGCGTTGTTGGTGGCCTCCACGTCCTTGGGCTGGTTGGAGCCCGGCTCGATCTGCTGCCAGTAGGAGTAGCCGAGGTACTTCCAGTTCTCGGCCCGAGCCGGGTTGATGGCGAGGGCCTGCTTGTAGAACGTGGCCGCCTCCGCGTATCGCCCGGCCTTGTAAGCCTTCGCCGCGTCCTTCATGGCGACGTGTTCGTTAAGGGACGCGCATCCCGTCGCAAGGACCAGCAAGACCAGGGCCGCGAGCAGCCACCTGAACCCGCTATTCCCAACCCGCCCAGTGCATTGGCCCGAACGCATCGCTTTGGCCTCCAAGATGGATCCCCGCTCGAGGGATAAGGACCGTGACCCCATGGCTTCTGGTGAATGGGAACCGAACGCCCCGCGAGCCTGCCGCTGTGTGGGGATTCGGGGCTCAAAGGGCCCGGGACACCGGAAGCTGCCTAGTCGCACCAGACCGCGGGGCAGCCGCGGCCGCTGTGTATACTCTTCCCCTCGGCACGAAGAGTCGAACCTGGTACTCGTGCCCAGTGCGACATGAGACCACAACCTGGGGATTTGCGCAAGAGGTTTGGGGCAATTGGTATCGGTGGGTGCCTTGCCCCAGTCTCGGATCGGGCACCCGCCGTTCGGGCTGTTCACGGCGCCTCCTAAACCCCCTTAGACCGGAGCGGGCCGAAGCGGTTCCCCGGAGACAGGGGTGTGCTATCTTGGCCCTTCCCGTCCCGCCTCAAATATTGGGCATCGAAGGGACGTTAGACAACACCTGGAGCGTGACCATGCCCCGCACCGCACCCCCCAAGGGGACCTACACGGAAGATCTGGCCCACAGGGCCGTCTATTCCCGGGCCGCCTGCATTTACGCCCGGTGGCCCCGAGGCGTCTGCTACCCCAGAGCGGGGGAGGACCTCGTGTGGGCCCTCTCCACCTGTGCCGAGGAGGGCGTACCACTCACCCTTCGCGGCGGCGGATCGGGTCTTGCGGGACAGACCGTGGGCGAGGGGGTCGTGGCGGACGTCTCCCGCTGGATGGCCCAGATCAAGTCTGTGGACGAAGCCCGCCGAGTGGCCGTGGTGGAGCCCGGGGTGGTGCTGGCCGATCTGAACCGCCGGCTGGCGCCTCTGGGCCTGCGCTTCGCCCCGGATCCGTCGAGCCAGGACTTCTGCACCATCGGGGGCATGCTGGCCAACAATTCCAAAGGGGCCCGGTCGGTGAAGTACGGCCCCACGGTGGACCACGTGCTCGCCCTGGACCTCCTTCTCGCGGACGGGTCCAGGATCCAACTCGGCCGAGGATTTCGAGCGCCCGAAGCGTACCCTCATCCCGCCCTTCGGGAGGCCGCCGCCCTGATTCTTTCCCGCCGCGAATCCATCCTGGAACGCTGGCCCCGAAGCCGGGCCAACTCTTCCGGCTACAACCTCCGGGGCTGCCTGGGCGAGGAGCCCGGTGAAGTGGACCTGATCCCCTTGTTCATCGGGTCCGAGGGGACTCTGGGGATCTTCCTTGAAGCCACGCTGAACCTCCAGCCCATTCCCAGGTGCCAGAGCCTGGCCCTTCTGGGTTTCATGGACGTGGAGTCGGCGGGAAGGGCGGTCGTGGACCTCATGCCTCTCAGACCCTCGGCCTGCGAGATCCTCGACAACACGTTCCTGGACATCATCCGAAAAGGGATGGGTTCTTTCCCCCTGCCCGTGGACGACGCAGTGCACACGCTCCTCGTTGTGGAGAGCGACGGCGAGGTCAGGGACGAGGCGGAGGGGGCCATGGACCGGCTCTTGAAGGGGGCCGCGGGCGCGGCCCCCGTGAGCGCGCGCAGGGCCGCCACGGCCGCCGAGCGCGCCGCCATCTGGTCCTTCCGCAAAGCGGCGAGCCCCCTCCTCAACCGGGGGCGAGGGCGGCTGAAATCGGTACGGTTCATCGAGGATGGCGCCGTTCCCGGGGAAGCCATCCCGGCCTACCTCAAAGGCATATCGGATATCGTCGCCGCGCGGGATATCCAGGTGGTCATCTTCGGCCATGCCGGAGATGGGCATTTTCACGTGAATCCCTTCATGGATCTGCGAGATCCCGCGCACTTCAATCAGATGACCCCTATGGCGCGGGAACAGGCCGAACTCCTGGCGGACCTGGGAGGGACCCTCTCCGGAGAGCACGGAGACGGACGCCTTCGCACGCCCTTCCTGCCCCTGGTCTACGGCGACCTCGTGGACCTCTTCCGGAAGATCAAGTTGGCCCTGGACCCGCGGGAAATCCTCAACCCCGGGATCATCGCTCCCGCTCAGGCGGAGCCCATGGCCAAGGGCCTCAGGTTCAGCCCCGCCTATGCGCGGGCCGCCCTTCCGGGCCGCCTGGCCGAGGAAGGCTGGGCTTCGGAGGCGGAGCGCTGTCACGGGTGCGGGACCTGCCGGGACTTCTGCCCGACGGCCCAGGCCAGCGACCACGATCTTCTCTCCAGCCGGGGGCGCGGGCACCTCCTCCAGAC
The DNA here is from genome assembly GCA_021833665.1 of Acidobacteriota bacterium. Lineage (GTDB taxonomy): Bacteria > Acidobacteriota > UBA4820 > UBA4820 > DSQY01 > JAKAJA01. The sequence continues at coordinate 3,667 of JAKBES010000109.1, forward strand.
CCTTCTCTCGGGCGAACTGGATTGGGCGCAGGCCCGCCGGCCGGAGATCAGGGCCATCTTCGAGTCGTGCCTGGGCTGCTCCATGTGCGCCCTCCACTGTCCCACGGGGGTGGACATCGCGCCCCTGGCCTCGGCTTTCCGCGAGGCGTTCACGCCGCGGCTGGCGAGAATGCGGGACACGTTCCTCGCGTCCCTCCCGACGCTGGGATACGTGGCGGGAGCCGGCCCGGGACGGCTCGCTCTGAAGGCCGGCAATCTGGCGCCCTCCCGAGCCCTGGGCGGCGCCCTCCTGGGGCTCCGGCGCGACATGGCCGCTCCCGAACTGGCTCGGGCGTTCGCGTTCGATCCGGGGCGGCTCTATCACTTCGAGGGAACCGGAGCGGGCAAGGCCCTTTATTTTTATGGCTGCTATGGGAACACCTACAACCCCGGCGGTGAGGCCCAACTGGCCGTGGCGGTCCTGGGCGCGCTAGGCGTCGAGGTGGTGGTGCCGCCGCAGGCGTGCTGCGGCGTCAGCAAAATGACGCGGGGGCTCCTGGACATGGCCGCCCCCGACGTGGCGTACAACCGGCGGAGCCTGCTGCCCTACGTCCGCCAGGGGTTCCAGGTGGTGGCCTCGGCGCCCTCGTGCCTGCTGGCCCTCAAGAGGGAACAGCCCCGCTTTTTCGAGGGTGCCGAGGGACAGGAATTGGCGGAAGCGTGCACCGGGTTCTTTGGCTTCATCCGTGAAGTCATGGACCGCCGGACCGTTCTCCTGGCTCGCGTGGAAGCCAGAGTGGTGTACCAAACTCCCTGCCACGGGGCCGTTCTCGGAACCTACAAGGACGAGGTAGAGGTGCTCAAACGCATCCCCGGGTTGGACGTGGTGGACGTGACGGAGGAGTGCTGCGGCCTGTCAGGTTCCTACGGAGCCGAGGCGCGCCACGCCGAGATCTCGGACGCCGTCGCCGCGCCTCTGATGGACCGGATCCGCAAGGCCGTGCCCGACCTGGTCATCACCCCCTGCGGATCGTGCAGGGCCCAAGACCAAACCAAGCTGGGGCTTCCCGTCATCCATCCGCTGGTTCTCCTGGCGAAAGCCCTTGGCCTCGAAGCCGGCCGCGTGGAAGGGACTCCGTGCCCTCAGGCGCCCCGGATCAAGCCCGAGGAAGCCGCGCCGCATCCCTCCTAAGGGGACCCTTTCAAGCCCCCTGCCATGCGCCTGAAGATTCCGTCCGGTTCCTTCAGGCAGAGGGCCACGATGGCCTCGGCGCGCCGGGCCGTGTCCGCGTTGGAATAGGCCCGAAGCTGGGGCGCGTTGCCCGAGGGCCTCATGTGGGCCACGTCTCCGCCCTTGAAGTAAAGTCTCACTCCGTCCAGGACGTTGATCTTCACCACCGGGCCGAATCCTTCCTGGGCGGAGAAGTACTCCTCGATCTCGGCTCGCTTGGCCTCCATCTCCGTGGCGAGCGGGTCGCCGGGAGGCAGGAGGCGTTTGACGCCCTTTAAAAGGATGGCCGTGACCCGCCCGTCCGAAAACACCGTTTCCATGACGTCCGGATCGGAGGGGGAGAACCGCCGTTCCATGGCGAGGGCCACCTCTCGCGGGAAATGGTCCAGGAGGCCGGCCCGGCTCTCCCGCTTGGGAAGCCTCTCGAAGAGGTCTTCCAGGGGCAGGCCCGACTCTTTAGAGGCAAGCAGGGCGGAAAGGAGTGGCAGGAGGGCATCCCTCGAAGGCAGGGGCTGGAGGATGCCTCCGTAGAGGGCCAGCGGGCTTCCCGTGAGGAACCCGCCGTTCGCCTCCCAGCCCGCCACCCGGCTGTGGGCGCCTGCCGCGCTCAAGTCCTTCATGGCCTGGATGACGTAAGGGGAGCCGATTTTCGTCTTGACCAGCGTCACTCCCCGCCCGTCCAGGAACCGGTCGATGGCGTCGTTGGAGGAGACAGGCACGGCCACGGCGTCGGCCTTGAGGAAATGGGCCACGAGCAGGCCCAGGACGTCGCCTCCGTAGAACCGGATGAGACGGCCTTTCTCATCGGTTCGGCCCCCGCTCAGGACCGCCGCCAGGAGGGGCCGGTCGCTGTCCCCGTCCGTGGAAACGATGGCGTGGACGGCCCCGTGCGCCGAAACGAGGTCCCGCGCCATGGCGTCCAGCCGGTCCAGTTGTTCCTCGCTCACGTTCTCCGTGTCGAGGGCCACGAAGGAATCGCTCCGGCCCGTGGGGAAGACCTCGGCGCCGAGCCCGCCCAGGACGTCCACGAGGATATCCCGGCCCACGGCGGAGTGCTGATAGATTCCCAGACGCATGCCCGCCAGGCACCGCGCGGGGAGGAGCCCGAGGTACCGCTTGAGGTAGGCGTCCCTGGCCCCCGGTGACACGGGGGGCAGCTCCTTCGCCGAAGCCGCGCCGAGCATGCCTTGGGCGTCGAAGGGAGTCTCGCCCTTGGCTCGGGCGTACTCCTCCGCGCGCACGTCCGCCACCTCCCGAAGGATGGCCGCCTCGTCGGTCTTCAAGACTTCACCGCCGCTCCGGTTGAACTTGATGCCGTTGCGGTCGAAGGGGATGTGACTGCCCGTCACCATGACGCTGGGCCGCCCGCGCTCGATAGCGTAGCTCGTCAGGGCAGGCGTGGGGATGCGTCCGGCGTGCTCCACACACAGGCCGCTGTCCCCGATGGCCCTGGCCACGGCGGCGAGAATTCGGCCCGTGCTGGGGCGCAGGTCGCCGGCGACGGTCACGGAGCCGCCGGGTGTAACGTCGCCGTTCTTGAGGGCGAAGCGCATGAATCCCTTGGTGTTGATGTACGCCTCCAGGTCGGTGATGTCCACCACGAGCCCGCGCAGGCCGCTCGTGCCGAAGGCCAGAGGCCTGGGGGTTTCATTCAGAAAAGCGGGACGGGAGCCAGGGGCGGGCATGGGCACGGCCTTTCGGGGCGCCACGTCTTGGGGGACGGGCACGGATAAGAGGAGCACGCGGGCGGGACCGGTCGAGGAGAGAAGGTAATCGCCCGGCGCCGTGGCTGGAACGAAGGCGGGCGCCTTCGGCGACAGAGAGAGGGGCTGCGCGCCCGGATAGCTCAGGCGGACGAGCCCCTCCGTCACGACCACGTGCTGAAAGGCGCCCTCCGCGTGCCGCCCAAGCCAGCGCGCTTCGGTGCCGTCAACGCCTTCGAGCACCACTTCCCGCACCGTGAAAAAGGGCCAGACTTCGGGATCCTCCGCCAGCGAGAAGACAGCGGCCATCTGGGCGCCGGGGCCAGAGGGCCGGGGCGAAGCTGAGTGCCGGATCGACTCCAGCGCCGTCCGAGCAAGAAGGAGCGAATCCACATAGGAGGCCAGCGTGGACCGGTCCAGGCCCGTGGCCGGATCGCCTTTTCGAAAGATGAGGCGGCCCTTCCAGGTGAAGGGCGTGTAGAAGTCCGCGAAGCTGTAGGTCACGTCCGAGGTTTGCTGGGGCTCCACGAGGACCACCTTGCCGTCCATGGTGATGGGCAGCCAGGCCTCGTTCTTGGGCGCACCCGTATTCCGCGACCGGAGCGAGGACAAGCCGGCACCCGCGGCGGCGGCCTCAAGGGCGTCGTCGCCGGCGCCCTCGGCGAGGAGGCGGCGAAACTGGGCGAAGAGGGCCTGGAGGGCTCCCTTGGCAGGGTCCACGGGGTGGGTTTGGTGGGAAAGGCCGAAGATGGAGTGGGGCAACCCCGCCTGGGTGAGAAGGAGGTTTCCCTCCTCGGCCCGCAGGTCCACCTCGTTCATGGCGCCCGCGATCCTGGCGCGGTTGGCGCGCAGGTTTTCGGCCCACGCCGCCAGCTTCGCCTCCGTCCAGCCCGGCAGAAAGGGCAGAACCGCCCCGGCCATGACCGCTTCCGGCTCGCGGTCCGGGCCCTGCCACCGGTGCGCCGCCTCGGCGGTAGCCCAGTTCGAATAGGCGCGCTGGAAGGCGGTGAAGGCGGCCTCATCGGGAACGCGGAGAGCTCCGCGAAGTTCACGCAGGAGGCTCTGTTCCGTGTCCAGCCAAGAGAGGAACTCCGCGCGGTCCACGTCGCGGCTGAATCCCACGTGGACGAAGGGGGAAAAATCAGTGCGCAGGAACTTGACGAAAAAAGGCACGCCGTCGCCGAAGAGCAGGCGGGGCCACCGGCCAAGGACCTCCGGGTGGAGGCGCACGAGTTCCTTCAGGGTGGCCGGTTCGGGGGCGCCGGCGATGCGCGCGAGGCCTCCCTCCTGAGTCGAATCCAGCCACGTCTCCGAGCCCCAGGCCATGGCCCGCTCCACGGGTTCGAGGAGGAGGGGCCTTCGGATCAGCGCGTCCCATGGCGAAGCCAAATCACGCTCCTTTGAGGACGTTGAGGGCCGACCCCGCCTTGAACCATTCGATCTGCTCCTGGTTCAGGGTGTGCCGGAGCTGGATCTCCTCGCTGGTCCCGTCGGCGTGGTGCAGAATCCCCCTCACGGGCTTGCCCGGGGCCAGGCCCTTCAGGCCCAGGAGGCTGACGCGGTCCGTTTCCTCCACCTTGTCGTAATCCGCGGGCGCCGCGAAGGTGAGGGGCAAGATGCCCTGCTTCTTGAGGTTGCTTTCGTGAATGCGGGCGAAGGACCGGCTTATGACGGCGGCGGCGCCCAGGAACCGGGGCGACATGGCCGCGTGCTCGCGGCTGGAACCCTCGCCGTAGTTTTCATCGCCCACGGCCACCCACCGGATACCCTTGGCCTTGTACTCCCGGGCGATCTTGGAGAAGGAGAGGCCGCCTTCCCCGGAGACCAGGTTCTTCCCCTTGCCCGCCTCGCCCGTAAAGGCGTTCACCGCGCCGTTGAACATGTTGTCGCTGATCTTGTCCAGGTGGCCCCTGAACCGAAGCCACGGCCCCGCGGGGGAGATGTGGTCCGTGGTGCACTTGCCCTTGGCCTTGAGGAGGACCGGCAGCTCCACGTAGTCCTTCCCGTCCCAAGGAAGAAAGGGCGCCAGGACCTGGAGGCGCTCGCTGTTCGGGACGACCTTCACCGCCACGCCCTCACCGTTCGCCGCCGGGGGAACGTAGCCGTGCTCGTCCCTGATGAAGCCCTTGGGAGGGAGGTCCGGAGCCGGCTTGGGCGGGGAAAACTTGAAGACCGTGCCGTCCACGGGAAGGGCGTCCGTCAGCGGGTTGAAGGAGAGCCTTCCGGCGAAGGCATAGGCCACCACCGTCTCGGGGCTGGCCAGGAAGGAGAGGGTCGTGGCGTTGCCGTCGTTCCGCTTGGGGAAGTTCCGGTTGAAGGAGGAGAGGATGGAGTTGGATTCGCCGGCCTTGATGTCGTCGCGCTTCCACTGCCCGATGCACGGTCCGCAGGCGTTGGCCAGGACGGTGGCGCCCACGGCCTGGAGCGAGGCCATCTGCCCGTCCCGCTCGATGGTGGCACGGACCTGCTCGCTGCCCGGCGTCACCAGAAGCGGCGTGACGATCTTGAGGCCCGCGGCCCGGGCCTGATCCGCCAGCTCTGCGGCCCGGCCCATGTCCTCGTAGGAGGAGTTCGTGCAGGACCCCACGAGGGCGTAGGCGAGGTGGTCGGGGTAGCCCTCCTTCTTCACGGCCGCGCTCATCTGAGACACGGTGCGCGCCAGGTCGGGCGTGTGAGGCCCCACGATATGAGGTTCGAGGGCGGAGAGGTCGATGTCCACGACGCGGTCGAAAAATGTCTCCGGGGCCTTCTCCACCTCGGGGTCGGATTCGAGCAGGTCGGGGTGGCGCCGGGCCAGATCCGCGAGGGGCGAACGGCCCGTACCGCGGAGGTAGGCGTCCATGCGCCGGTCGAAGGGGAAGAGGCTGGTGGTGGCGCCCAGTTCGGCGCCCATGTTGGTGATGGTGGCCTTCCCCGTGCAGGAGAGGGACTTTACGCCGGGGCCGAAGTACTCCACGATCCGGTTCGTCCCGCCCTTCACCGTGAGAATGCCGCAGAGCTTAAGGATCACGTCCTTGGGGGAGGCCCAGCCGCTCAGCTCTCCCGTGAGCCTGACGCCGATGAGCTTGGGGTAGAGGACCTCCCAGGGGAAGCCCGCCATGACGTCCACGGCGTCGGCGCCCCCCACGCCCGACGCGAACATGCCGAGCCCCCCCGCGTTGGGCGTGTGGCTGTCCGTGCCGATCATCAGGCCGCCGGGGAACGCGTAATTCTCAAGAACCACCTGGTGGATGATGCCCGCCCCGGGCTTCCAGAACCCTATGCCGTACTTGGCGGACGCGGTGGCGAGAAAATCGTACACCTCACGGTTCGAGTCCAGGGCCGCCGCCATATCCTTCGCGGCCCCGGCGTAGGCCAGGATGAGGTGGTCGCAGTGCACCGTCGTGGGCACCGCCACGGACGGACGGCCCGCCTGCATGAACTGGAGAATGGCCATCTGGGCCGTGGCGTCCTGCATGGCCACCCGGTCCGGCCGCAGGTAGAGATAGCTCTTCCCCGGCTCCAGCTCGGCCTTCTCCGGGTTGTCCAGGTGGCCCAGGAGGACCTTCTCTGCGTAGGTCATGGGACGGCCGAGGCGTTTGCGGACGACGGCGAGATTGGCGGCGATCTTGGCGTAGGCGGCGCTCACGAATTCCGGCGTCGATTCGATGATGGCCATGGGTTCCTCCACGAAAGGCAGTAACAGTATACGCCCCGCCAGGATTCCGGGTAAGCCGCAAGGCCGGTGAAGTCAGGCCGGGCCATCCGTGGTGCACTCGCGCATGCTGGGGCGACAGGCGGTCGACGCCGATCCGCCGCTTTTGTCCACCTCCGCGCGGTTGGGTGGGAACAAGGGCGAGACCGCCGCGTGGCCGTGTCTTCCAGCAACAACCTGAAATAGCGCTTCTGGGCTTTTCGCCCTCCGTAGCGAAGCGGAGGAAAGCGGCGTCCCGACGCCGGTGGGCCTTATGCGAGGAAGGCGAGTGAGCAGAACCGGAGGCGTACCCGCAGGGTACGTTGAGCTTCGGACCGCGAGCCTGACGACGTAGAAGGTCCGGCGCCGTCGGCGCTCTTCACTTGGCCAGGTAAGGCCCGATCTCCTCCAGAAGCTGCTGCGCCGGTATCCCCGCCTTCTCGCTGAGCGCCTTCACGTCGTCCCATTCGGGGTGGAGGCGGCGCCGTCCCGAGGGGGTGATGACGGCCTTGACGCGGAGGGGCCCGCGGGGCGTCTCCACGGTGATCATGGCTCGCGTCAGTTCGCGCCGCTCCCAGCGGGAAAATCTCGCGCCGATGGTGCTGGTATGCTCCATGAGCATATCCGCGAAGCGGGGTTCGGCGCCGGCGGGGCAGAGGACGGTCACGGCCCACGCGGGGCGTCCCTTC
>JAKBES010000401.1 GCA_021833665.1 Acidobacteriota bacterium
GAGGGAGCGGCATTCCATGTCCCAGAAACAGCAGCTTGAACGGATCCTGGAAATCGACCGGCGCATCAGGGCGGGCCGGTATCCCACGGCGGCCGGCCTGGCCGAGGAGATGGAGGTGAGCCGCCGCGTCCTCTTCAACGACCGCGACTTCATGATCAACCGCCTCCGCGCGCCCATCGTCTTCGACCGGGTTCACGGAGGTTGGGCCTACGCCGACGAGACCTTCTCCCTGCCGTCGCTCATGGTGACCGAGGGCGAACTCCTGGCCTTCTTCCTGAGCCTGGAGGTGGCCCGCCGCTACCTGGGCACCCCGTTCGAGGCTCCCCTGCGCTCGGCCGTGGACAAGATCCGCGGCTCCCTCAAAGGCCCCGTCTCCGTGAGCCCCGAGGAGCTCCAGCGCAGCTTCAGCATCGCCCCGCCCCCGGCCCAGGGTGCCGACGAAGGGCTTCTCCTTTCCCTGCACGGCGCCATCGTCAACCAGCGGCGGGTGGAGATGACCTACTTCACGGCCATGCGGCGCCAGACCTCCGTCCGAGTCGTCGAACCCTATCACCTCATGAACCAGGGCGGCGACTGGTACCTCGTGGCCTGGGACGGCAAGCGCCGAGACTACCGCTACTTTCACGTGGGCCGCATCCGAAAGCTGCGCCTTCTGGAGGGCCAGCCCTTCGTCCGGCGCCGCGATTTCGACCCGAAGGCGTGGATGCGCCAGGCCTTCAACGTCGACATGGGCGCGAAGGCCGAGTCCGTCATCCTCCTCTTCGACGCCCAGCAGGCCCCCTACGTACGGGAGCGCGTCTGGCATCCTACGCAGGCCATCGAGGAGCTCCCCGGCGGCCGCGTCCGCCTCTCCTTCGAAACGAGCGGCCTCGGCGGTGTTCTGCGCTGGATCCTTCAATACGGACGCCACGTCACCGTGGAGGGCCCCGCGGCCCTCCGCAAGCAGTGGGACGCCGAGGTCCGCGCCATGGCGCGGCGGACGGGGGAAGTGAAAAGAGAAAGTCAAAAGTGAAAAGTAAAAAGTGAGAAGTGAAAAGTGAAAAGTGAAAAGCAAGAACCTTAAGCCCCAGCTTCCCACCCGTGGCGCTGGCAACGCGACCCACGGGAGTTTTTCAACAGCCTACTAAGGGGGGAAAACCATGAATCGGAGTCCCATGAACCGGCTTTGGGCGGCGCGGCTGCGTTTTGCCTCGGCCTTGCTTCTGGGTGCCTTTGCCCTGATGTGGGCTGGGGCCGCCAGCGCGCAGGTTACACTGGTCATCCAGAACAACTTTGAGCCGCGCCCGGGTGCGGCCACGTATTTTTCAGATAGCTACCCGGATGAGCAGGTCTGGCTGTATTTTATGAATTCCGGCGGCCACGTCTCCTACACCGTCGCCAAAGGCGGCGCCACCCAGACCGTGGCGGACGCGCAATCCATTCAGCTCAGCACGGTCAAGGGCGGGAAGTTTGCCTTGGCCATCGGCTGCAACAGCACCAAGGTCTTCGCCGGCCTGGGGTCCGAAGATCCCTTCTCGGGCACCAATGGTCCAGGGCTGTTTGATCAAGTTCCCTACGCCCTGGCGGAGTGGACGATTAAGGGCGATGCCTACGACAATGTGGATGTGACCTACATCGACACGTTTTCATTTCCCACGCGCCTGACCGTGAAGAACGCGGCCGGGGACAAGACGGACCAGTGCACCTTCACAGACGGAACGGGTGCGGCAGGTGCCATCCGCGCCCTCAACAAGGCGCTTCCTGATGGGCCCGTGGGACCCAACCTGGTACCCGACAACAACTACCCGAAACCCGGCGAAGTGGGCTACGGGCCCTTCGTCTCCACCGTGACTGGCAATGCAAATGCCCTCCGGTGCATCGGCTCGTCCAAGTTCTGGATCTCGGGACCCGACACGAACCATCTCCGCTGCGAGTACATCTACGCCCCGTCGCTCGACGCCTACCTCAAATATCTGAAGGACAACGAGACCACGCTGTTCACCACCAACCAGATCAAGGGCTGGTTCATCGATTTCTCGGGAGACAACGGCTATTCCGGCTACCTCAGCATCACGGGAGACGACCAGAACTACGGGCTGCGCATCCACGACATCCGCGTGAACACCAAGCCGTCCGCCGCGAACAAGTGGAAGGCCGATCCGGACGCGGGCACGGCGGTCACCGGCGACATCACCGTCACGGCCAACAACGCGGTCATCCCGTTCCCCGACGGAACGACCAACGTGAAGGGGCTCTGGACGGACACCGTGATCTATTCCGGCGCGGCAGCGCTTGGTGATTTCTGGAAGGGGCCGCTCATCACCGGTACGGGTGCCTTCGCCCAAGGCGGCGCAAACGCGGGCCTCGTCCCCACCATGATCGCCACCGTCAGCGCCAGCATGGCCACGGGCCTGCTGGGGAGCGACACGTACCTGAAGGAGATCAGAGACAAAACCAGCCCCGGGGCGACGATGTGGTGGTTCAATACCGCATCGCGGGGCGACGTCCAGAAAAAGCTGTTCGACAAGGCGTGGACGAAGGACAAGCCCTTCTACGACCCCTTCTGGGAGACCATGGGCGACCTGACCCAACAG
>JAKBES010000402.1 GCA_021833665.1 Acidobacteriota bacterium
CATGTCGATGATGAGGTCCGCCGTGGAATTCACGCAAGTGGTCGCAAAGTCGTAGGTGTCGCGCATGGGTCCATCTCCTGGGCTTGCTGTTGTGAAGGGGAAACCCCGGCCTCCCCGATGGAGGCCGGGCCGGCGCGGGAAGGGTCGCGCCGTTATCGGTTCAGAAGGCCCTCGCGGGCGAAGCTGAAATAGCCGTTTCCGCCCACGATGAGGTGGTCCACCACGCGGACGTCCAGGTGGGCCAGCAGGCTCTTGAGGTCCTCGGTGAGGCGCAAATCGTCGGGGCTGGGGCTCACGTGGCCGCTGGGGTGGTTGTGGGCCAGGATCACGGCGGCGGCGTTCTCTTTGAGGACCTCTTTGACGACCTCGCGGGGGTGGACCGACGAAGCGTGAATGGAGCCTCGGAAAAGCTCCCGGTAAGCCAGGACGCCGTGCTTTTGGTTGAGGAAGATGACCGCGAAAACTTCGTGCGGCAGGTCCCGCAGGCGAGGCTTCAAGAATTTGTAGGCCTCCTCGGCGCCCGAGAGGGTCTCCGCCGTCCTGACCTCCTCCTCCGAGAACCGGCGGGCCAGTTCGGCGATGGCGCACAGCCGGGCCGCGCTGGCGATGCCCAGGCCGTGCGTGTCCATCAGTTCCTTGGGTCCCAGGGACGCCAGGCCCCGAAGGGAGCCCAGGCGGGAGAACATGGCGGATGCCGTCTCCAGGGCTGCGGCGGGGTTGTCCTTCTTGCTTCGGCGCCCGGTGGCGGGCGTGATGAGGAGGGAGAGAAGCTCGGTGGTGGTGAGAGCCCCCGCGCCGCGCGCTTGCAAGCGGCCCAGGGGAAGCTCCGAGGCGCTGTCGAAGAGGGTCTCGTTCACTTCGGCAATCTGAAACCGGATTCCGTTCATGGTGCCCTTCCTTGCTGGCCTTTGCCCCGGCCCTGCTCTGTGGGGAGGGAGCGTTTTTTCGCTCGCCTTACGCCGGTCCCTTGGGGAGGCGCGGGCCACAAGGACCGAAGGGCCTGGAGCGAAGGGCAGGGGGGGACCCGCCCAGCGGGGGCGTAGGTCTACCCGAGCAGAGCACGTGCCGTAGGTTGTAGAGGCGAGGCGAGTGAAAAAGAAGGGAGGGGAAGTTCTTTGGAGTTAGGAGTTAGGAGTTGTGAGTTGTGGGTTTTGAGCTAGAGGAAAGAATAGGCGCGGGACGTGACAGGTGAAGCCCGACGGGCGCTGGCGCGGTCCTCGCTAAACGTCAGTTCTTCCGTGCCCCCAGGGCACCTCCCCGAAGGAGGCCGTTGCCTTTCAGGCGCCTGGACGGCCTCGAACCCGGGAGGGACCCGGGGCGGAGCCCCACCGGGCGGGAACCCGGAGAGAGAGGCCAGGACAAGCCCGCGCCGGGGCTCTTGAGTATCGAGCCCCCGTGCCATCGGAGGTCTACCAGGAAGCCAGATGGGGCGGCGGATAGCCGGGGAAGGGAGCATCCTTTCCCCGCGCCCGATGGGCGCAAGGTCAGGCTCGGGCGCCAAGGGCCACAGTGCGGCCCTGGGCCTTGCGATTGGAGCGCGGCAACCCAGGTTTTGGTTAGGACCCCTCCAGAAAGGGAAAAGAGAACATCCTTGGACTTGACAAGTGTTACCTCTGGAGATAACATTCACCCATTGGCAAGTTCCGGCGAGGAGGCTACGTCTTTTTCACTTGGAGAAGCGATCATGGCCCCCGCCACGTTCATGTCTACAAGGACGGAGTTCTTATCGTGAAATGGGATTTGGATAATTGGGTGGCCATGAAAGGGGAGGCTTCTGAACGCGTGCTGAAGCTCATCCGGCAGCTTCAGTCGGAGGGACTGCTATGAAGATTCTCTCCATCGGCGCCAACAATCGACGGAAGTGCTTTGAAGTGCGTTCGCGAAACAAGGCCTTCGTATTCCCCTTCGCGAAGTGCGGGCCGAAGCCTTCCTCGAAGGACGGCGTTGCAAGCGTTTTCCCGGACCCGGAACTGGGGCGAGAGGCCTTCACCTATGTCTTGAAATCTGGGCGGGAAGGCACGGTGCACATCGAGCAGGTCCTGGAATTCAACCGGGACCCCTCCTACCTGAGCGAGATGATCGCCTATCGGCTCACCATTGAGGCCAGGAGGTCTCTGGCGGAGTCGGGCCTGTCCAAGCGAGAGACCATCCGGCGCATGCACACATCGGCAGCCCAGCTCTATCGGCTCCTCGATCCGGCGAAGGGCAAGAAGTCCGTAGATCAGCTCCTGCGGCTCTTGGCCGTGCTGGGTCAGGATGTCCAGTTGCGGGTCTTCGCAAAGAGCGCTTGATCAGCCCGCACAGCCCTGATGGTTCCTTGGGGATTCCTACGCGCCAATCTGAGAAGACGGGTTGCGCCGACGTGCGAATCAAGCTCTTCGCTTGACCAGTTTCGTTGAATCTGGGCGATTTTAGAGCGCCGTTTTCTGAGGGAGAGTCCGGGAGGGACCAGGGGATGGTGGCGAGATGCTACCGCGAACTGGAGAGTACTTCAGCCGACTACAACTCCGCGTCCGCCGCGTGATCACTTGGCGCGCCTGCTTGGCTTGGCGAGCCCCAGAGCCTG
>JAKBES010000403.1 GCA_021833665.1 Acidobacteriota bacterium
GAGCTCAAAGCACGGCTGGACGAGCGCTTCGGCTTCGAGCAGATCGTAGGCAACTCGCGGCCCATGAGAGATCTCTTCCAGCAAATCCGCATGGCGGCCCCCACGCGGGTCACGGTCCTCATCCAGGGGGAATCGGGGACGGGCAAGGAGCTCATCGCCAACGCCATCCACCAGCACTCGGACCGAAAGCGGGCCCGGTTCCTTCCCCTCAACTGCGCGGCCATTCCCGCCAACCTCATCGAGAGCGAGCTCTTCGGCCACGAGCGAGGCTCTTTCACCGGGGCCGAGAGGGCGCACCAGGGCAAATTCGAACAGGCCACCGGCGGGACCCTGTTCCTGGACGAGATCGGCGAGCTCTCTCTCGACCTTCAGGCCAAACTCCTGCGGGTCTTGGAAGAGCGCGTCGTCACCCGTGTGGGCGGCACCCAGCCCATTCCCGTGGACGTCCGGATCATCACCGCCACGCACAGGGATCTGCCCCAAATGGTTGCCGAACAGAAATTCCGCGAGGATCTCATGTACCGTCTCAAGGTGGTGGAGATCCGCATTCCTCCGCTGAGGGAGCGTCTGGAAGACATTCCCCTTCTCGTGCAGGCCTTTATCGCCCAATTCAACCGTGAGCACGGCAAGCAGGTGAAGGGGGTGAGCCCGGATGTCCTGCACCTTCTCACCAGCCACTCGTGGCCGGGCAACGTGCGTGAGCTTCGAAATCTGGTCGAGCGCATGGTCATTTTTTGCGCCGAGGAGGAGGTGCGCGTCGCCCACCTTCCCTACGACTTCAGGCCCAGCCACGTTCCCGTGACAACCCCGGCCTCTGGGTCCGGACACCTGGCGCTGGTTTCGGGCGACTCGATCCAGGCGCTGGACGAGATGGAAAAACAGGCCATTTTCAGGGCGCTTCAGGAAACCGGCGGTAATAAGACCCAGGCGGCCCGCGTGCTGGGCATAGGGGTGCGCACGCTGCACCGAAAGCTCAACGAATATCGAATTCATGATCAGGAAAGGAGTACCACATGAAAGCCGCAAGAACCATGATGGTCGTGGGCCTCGGGACCCTTCTCATTCTCGTGGGGTTCGGCCTCGCTCAGCTCCACAATGTCAGCGCGCCGGTGGCGCGGGCCGTGACGATGCCTGCCTCCGCCTCCTCGGGAGGTGATGCTCCGGCCCCTGCGGGCGCCCCGTCCTTCGCGGACATCGCGGAGAAGGTGAACCCCGCGGTCGTGAGCATCACGGCCATCACCGTGGGCAGCAAGGCCCAGGCGGACGACGAGCAAGGCCAGGGGGGGCAGGGTATGCCCATGGACCCCTTCGAGTTCTTCTTCGGCCAGCCGCACCCGCCCATTCCGCGGAACCAGCGCCCCGTGCAGGAAGCTGGCGGAAGCGGATTCATCATCAGCTCCGACGGGTACATCCTCACCAACAACCACGTGGTGGATGACGCCAGCCGCGTGACCGTCAAGCTCGACGACGGCAGAGAGTTCACGGCCAAGATCATCGGCACGGACAAGGAAACCGACGTGGCCCTCATCAAAGTGGACGCCACGGGGCTTCCCTTCCTCCAGCTGGGTGACAGCCACACCCTTCGCCAGGGCGATTGGGTCATGGCCGTGGGCAACCCGCTCAATTACAGCCACACGGTGACGGTGGGCGTCATCTCCGCCAAGGGCAGGCGCATCTCCAGCAGCTCCCTGGACGATTTCCTCCAGACCGACGCGGCCATCAACTTCGGCAACTCCGGGGGGCCCCTGGTGAACACCCGGGGCGAGGTCATCGGCATCAATACGGCCATCACGCGCAGCGACTTTCAGGGCCGCATGGTGGAGGGCATCGGCTTCGCCATCCCCATCGATCTGGTGAAGGGCGAGCTGGAGCAGCTCAAGACCACGGGCAAGGTCACCCGCGGGTGGCTCGGCGTGGCCGTAGCCTCCGTGGACCCGGACGCCCGGAGCTACTACAAGGACAAGTACGGCGTGGAGCTCAAGGGCGGCGCCCTCGTTCAGAGCGTCACCGACGGCTCCCCCTCCAGCAAGGCGGGCATCCAGAAAGGCGACATCATCCTCAAAGTGGACGGAACGGACATCAAGGATAGCCAGGAACTGGTTCACCAGGTGTCCGGCTTCGCTCCGGGCAAGGCCCTCACCCTGCAGATCTTCCGCAAGGGCGAGAAGAAGGATTTCCGGGTGGTCCTGGGCGACCGCAAGAAGGGCCTTGAAGAGGGCCAGGAAAGCGGCGGCCCCGAGCAGCAGAAACAGGGCAAGGAGACCAAGCTCGGCATTCAGGTCCAGAACCTCGATCCCCAGACGCGCATGATGTACCGCATCCCCAAGGAGATCACGGGCGTGGTGGTGGTCAACGTGGATCCCAAGTCCAACGCGTTCCTCAAGGGCATCCGAGAGGGCCTGGTCATTTCCGAAGTGAACGGCCAGACCATTAAGAACGTGGACGACTACGTGAAAGCCGCCTCTCCCATCAAGCACGGCGATCCCGTGAGCATCTACGTCCAGGATTCCCAGGGCGGCACCTACGTCTACTTCAAGGCCGACTGAGCCGCCTGATTCTCATG
>JAKBES010000110.1 GCA_021833665.1 Acidobacteriota bacterium
GGGGGTTTAACGCGAAGGCGTCTCTCGCCTCCGCCCCCACGCCCTTCTGCTCCAGCATGAAGAGAAAGCTCGTGTTGGCGAGGATCGCATCCCGGTGGGGGGAGTTGATCAGGTCGTTGGGGTGCTGGGTGATGGTCTGGATGGAGCCGTTGTGCTTGCGGATCGTGCGGTACAGCTCCTTGATCTTGCTGGCCATGGTGTCGTTCATGAGAAACTTCCAGCACTCGTCCAGGACGATGATCTTCTTCCGGTCCTCGTCCTGCCGCTGGAGGCGCTGGAAGATCTTGGTGAAGAGCATGTAGGTGATGGCGCTGCCCACATCCGGGTGGTCGTCGAAGCCCGTCAGCTCGAAATAGACGAGGTCCGCGTTCTGGAAGGTGTCCTGCTTGTGGCAGAAGAAGGCCGCATAGGGCCCGCCGGTAATCCAGAGCCTTAGAGGCTTGGCCAGCTCGGGCCTGAGGCCGTCCAAGGCGCGGTAGTAGTCCTCGAGGGTGGGCGGGTCATCGGGCTTGTACTCCCCGAGGGTCCTTGCGAGGGCGTCCATGAGGTCCACGCGGTCGCCCTGGCTAAGCTGGGCCTGGCCGCCGGTGATGAGGTGCTCGATGAGGTGGGTCAGGGTGACGCGCTCGGCCTGCTGGGGGGCCTGCGGGAAGGCAAAAGGGTTGAGCTTGAGGTCGGGATTAGAGAAGTCCACGGAGACCTTCACCGAGCCGGGCACGATCTGCACGAGGGGATCATAGGAGTTGCCCACGTCCAGGATGTAGACCACGGGCTTAAAGCTCAGGCTGTTGGCAAGGAGATGGTTCATGAGGAAGCTCTTGCCGGCCCCCGTGGTGCCCGCCACATAGACGTTCCAGGAGGTGGTTCGCTTGGAGAAGGGGTGGTAGCGGAAGAATCCGCCCTCAGGCGTCTCGAAGACCACCGGCCCCTCCGGGTCTCCCTCGTCGTCCTTGTGGAGCATGGCTAGGTCCGCGAAGTTGGCGTTGAGGATCTTGGCCTGGCGGTAGTTAAGGAGCTGCCGGATGTTGAGCCCGCTATGGCCCGGCAGGCTGGAGAGGAAGGAGGCGAACCGGGCGAAGCGGGACTCCACCAGGAACTTGGCGTTCTTGGCCCGGACCTCGGTCAGGATGCGGTTGGCCGTACCCTCCAGGCGCGCCCTGTCTCGGTCGTAGACCACGCAGAACATGGAGAAGTACCCAGCTCCCTCCTTGTCGCGCTGGATGGCGTTCGTGACCTCCGCTGCGTCGCTGGCCAGGTCGATGGACTTCTGGGCGATGCTCTTGAGGGCCTTCACGTTGGCCAGGGAGTTGCCCCAGTTCTGTTGGATGTTCAGCGCGGTGATGAACTGCTCCGGGTCCAGGGCCTCGTAGTGCTGGGTAATCCAATACTCGGAGAGGCGCTCGTCCTGGCGGCTGCTACCCAAGCGCGTGAGCGGGTCGAAGAGGGTGGGGTAGCTCACGGCGGGGAGGGTCTCCAGGTTGAGGACCCGGAAGTGGGTGTGCGGCCCCGACGTGCCGTTGTCCTCCCGGCAGAGGTCCTCCCCCCCGTTAGCCCAGTTCGCATCCAGGATCTGCTCGGGAATGGTGTAACTGGGATTGTAGGCGATCTGACGGGCCGCGATGCGCTGGAGGGGGTTTAGGAAGTAGTAGAAGAGCCGGAGCATCTCGTCCTGGTCCAGCGGGCGCACCCGCGCGAAGCCGGCCATGTTGTCCAGGATGCCGTGCCAGACGTTGCCGATGCGCCCCAGGCTGGCTTCAAACCGGGCCCAGTTGAAGGCCCGCTTGCCGTTGATGATGGCGCCCAAGAGGGTGTCCTTCAGCCCCCCCGTCTCCGCCTCCAGGCTGATGAAGACGCGGTTCTCGTACATGGCAGAGCTGCGTCCCTCCCAGAAGCCGGTCTGGCGCTCGCGCAAGTACCGGATGATCTCCGGGGCAGAGGGGTCCGTCTCCAAGAGGAGGGGCTCGGCCCGACGCCGTACGAAGTGAACGCTGAAGGCGTAGCCGGGACCCAGGTTCTGGACGAGGGCGTGGAAGTCGCTCCGGATGGCGTTCAGCTCCTCGTCGGCCGCGAGCTGGCTCTCGCAGGAGAGGACCTCGGCGACAGCGAGGACGTTGCTGTTGCGCTGGAGGACGTAGGTGTCGCCCTTGTGGGGGACGAAGTCCAACCAGTTCAGGGCGTCGGTGAGGCTCTCGGCGCCCTTGATGTCCCGGATCAGTTTCTGGTGAACCATGAGACTCTGCTCCGTCGCGCGGCGTCCAGGCTGGGCCGGAAGCGCCGGGCTCGAAAGATGATTTCCAGGTAACGGGGGTCCTTGCTCTTGCCGTACTTCATCACGGCGAAAAGCACGGCGAGGACGACGAAGCCCGCAACTAAACCCCTGAAGGCCACCCCGTAATAGAAACCGAAGTAGCAGGCCACGACCTCCGTCGCGTTGTAGCCAGCGATCGTGAACTTCTCGTTCAGGGAGCGGTAGAGGCGCCGCTCTTGAAGGGCCATCGAAGCAACCGGGTCAGTGGATGAGGACGTTGATCAGGGCCGCCGCGCCGATGACGATGGACGCGCCGATGATGACCTTTCCAAGACGGCTCCAGCCCTCGGAGTGGCCGAACATGATGGTCAGGCCTCCGAGGATGATGCCGATGGTGACGATGTAAGGGGCGAGGGCGTTGAACTCGTCGATGACCTTCTGGGCGGTGGTCTGGAGAGGGTCCTGCTGGGCCTGGGCCGCCACGGTGGCGAGGCCCAGGGTGAATGCAGAGGC
Organism: Acidobacteriota bacterium; assembly: GCA_021833665.1. GTDB lineage: Bacteria > Acidobacteriota > UBA4820 > UBA4820 > DSQY01 > JAKAJA01. Next base: position 2,762 of record JAKBES010000110.1, read on the forward strand.
GAGGGTGCGGCGATAGGGAGTGATCACGGGATCCCTTTCTTCGCCCCTCCGGCGGAGGGGCTCTAAGCGCTTCGTCGTTTCGGTCTGGGTTTGAGGTCGAGCCGGCCGGCCTTTTCGAGCATGTTCAGGTACGCCCGCAAAGCACGGCGGAAGATGATGGGGCGGCTCAGGCGGCTGTTGTCCTCCACCATCCTGTCCACCAGCTGGAGCAGATCGATGGGAGTCAGCACCTGCACTGCGTGCGAATAGCGCGTATCGCTCACGCTCTCGATGCGCTCCACCTCGTCCAGCATCTCGACCACCACGTCAACTTCCCGTTCCTGAACCATTACCTCCTCCTCTCCCGTATTCGGTGCGCCGGACCCGGTTCCGACGCGCGCCCAAGAGACCACGGCGTCACTGCACAGTCATTCTTATATCGTTCATCAGTGATAGTCAAGCCATATGTATCAACGCAATTACTATATTTAACTATGCTAATGGCGTTTAAACTAGTGAAAAGAAAATGGGGACAATCCTCGCGAGATTGGGGTCGACGCAACCCTAAAGGGCAAGAGAGAATCACCAGGAAGTGTAAGCATCCTGGGCAAGTCCTGCTTACTCCCCCACCCGCCGGGAAGGCCGCTGGTGAGCTGGGGATCTGAGGACCCCAAGCACGTTTCTTGATGGGCGCGAAGAGCTCGCTCATCCTCAGCCGGACGCAAGAGATTCCTTCAGGAGCTCGCGGGCGTCGAAACGCATGCTCCAACGCAGGTTTCGGCTCAGTTCCTCAGCGTTGGGGCATGGGAGTGCTTTGTGTTGAATCCTCTTTGCCTTAGGGCCGCAGGTCCCGCCTCGGAAAGGTAGCGGCGACCGAGGCTCCATTGCGGAGAGAAGCCGGGGGGGAGCTTCTTCGCAGAGTTGGTAGCCCGAACGCCCGGCTACTTCCCGAAGGAGCCCTGCCCTCTCACCGATATCATCCAGCAGGGGAAGGCACACGCCACTGGGGTTTCCCCAGGAGGGAAGCGACGGCAGGAGCCCTCCGAGCCCAGCATTTTGAGCGTCTTGCACGAGCTGGCCGAAGCGGGCTCGAATGACCTGCAGCGACCTCCGCCGTGAGAGGCCTTGAAGCTGTCCAAGTGCCAGGGAAGCCACCAGCGGATGGAGCCTGCCATTCAGCCCAAGGGGGTTGATGCCGTCCCTGAGGGCCGGGTCGTCGATGTCCCGGTGCATCCTCAGGGGGTGTTGTGATACTCGAATCGCCCTCTCGTAAAGTTCACGGCGTCGACAGATCAGCGCGCCTCCCTCGCCGGCGTTAAGGAGCTTGCCCCTACCGAAACTCAAGGCCACGAAATCACCCATGGTCCCGACCGGCTTTCCCCGGATCAGCGTACCCACGCCCTGGGCGGCGTCCGAGATGAGCGATGCCCCTGCACTTTGGGCCATGGACCTCAACCGCTCGAGGTCCGCAGGGAACCCGTAGAGATGCGTGGCGAGGATCGCCCGGGTCTTCGCCGAAAGGCGCTTCGCTACGGAGGCAGGGTCCACAGTCACGGCCCTCGGAGCGATGTCCGCCATGACGGGGGTCGCACCGCAGTGCCGGATGGCGAAGATCACCTGGGGCCAGGTCACTGCGGGCAGGATCACTTCGTCGCCAGGTCCGACGCCGGAGGCGAGCAGGGCCACGTGCAGGGCCATGCTGCCGCTAGTCAGCGCTACAACCCATCGAGAACCGAAATGGCGACCTAATGCCTTCTCCAGGTCCCGGACCGGCCCATCGCCAGTGATGGCGCTCAGATAATTCCAGTCGGTGGCCGAGCGCGCCAGGTCGGCCCTTAGCCGCGCGAAGCCCTCCGGGAACACCAGGGGCCAATCCAGGGTGAGGGCCACCTCCTACCTCCGCATTCGTTGGCGAAGCAGCCGGTCCTCGAGTTCGTGGATTCTGGCCATCAGCTTCACGTCGTCCACCAGGCCCGAGGCGGGATCTACGATGTTATCCAGGTACGAGGGGATGGGCGTGTCCGGCCTCCTCCTCCCCTCCGAAATCCACGGCAGAAGGCTGTTGAAGAGAACCATGCTGATGCAGCGGAGCGCGATGTACTCGTGCTGGAGGAGGTCGTAGGTGCGTTTGAAGTCCCTGGCCGCCGCCTCGAGGTGGCGATGGGGGATCGGGCATCCCACGTCCCCGTGCTCGTAGTCCGCGCGCTGGGCGGCCTGGGCGATGATCTCGCACAGCGCCCGCACCGTGGGCAGCTGGAGGTTGGCAAGGGCCGCGATGGTCTTCAGGTCGGTTCCGGGTTCGATGACCCGTTGGACCTGCGCGGCCAGGACGGGCAGCAGCACCACGACCTCGGAGGGAGTCGGGTGAAGGAACGGAACCACGACCTGGAACCGGTCGAGCAGCGCCGGGTCCAAGATGTCCGGTCGGTTGGTCGTCCCAATCCAGAGGCTCCTGCCGCGGTTCTTCCCGGAACCGAGGGCCTCCCAGAGGCGCTGGCTCATCCGGTTCGACGTGCCGCTGTCCCCCGAGGGGCCACTCCCCCGCTGGCCGATGCCCTGGTCGATCTCCTCGATGACCACGACGCAGGGCGACATGGCGTCGACGACGTGGAGGACGCGCTCGAGGTTCGCCTCCGACTGCCCCACGTAAGGTCCGTAGAGGTTGCGCATGATCAGGAGGGGCAGGTCCAACTCCTTGGCGAGGGCCGCGCACAGCTTGGATTTGCCCACGCCGGGCACCCCCGCCAGGAGGATCCCGTAGGGAACGGCCGGCGACCCGTGCTGGAACATCCACTTGAGCTGCTGGAAGTAGGCCTTCGCGGCATCGAGGCCGGCCACCGACTCGAACCCCTCGGCGGGATCGACGATCTCCATGAGCCCTCCGGCCATCTCGTGGATAGCCGCGGACTTGATGGCCTGCACGTCCTGGCGGGTGATCTCGGAGCCGGCCTTGGCCCTGAACAGGGCCTCGATGTCGTTCAGCCGGAGGCCGTTGGAGCCTCGTGCGAACTCCTCCATGCCGTACCCCTCCGCCAGCCGGCCGTAGATGGACGACCGCTGCGTACGGGTGGAGAGCAACTCGGCCATCTCGCGCCTGCCCTCCAGATTGGGGAGAGGGACTTCGATGGTTGTGAAGGCACCGGAGCGGGTGAGCAGGCCGTGGATGGCACCCTCGTAGGAGACGAGGACTATCATGTTCCCTGATTGCCGGATCGAGTCGTCGAACCCCCACCGGTGGAGGGTCTCGAGCACGCCCTGTTGGTCCTTCTCCAAGAAGACGTTCCCCTCGCTCGCCGGTGCAAGCAAATCCGCATACTGGACGATGAGGGCCTTCTTCTGCGTAGGAGCCTGCAGAAGGCCCGTCAGGCTCAGAAGGGGCGCCTGGATGTCGTTGGGAAAAGGGTTTCGGCCCTCGGCTTTGGATCTGGGCGGATCCAGGGCCCGGATTCCGGCACCCTGGCTATACAGGCCGACGTGGAAGCCCTGGAGTGAAAGATGCGAGGCGAGCACGAAATGGAGATTGGACGGATAGATCTTCTCCTCCATGCAGAGCTGCCTGTCGTTCGTGTTCCAGGTCAGGAGGAAGGAGAATTTCCCCTTGCTTCGCTCGTTCTCGATCGCGGTGATCACTTCCGGAATCATGGTCCTTCCTCCTTCGTCCACCGGACTGCGCTCTTCACTGGGCTCGCTGGTGCCGCCTCGCCGCCGTCGCCTTCCGGGCCCGTCGGCGGCCTGACACGGGTTGGCCCAAGGGGTTGAACGTCCAACCCTTCTCCTCGCCGCAAGCCTTCATCAGGCCACCACCTTCCTTCCTCCCATGCATGTCCCGCCTTTTCAGGGTGAGGTGCACGCCGCGCTCCGCCATCGCGGCCTCCAGCCTTTTGACTTCGGCCGCGCAGGTCTGGCCCTCGAAACCGGCCGTGTCTATGTGGACCTCGACGTCTGGCGTGATCCGGATGGCGACCGAGAGGTCCTGCCGGAGGCCGCGCACTAGTAGCCCGTCGGGCCTCTCCTTCACGGCGAGGCCATAGCCCAAGTCCTGGAGTGACTGTGCGGCCACCTCTGCGAGCACACGCTGTTCGCTGGCAAGAAGCCGACGGTGTGCACCTCTCGCTGCCGATGAGAGGGCATCGAGCGCATCCCGAAGCTCTTCTTTGAAGCCACCGAGGCTCCGGACGTCCCCCCCATCGAGAGCGATCTGTGCCCTGTCGATCGCTTCCAGCGCCTTCCTTACCTGAGGCCCGCCCTCGCGCTGAACCACCCGACCGAGGAGGTGGAAGCGCGGGTCCAATTCGAAGGTGTGTTTCAAGGCGGACACCTTGACCCAGTCCTGGAGGACGGGCTGGACACTCAGGGAATCGGCACCGTCGGGGACCGGGATGGACCTCGTCAGGACCCCGATGGCTGCGGAGAGCGCTTCGCCCAGTTCGGCAACCCTCTGGGCCCCTACGGCCATAGGGGACATGACGGTGGTGACCGGCAGGCCGAGGTCGGCCGCGACCTCCTGCTGGGTCACGCTCGCAACCGTCTCAGCGGAATACGAAGACTCCTGGGACACGCTACGCCTCCTCCTTGCTGTCGATACCCAGCGGGTTCCACATCTGGGCCGGATCAGCGTGGCCTGCACTCGGGAGGCTCTCGCCTTGATCGGTGCTTTCGGAGGTTGCGGTAGTGCCCTCGGTTGAGGGTGAAGGGGCGGCGGTGGAGGTGGCGGGAGGCCCGGCCGCCGCGGTGTCGGAGGCGGTGGTTGCACCGGAGTTGACTGGCGCGCCCGCGACCACCGTGTTTGGAACGGTGGGCGTGGACGCCTTGGTTGCCGATGCCGATGCTACCGAAGCCGGAGCGGCAGGCGTCCCGGGAGTGGCTGCCGGCTGCCTCCCCGCGACGCGACGGGTCTCGTTTCCCACGTGGCCCAGCACGCCCACACATGCGTGGGCGAGGTTGTAGCCGGCATTGACCAGCCTCTCGCCGCTTTCGCCTACCAAGAACATGAGCCCCAGGCCGAGGAGCGCCAGGACGAGGATGGGGACCAGCCCCAGCATGACCATCGTGTGGGGGAAAGCCATGAAGGCGACTGCGGCACTCGCGAGCGAGAGGACGGGAATCCATGTCAGCAGCCTGGTCGCCGCTCCTTCGAATTGTTCACCGAGGAGGTTCTGGCCATCCGAAGCGCGGGCGGGCAGGGCCTTCGCGGCCTCGGAAGGCGAGGTAGCTGCTATACTCCCAAAGCTGGGGCCGAGAAGTACGTCGGGCACCTGGGAAGAGGATTGGGGCTGGTTCTGGCTCGGGTCAAAGGCGAATCCAGAGGCGCGGACGAGGCCCGAGTCGTAGGTCAGTACGATGGCACCCGCCAGCAGGGCCGCCAAGACCGCCGCCAAAAGTCCCTTTGTCACGGGACGCAGCCCTATGGTCTCCCAGTCCGATCCCAGCCTGGTGATGCCGAGAACTTCGCACAACAGGATCCCAGGGCTAAGGGTAGCCACCGCCAACTCGACCGCGATGAGCGCCTCAAGAGAAAGGGGAAGGTGACGGAGGAGATCATCCCCATGACCGAAGAGCCCTGCAAAGGTGGGGATGAGGTTCAAGACAAAGGTGGCTATAGAGATGAAGAAGCTCACCCCCAAGAAGAGCAGGAGCGGGGTTCTTCGCGCCCAGTTGCGGCGGGAGAGGCCGAGGTCCGCGAAGCCCGATTTTAGCCAGAGCCAGATCGTTCGGAAACCCCGGCGGGACCAGTCCCTGAGGATGACGAAGGGCTCCCTGACGAGCAGGAACAGGTGCCGAAGCAGCTCCTCCATAAGCGGGAGGGGGACCAGCATGGCCGCGGCGAGGAACCCGACGATGATGGCGGGCAAAATCCATGCGCTCACGACGGCCTCCCGAACAGCCTCGTAGATGGATCATCAAGGTACCTGAAGGTCACGCTCTGTGCCCCGAGGTTGCGGAACCGATTGGTCCAAGACGCCTTGATAAGCTCGGCTTCAGGACCGCGCACCTGAAAGCCCAGCACGTCGATGGTCACGCCCTTTAGGGATAAGCCTTGAAAGGATACATTGCAGTTATCCTCAAGATCTGTGCAGAGGACCAGGTGGGCCTGGAGGTTCGGGTTCTCCGAGAAACGGTCTTCGGCCGCCATGAGCGCCCCATCAAGGTCAGTGTGCCCGGCCTTCGGCGACCGGAGGGACCTCAAGGTCTGCGCTATCGTCGCGAAGATAGCCTCGCGCGCTGCTTGTGACCGGCTGTGGGCCAGCTTCTGCCGGGCGTCAAAGGGATTGAGGACCTGGGAAGGTGCCGCCGGAATGGTGGCGCTCAGGATGGACGCCTCGTCCGAGATGCTGTTGGCCGTAATCCAACGGACGTAGAGCACGCTTCCGCCCGGCAGGGCGGCGGGGATCTGGCTCGCGATCTGGGTAGCCCGCGGCAGATTGTGGTAGCTGCCGGTGCCATCTAGGAGGATGACTACGCATTCCGGCGCGGCGGGCTGAACCGAGGTGGTCGGGGACGAGGTGCGCTGTGCCGAGGTCCCTGCGGCCGGTCCTCCCGTGCAGGAGAGAGCGAGGACCATCAGCAGGATCACCGGAACGGCAAGCCCAACTCTGAGATTCGCTCGCATTTTCTCGCCTCCTGCCCAAGAGGACGGCCGCCCTATGCTTTTCTTACCGTGACCGTCGATCGTCCAAAACCGTCCTTCTCTGCACGGCGGTAGTCCCATCCTGCGGGTAACCTGGGTTCGGCTTATTCCCAGTCCTCGAGTCATGCCTTATCGATCCTCGGTTCTGCTTAGATCCTGGTACCGACCGGATCTTCCACTGATGCGGATCCTCTTGCCGCGTTTAGGCCAAGGGCACGCCGGAGCGGCGGCATCCCCAGATGGACCTGCGATAACCTCTTCCCTCGTTCTCACGGCTCTCCGCGGCGATTGAAGCTTCCAAGACCGCCACCGCAGCGCTCAGCGGTTCCATCCCAGACACTGCCGCGACCTCCAGACCCGGCCCCAGATGCTGGTGGCTTACCTCCTGTAGTCGTATGCTTCCGTCTACCCTCTGGGTCAGCATCCCGAGAATCTTCCCGCCGGCGTTGTAGACGAAAATCCTCTTCATGTGGGCTCCCCATCCGGTCCCGGAGTCGGGACCTTGTTCGCGCTGGCCTGCAGTACCTCGGCGGCGGGTTTCCATAAGCCTAGAGGTACTGGGACGCAGACCGCGGCGAAATCTTTCTCTATGAGTGAGGAGTTTGAAGGATTTTAGGGAGGCAATATGAGCCGGCGATGCTGCAGGTCATGTCACGTCGGTGGATTTGCCGAGAGCTTCTAGTCCGACCCTCTTGTTCCCGCGGTAGAGCTTGAGGCAGAAAAGGTGGCCGCTATCAAGTGTGATGATAGCTGATCCATCGGGAAGCAGTGCGAGAGGGGAAGCTTCGGAGTCTCCATGCCAACGACATGAACCGGTAAGAATCGTTCTCTCTCTGGTCAACAATACTATGCCCATGCAGATGATTGGGCAATGCAGGGGCTTGGCGTTCTCCACGATCCTAAGAATATCTTGAGGGACATGATCCCAAGTCCAATTATCGATGGGCTGGCCCTCAGACCCCCACAGGTGGAGCGTACCGGCCCAGGACCACGAGAGAAATCGTCCGTCGGGAAGCGCCATGACGCCTTTAACTCCCTTTTGATGTCCTTCGATGAAGATGCCGGTGATGGGCTGTTCTTCGGCCTCAAAGAGGGGAGGAGTACCGTCCCCGGGCCACAAAAGAAGCCGGCCATTCGGAAGCATAATGCAGCGTTCGACCCTTTCTTGGTGCCCGTCAATTACGGCGACAGGCTGCCCCTCGGACCCCCACAGGCGCAGAGTGCCGGCCCAGGACCACGAGAGAAATCGGCCATTGCGAAGCGCCATGACGCCTTCAACCTCTTCTTGGTACCCATTGAGGGCAGCGACGGGCTGCCCCTTGAGAACGGCGCCGCGCTGCCCCTCGCACCCCCAAAGACGGAGAGTACCGTCCCGGGACCATGAGAGAAACCGACCATCCGAAAGCGCAATGGCGCCTTCAACCCTCCTTTGGTGGCCTGCAAGTATCGCGATAGGCTTCCCCTCAGAACTCCACAGGCGAAGAGTACCGTCCTCGGACC
>JAKBES010000111.1:0-2578 GCA_021833665.1 Acidobacteriota bacterium
GCCGCCTCCCCGCATTCCATGGCCACACCTGGATCGGCGTCTACTTCGATGACTCGCACTCCGCAGAGCAGGGCGTCCTTCCGGCAACAGTGCTTGGTCCAGTATTCCGGGGGCACTACCGAGTGACCTATTGCCGCTCGCAGCTGTCTGAAGGGCAGGTCTCCATTCCCCAGGTCAACCGTCGCGACCTCGTAGGCTCTCTGCAGAGGGAAATCGACTCCAACGATAAAACGAGCACAGCGCTTAGCCCTGTGGATCTTCAAGCCTTCAAGGGCCTCACGGGCGCAGACCTACGCTGATACGAGGCAGCCGCTGGTTCCATCGCCTTGCCCCCTCAACCATGAATCCCCTTCCGTTCTGAGCCCGGCGGGGACCCTCCCTGCGCCATCGGCGCGGGGGAGGTGTTCCGCCTCCCCCGGCTTTCCGCCGCCCCCTCCTGCACCGCACGTGCCGGCGGCCCGAGGCCGTCGCTCCGTCACGTCCGGTGCAAGCCATCTGAAGACCGCCCCTCATAGCCCGCCCTCAAGAGGGCGCCCGGTCCACTCGGGCCGAGTAGAATCGCCCCTCCCTGATTTTTGCTCGCCTCGCCTCTACAACCTACGGCACGTGCCCTGCTCGGGTAGACCCACGCCCCCGCCCTGGGCGGGTCCCCCCCTGCCCTTCGCCCCAGGCCCTTCGGTCCTTCTCGCACGCGCCTCCCCAACTGACCGGCGTAAGGCGAGCAAAAAATGCTCCCTCCCCAAGGAGGCACGACATGGCAAAGTCCCAACCAGTCCTTAAGGCCGATAGCGCCGCCACCGATTGCGACGAGTTCACCCTTCGCGGGCGCTCGTGCTGGATCACGGTCGAAAACCTCTCCATCTGGCTTCGCCGGATGGACGGGGACGAGGGCCTCGTCATTGAGGTCTACCCTCTTCGCCACGAAGCCGAAGCAGGCCCCATTACGGGCGTGGGCGTTCGCTTCGAGGAAGTTCAGGTCTCTTAGCGCGGCACAGGGCCGCAACCCCTCAGACGGCCCGCCCGTGGGCCTCGTACGCGGGCAAGGAGGATTCACATGGTCGAGAAGAATGGCAACGGCAACACCAACGGCACCCCCAAGGCCCGCCCCGCGTGGGAAGTGTTCTTCGTGGGCGAGGACGGAAAGGTCCTGGAGCGCACCTGGGAGGACAAGGAGCGCGGCACCCAGGGCACGACGTGGAACAAGCGCGGCGCCCTGTGGGCCGACGCCACCAAAGAAGGCGCTCCCGTCCTGCGCGGCACCATCACTCTGCTCGACGGAACCGAGATCCGCGTCAAGCTGGTCGAGCCACGTGCCAAGAAGGAGAAGGTGGCTTAGTTCAGGCCATCCCACGGCCAACGGCCCGGTCCCATCGAGGGGCCGGGCCTTTTTCATGCCGCCGGGAGGGGTTCAACCCCTCCCGGACTCTCCCTAGAAAAACGGCGCTCTAAAACGGCCGAGATTCAACGAAAAAGCTCGCGTGAGGGGTTTAGCCTAGGCGGAGGGGCAAAACCGCTTATGAGCAAAGTGCTCGGCACCAGTTGGACTTGAACTTAGCCCAGACTTCACTCCCTCGGCCTTGCTTCCTCAAGAAGCCCCTCCAACATGGCATTGGAGTGCTTCCACTCTCTGGTGAGAAGTCCGAGGTATGCCGTGCCCCTGGGAGAAAGTGAATAGACTCTCCGCACTCGCCCAGCGCTCTTGCCCCACCTGCCCTTAAGGATTCCTTTGCCTTCAAGTCTCTTGAGCAATGGATAGAGAGTCCCTTCGTCGACTTCCAGCCCATGGCCAGCCAGCATCTTCCTCAGGGGATAGCCGTGCTGTTCACGCCTGAGTGCGGACAGGACAGCCAGAATGATCGTGCCACGGCGAAACTCTTGCCGAGCGTCAGAAGCCATAGCCACGATCCTATTCCCAATCATCAGAGGACTCCTCCCGAGATGATTACTTAGACCATCATAGTATTTCTGTCAACTGCCACGTGACGAGGGGGGGAATGCGACATCGCGAGCGGAAAACCATTTTTGGCCCATGGCCGCACTGTGGCCCTGGGCGCCCGAGCCTTCAATTGCGCCTATCCGGCGCGGGGAAGGGATGCTTCCTTCCCCGGCTATCCGCCTCCCTATCCGGCATCCTGGTAGGCCCCCGATGGCACCGGGGCTCGATTCTCATGAGCCCCGGCGCGGACTTGTCCAGGCCTCTCCCGCCGGGTTCCCTTCCGTTGGGGCTCCGCCCCGGATCCTTCCCGGGTTCGAGGCCTGGCCTGCGCCCAGACTCCTAAGCCAGCCTTTCAGGCTTTCACCCCTTGGGGGGTTCAAGAACTGAGGTTTAGCGAGGACCGCGCCAGCGCCCTTCGGGCTTCACCTGTCACGCCCCGCGCCTGTTTTCTCTCCTGACCCTTGACCCTTAACCCCCAAAACGCCCCTCCCTGATTTTTTTGCTCGCCTCGCCTCTACAACCTACGGCACGTTCCCTACTCGGGTAGACCTACGCCCCCGCTGGGCGGGTCCCCCCCTGCCCTTCGCTCAGGCCCTTCGGTCCTTCTGGCCCGCGCCTCCCCAACTGACTGGCGTAAGGCGA
>JAKBES010000111.1:2588-3534 GCA_021833665.1 Acidobacteriota bacterium
GCTCCCTCCCCACAGAGCAAGGCCGGGGCAAAGGCCAGCAAGGAAGGGCACCATGAACGGAATCCGGTTTCAGATCGCCGAAGTGAACGAGACCCTCTTTGACAGCGCCTCGGAGCTTCCCCTGGGCCGCTTGCAGGCTCGCGGCGCGGGGGCTCTCACGACCACCGAGCTTCTCTCCCTCCTCATCACTCCCGCCAGCGGGCGCCGGAGCAAGAAGGAGGACCCCACCACGGCCCTAGACACGGCCGCCGCGGTGTTCTCTCGCCTGGGTTCGCTTCGGGGCCTGGCATCCATGGGACCCAAGGAGTTAATGGACACCCACGGCCTGAGCATCGCCAGCGCGGCGCGGCTCTCCGCTATTGCCGAACTGGCCCGCCGCTTCACCGAGGAGGACGTGAGACTGGCGGAGACCCTCTCGGGCGCGGAGGAGGCCTACCGCTTCTTGAAACCCCGCCTTCGGGATCTCCCCCACGAAGTCTTCGCGGTCATCTTCCTCAACCAGAAGCACGGCGTCCTGGCCTACCGAGAGCTTTTCCGGGGTTCCATTCACGCTTCCTCAGTCCATCCCCGAGAGGTCGTGAAGGAGGTTCTCAAGGAGAACGCCGCCGCCGTCATCCTGGCCCACAACCACCCCAGCGGCCACGTGAGCCCAAGCCCCGACGATTTGAGGCTTACCGAGGACCTCAAGAGCCTCCTGGCCCACCTGGACGTCCGCGTGGTGGACCACCTCATCGTGGGCGGCAACGGCTATTTCAGCTTCGCCCGCGAAGGACTTTTGAACCGTTAACGGCGCGACCCTTCCCGCGCCGGATTGAGCCTGCCCCCGCAAAGGCGGGGGGCCTCCATCGGGGAGGCCGGGCTTTCCCCTTCACCACAGCAAGCCCAGGAGATGGACCCATGCGCGACACCTACGACTTTGCGACCACGTGTGTGAATTCCACGGCGG
>JAKBES010000111.1:3544-10855 GCA_021833665.1 Acidobacteriota bacterium
ATATGGTAGACCGGGCACGCGAAGTGACCTGGCGGACTTTCGCGCGCCACGTCCCGCGCCATGAGCTGCGGGCCTTCTTTCCAGGGCCTCCCGCCCTGGAAAGGGATTACCACGTGAGGTTCTACAGCTCTCGTTTCAAGGGGCGGCGCTGCTACTTCCTCGTCCACTCCGCCATCGAGTACGTCTGGACCGAGTCCCAGTCTCAGGCCGCCTAGGTGATCCGCCTACCAAGATGCTGCCGCCCCGGCTCCCATCGAGGGAGCCTGGCACCCGTCCGCGCCGCCGGGGAAGGGTCGCGCCCTTCCCCGCCTTCGGCCCCCCATCCCGGCCAGAAGACACAGGAACCACCCCCAAGAATCCGACTGGCGACGGCCGACACTCTGAGTGAACGCTGTGTGCATCAACAGGGCCTAACTTCCCCTCGAAGGGCGCGCGTTGAGCACTCCAGCTTCTTTCATTCGGAGCCCTTCCGCGCCCTTGACTTGTAAGAAAAAGTGGGTATTATTTCTTACAGAGTCTGTGAGGGCACTTAGATGCTTAGCATTGATAGCAGGATGGTTAATAGAATAATCCAGAGGAAGAGGGGCTGGTGCTTCACCCCGATGGACTTTCTCGATTTGGGAAGCCGCCAGGCCGTGGATACCGCCTTGTCGCGTCTCGCCAAGGCCGGTCGCATACGGCGGCTCTCTCGGGGGATCTACGATTATCCCCGGTCCCACAAGAAAATAGGGCTCCTTTCCCCCACGCCAGAGGCGATCATCGAGGCCCTTACTCGACGAGATCACGTCCAGTTGCAGCCGACAGGGGCCTACGCTGCAAACCTGCTTGGCCTGTCTGACCAGGTCCCCATGAAGGTGGTCTATCTGACGAACGGCCCCAGTCGCAGGGTTCGGATCGGGAACCAAGAGATCATTCTGAAGACCATGGCCCCGCGTTTTATGGCGACGGCCGGGCGGCCCAGCGGAACCGTCATTCAGGCGCTTCGACATCTCGGGAAATCCCACGTGACCCTGGCTACCGTTGCACGTCTGCAGAAAGCCTTCACCGCCGCCGAGAAGCGACAAATCCTCAAGGATCGGAGCCTGGCCCCAGCGTGGATGCACCGTTGGCTCCAAGCCATCGCCACGGAGGGCAATCCCCGTGGATGAGTTTGCGCACCTCCCGACCAGCGAGCAGCAGGTATATTTTCAAGAAACCGCCAACCGCCGAAATCTGCGCCTTTGGACTGTAGAGAAGGACTATTGGGTCTGCTGGATGCTGGGGGTTCTCTTTGGCTCTTCTGGATTAGGCAGCCACCTTGTTTTCAAAGGAGGGACGTCCTTATCCAAGGTGTACGGAGTCATCCAGAGGTTTTCCGAAGACATAGACCTTTCCATTTCTCCCGACTGGCTTGGTTTTGCGGGGCTGCCACCCGGGTCGAGGAGTGGACGAGAAAAGTGGTTCGACAAGCTCCAGGGCGCGTGTTCGGCTAGAGTGCGAGAGATCCAACCGGACCTGGAGAACATCGTCCAGGACCGTCTCGGAGTCCAAGAGGCGGGGGTCCCCTATTTTGCTTTCGAAGAGGACGAAGTGACCCATAGCCCTGTCCTCCTCTTCACCTACCCAAGCCAGCCAACGGGAGGACCCAGGGAAAGGCGCCAGCGGATCAAACTGGAGTTCGGATCCCTGACGGACCAACAGCCGACAGGCTCTTACTCCGTGACTCCTTGGGTAGCTGAGGAATTCTCCGATCTGTTCGTAACGCCTGTCTGCCAGGTGACGGCATTAGAGGCAGAGCGAACCTTCTGGGAGAAGGCGACCCTTCTTCACGCGTATTACGACTACCCGGCCGAGAAGCATTTGCCCGCTCGCTTTGCACGTCACATATACGATGTCCACTGCCTCGCGGAGCACGCTATAGGCGAGCGTGCATTGGCTGCCCCTGAGTTGCTTGTTCGGGTGGCCGAGTTCAAATCGCTGTTCTTCAACTCGGGCTGGGCGCACTACGAGACGGCGCGACCGGGCAGCCTTCACCTGGTGCCGGCTGAGTCTCGTCTTCCTCAGTGGCGAAACGACTATGCTTCAACTGCGGAGATGTTCATTGGGACACCACCCTCCTTTGAAGCACTGATCGAGACCCTGCGTCGTCTTGAGACGCAAGTCAATAGCGGCCACAGCCCAATGAAGGCGGGGGTATAGTCGCCCATGACCAAGCCCGCGACGCGTCTGATGCTCTTCTTGGGATCCGGCATTTCTTTGCCAACGGGGCTCCCGAGCACCGAAGAGATCACGCGCGCAGCGCTGGAAGAAGACTGGCGAAGCCATAGTGACGGCAGATTCTACAGGGGCCCGGAACTGAATCCCGCACTGGCAGAGCAGAACACTGTACTTAGGATCCAACCTTTCCTGATGCTCCTGAAGCAGAGGGCAGACCGTTACTTTCAGGCCAAGCGACTACCCGTTGCCAACTATGAGGACATCTACTACCTGGCAAAGCAATTGGCCGAGGAGGCTGAGCTATCGCGTTTGAATCCCGCCATCGGACCCTTTTTCTCAGATATCAAGACCCAGTGCGAATCACTCTGCCAGCCGCTTCCCTTGACCCAAGAGGAGTTCGACTTCATCAGACTCTCTTCGGAGGCATGTACCTTCATCGAATCCGTCTTGCAGTGCGTCCTCTGGTGCAAGAAGGAGCCTAAGGGCTTGACCCTAGTTGTAGATCTTGCCCGCAACCTGGCCTTTCAGGGCCTTAATATCGTTACGCTGAATCATGATTCCCTGGTAGAACAGGTCCTTGAGGCCGCACACGTCGATTTTGCGGACGGCTTTTTGCCCCCCGACGGTGACCTCCGATTCTACGACCCATCAATATTGGATGCTCCCGCGAACACAAAGCTGCTCAAACTGCACGGCTCATTGAGCTGGCGATGGGTGCGTGTGAGCGAGCACGGCGAATTCCGTGACTGCTATGCCAAGGTCGCTGGAGGGCAGCCCCAATTCAGGAAGACTGCATCGGGCATACGCATCGAGCACGAATCGCCATCCGAGCTGATGGTAGGGACGCTGAACAAGCTCTACGACTACCACTTCGGCATAATCAGTGATTTACTGGTTCACTTCCACCGCGAGCTCGCAGTAACAGATACCATCATCATGTCCGGCTACGGTTGGGGAGACTTCGCAGTGAATGGCTGGCTGAAGAATTGGCTCCTGGGATCGCCCAATCGCCGCATCGTGTTGCTGCATCAAGATCCTGAAGGTGCGGTGAGAGATAAGGCCGGAAGTGGCATTTTCCCTACTGAGTATCATGCGTGGATCAAGGATAAGCGCCTCATTCTTATCCGTAAGTGGCTGTGTGATACCTCGCTGAGAGAAATAGAGCCCTTCGTTAGCGACCATCCAGCCTAGTCGCGCGGTCGAAATGTTGGTTCCGATCACGCCTGCATATCATCGAGAAACTCGGAGGCGGGTTCGACGCTGGTCACGAGCAGGTGATCCCTTGCCCGGGTGCAGGCGACATAGAGCAGGTGGCGCTCGGTGTCATAGACCTCTTGCAGGTCGGCATCGTCGCCGACGGTCTCGATGCGCTCCTGAAGGGGGATGATCTCGTCGTCGCAGGCCATCACCGCCACGGCGCGGAACTCCAGGCCTTTGGCGAGGTGCATGGTGCAGATGGAGACGTGGCCGCTGGTGGTCTCGACGTGTTCATCGAGAAGCTTGAACGCCATACCGGCTTCTTGAACGGCGGCCCGCGCACGATCCAGTTGGGCGGGAGAACGGACAAATACCCCGAACTCATGGGGCATCAAACCTTCCTTGGTACGATCGGCCATCCATTGGGCGACTGCCCTGATCTCCTCGCTTTCGCTCGCGAAGGACTGAATCGTCGGCGGCGGGCCGTTGAACACTGAAACCGCATCGCTTCGGTCCTCGCGGTTTCCATCCACGTCGGTTACCACAGGGCCGAGCAGGCGGTCCGACTGCATGCGGATCTGATGGGAAGTGCGGTAATTGACGCGCAGTGTGCGGGAGCGCCCCCGGATGTCCACGCCTAAGGCCTTCCATGAGAAAGGCTGTTGGAAGATGCGCTGGCCAAGGTCCCCGGCGAAGAAGAGAGCGTTCGGCCGGTTTCCACCCAATGCAGCAAAGAACCGGAGATGGGCAACGCTGAGATCCTGCGCTTCATCTACGACCGCATAGTCGAAGACCACCTTCTTGCTCTTGGAGATTGCGACCGCAAGGGAGCTGAACATCTCCGCGTGAGTAATGAGTTTACGCTCCTTCAGCCCGGCCCGAATGCGCTCGAAGATGGACCACAGCACCGCTCGCTGGGTCTCCGGGAGCCGGGTCTTCCTGCCAAGGCGCACCACGTCGCGATAGGCGTCCCAGGTTTCCAGTTGCCACACATCTACCACTTGCTCCCATTCGGTGAGCAGAAAATGCAGGCTGAACTTGTGCCCACCGACGGCACCCGCGGCCTCACGCACTGCCTCATTAAGCACGTCCCGCGTGGCAATCGTTGCCGGTCCGACGTGCGTCTTGTACAGCCGGAGGCCGATTGCGTTGAGGGAGTGGACGTCAATCCGCTCCGCAAGGCGCGGCTCACTGCAGAGCAGCCGCCGGAGCTTCGTTTGCAGCGCGTTGGCCAGCATGTCGGAAAAGGTCGTCAACAGAACGCGGGCGTCTGGATGGGTGCGCGCCAGATAGGCGGCCCGGTGTAATGCCACGATGGTCTTGCCCGTGCCCGCTGACCCTGACACCCTTGCCGGTCCCGTATAATCGCGCTCCACCCATTGACGCTGTTCGGGATGGAGGAAGACGGTCCATTTCTCCCAGGGATACTCGAGGGCGCGCTGGAGCTCCTCCAGGTTCGTCATTACCCGGAAGCGGCGCTGGGCATCGGGATGATCGAAGGGATGCACCGCCACCTCAGCAGGCTGCGGAATACGGGGCTTGCCACCCGTCGCCAGCTCCAGCAGAGCCTCTGACGCCTCGGCAGGCAGGTGGTCGGCCAGGGCCAACAGCGTGTCCTCGGTCACCTGCTTGACGTCGCCCAACCACTCTGCGGGCACGCCGTAGCCAAGGAGTTCGTCGTCAGAGACCCCGGCGAACAGGGGCACCCTCTCTGCTGCCTGTTCTGGAGCAATGGGCAGGTCCGTCTGAACGTAGACTGGGACAAGGACTTCCTTCACAGTCTCTCGGATCTCTACCAACTGTGCCGCGCCCGTCTTCGGGTGCGTCTCCAGTTTCCGGCGTTCCGCCCACTCGTAAGCCTTGTCGTGGTGCCCCACAAAGCACAGCATGAGGCTTGCGTCGGTCTTGTGGACTATCAACCGGAGGTCGCTGTCCACCCGCACCGACCAGAAGTGCTTGTCCTTTGCCTTGTCGAGTTTGTGGAAACTCATGCCCGGGTTGGCCGGGTTGAGCTGCAAGTCGAAGGCCGTCGTTTTAACGGCTTTCTGCTCGTCGCCAGTCAGGCGAGTGAGGCTATCGGTAAAGGTGTCCGCGATGAAAAGGTTCATACTCTACTCGGCCAGAAGAGATTCGATCTTGTGTTTCAGGTCCAGCCCAACCTGCCCACCCAGTGTGGCGTTGAGGATCTTGTCGGGAGAAAATGCTCCCGCAGGAATTCGATTTTTCAGTTGCCCAAAGACGTACTTTCCTTTTGCTCCTCGAAGGGGTCGAGTTTGGAATGATGCCCAGACGTCCTCGTTAAGCGGGCTTCCACCTGCCTTATGAAGTTCGTCGTTGTGAGCAGCACGATGGCTGTTGAACTGGTCCCGAATGGGCACTCCATTGTGATCGAGGACCCACGTCAGATAATCAATTGCTTGCTCCTGGGTACACCCCAGGAAGACCTCTAAGAAGGTTGGCTGGCAATAGTATGCCTCAACATCGGACTCGGCTGGGAACCAGACCGATACGTCTTCTGCCTCATACTGCGCGATGAGTGTATTCACCTCGTCTTCCGTAAGAGAATCTCTATCACGATGAACGAGTATCTTGAATTTGCTCCCGAGCGTTTCATGAAGTTCCCTTGCTTGCCGCGGCGTTGGAGCGTTTTTGTATCCAATGCCAGGGCAAAAGGCTGTCGCACTGTCTAACCCAGGCCACTGCGATACGACTTTTTGAAGAAGTGAAGTGTCGGAGTCTTCCGAGACAATAATGACCTTCTTGCCGAAGGCACCCCATCCGAGAGCCCTTTCAACAAGGTCACGTCTCCGGGACTCGATGGCTCCAGCATGGACCCAGCACACGTTAGTTCCAACCGGGGCTCCACGGACGATAAAGGGAGAGTGTGTCGTAAGTAAAACGCGGACACCCCGTTCCCGGGCCACATCAGCAAGAACCCGAACCAAACGCTCCTGAACGTGTGGATGCAAGTGAATGTCAGGCTCATCGATCAACAGAACACCCGGGCTGAACAGGAGAACGTAGCAGAATATCTGGATCAATTGGATATAGCCTGTGCCGACAAGTTCAAGCGGTTTTGTGGTGCCGTCTTGCGAAATGTTGCAATGGATGTAAAGGTCGCTGTCATTGTTGTGCTCAACTAAAATCGACACAGGACCAGTAATTTTGCCAATCCACTCTTCAATGAGATGAAGGTTTTGCGGATCGTTTTCCTTGAGAAGGAGCAATGCATTTCGCAAGATTACGTTTGAATCACCGAATGAACAAGCTTTCATAATGACCTTCTTGGATTTCCTTTCCTCTCTATTAGGAATCCCAGAAATACCTGGGATATAGGCAGAGAAGAACTTCTTCTTCGACCGCAGCGAAGACGTTAATTCGCCGTGAACGGACCCCGTAATGGAGATACCCGCGTTTCTTGCCGAACGCAGCCGGCAAGAGGCGACAACAGTTTCGCCAGTGGCCTTCTGGAATGTTAGCGTAACCTGCGAAGAGGGAGAGCCATCCTTGTTCCCCCAGTTGGCCCCATGTCCCAATGTCTTGTAATCATCTGTCGGGAGGTAATCTAGGTCCTCCGTGCTGACGGTCGATGTCTTGCTGGGATCTACCCGATCTGCTTGACGCATGACGCAGCAAGCGAGATGGACCGCTTGGACCACCGATGATTTGCCGCAACCGTTGACTCCGACCAGAATGTTCATATCCGATAGCGGAATATCGATTGCTGCGATCCTCTTGAAATTCTCGATCTTTAGGCTAGTGAGTTTCATCCTTGCACCTTAAACACCTTCATGACCTCGTCGCCGAGGTGGTTGATGACCTTGACGGCGATGCGAGCGGTGGCGGGCTTGGGGAACGGCCGCGATGTATCGCTGTGCAGGGTTTCCCAGGCTTCGGCGTTGATCTCGGCTTTCAGCG
>JAKBES010000404.1 GCA_021833665.1 Acidobacteriota bacterium
CTACGTCCTCCTATGCATCTTCTCCCTATGCCTCGTCCCCTTACGCTTCGTCTCCGTCGGCATCGTCAGTGCTGTCACCAGTGGAGCTGTATCAGCAGCAGCTGTTGATGTCTCCGAAGCCAGTGCCGCCCCCCCCCCCCCCCCCCCCCCCCCCGAAACCGCGCCGCGAGGCAGCCGGGCTGCGGTCGGGCTACGCCCTCCCTGCGCCCGCCTGCCTCGCATCTAGGGGGTCAGGAGTTTTGTCGCTAAGGGGGGTCAATAGTTTTGGCGGTTGACAACAGCGCTGCTCTCACTGGCCGTCCTGGTTGCGTGTGCATCCCCGAAGGCTGCACCTGGTCTCACTTTCGGTTCTTCCATCGAACTCGAACCTGGGCGAATGGTCATGCTGGAACACGCCACCACGATCAAAGAAGCAAGGGCCCTTGGCTTAAATCCAGGTTTAGGTGATTCTATTTTCAGATTTGCCCCAAATCTTTCGGATATCAGTGGCCCCCATGGAATCTGTGTCATCCATTCTGGCCGCGTCGTTCAATTCCGCATCACTGGACAATCCCTGTGATCATCGGCCTAACCCTTAGCTCAACTCGGACCCCGCCTGCGTTGTCATCCGCTCTTTCTCTTGTTCCGTCTTCCTCGGCTTCGCTCAGCGCCTCGGTGCAGGCGGGGCCGGTTAGCTTCTTTCGTTAGGCCTCGGCAAGCAGCCCTCCCGGAAACCCGTTCAGCCCGGCAAATCGCCTGTTCGGCCGTATTGCTTTGATCATCCTGGCGGGTGTGCGTTCATGGTGGCAACGCCCCAGCTTGCGCTCCCTCCTCTTCTGTTCGGCTCTCCTTCCCATTGCCCTTGACACTTCAGAACCGACGCCCTAACTAGTTCCTTTCGTTAGGCCACTGCCACCGCACCTTCTCCGGGGGTTCAGCAATGTCGAATGGATTCCAATCATTCCTGGCTGTCCTCGCTACCTACCTGATCACTCAAGTGGGTTACTGGGCTCTTAAATTCGACCCTTCCCGGGACCTCCCATCCATACCTGGCCGACTTCTCGACTTCATGATCTGGATTCTGGTCTTCTTTCTTGCTCGTTGGGTCATCCTCAAAATATCAGCGCCAAAACTCGATCCTCAATGACTTTGGGCTCGGTCCGGCCTAACCCCTCGCTCAACTCGGACCCCGCCGCAAGCGGCCGGGTCCTTCCTCTCTGACAATTCCATCTAATCGCCTCACCTGGCCTTTCAGCCGCGGCGGGGCCGGTTAGCTTCTTTCGTTAGGGCTCCCCTCATGGTCTTGAATTCCAGCGGTCTGAAGCAGTCGCCCCGTTTCGGGGCCATGCTCTACGGGATTCCTTTCTTGTGCCTTCTCATCCTGCAATTGATGCCCTCCGGGCACTCTCAATTGAATCCAGTTCAAAAAGTTCTGGTCATCATTACTCCACTTACGCTTCTCGTCCTTTCCACAGTTCTAGGTGCGATTGTCGACAATTACTTCCGATCAAATCCACGGGCACCAGTCACCAAGGTCCTATTCATTGGTA
Organism: Acidobacteriota bacterium; assembly: GCA_021833665.1. Classification (GTDB taxonomy): domain Bacteria; phylum Acidobacteriota; class UBA4820; order UBA4820; family DSQY01; genus JAKAJA01. Next base: position 1,530 of record JAKBES010000404.1, read on the forward strand.
GTTTCGCGTGGGCCTTCCTCTTTGTGGCCATCATGCTTTCAGTCGCCTACCTGGCATTCAAAACCTATGATGCCAATCACCACACCAACTTCATGCCGCAGGATGTTTTCTCAAGTTGGGCTGCATCCATTGGCAAGCTACTTATGGGTACGATTTTAGGGGGAATTTTCTTTCTTCCCCTGAATGGGCTGTTTGTATTTCTGGTTCGCCGCCGCTATAACATCCGGGTAAGTAACTCGTCCCATCTCGAATAATCCAGGCTTGGCTCGTCGCCCTAACCTTGCGCTCAACTCGGACCCCGCCTGCATTGTCTTTCGCTCTCTCTCAACTTCCCGCTTCCTCGGCTCCGCTCATCGTCTCGGTGCAGGCGGGGCCGGTTAGCTTCATTCGTTAGGCGTTATCCAGCAACACTCATCATCATTTCGCAGGTTCTCTTCATCTACAGAACCGAAAATCTTGGAGACCTCAAATGCGTCCACTCTGGTTGATTTCCTTGCTTTGCATTGCTGCCGCCCTTGTGTTCCTCTTTCTCGTTCGTGGTGGCGATCGAACCGCCATGGTGCTGGTCATCATCGGATCCGCGTTGAACCTTATAGATCAACGCCTTCGCACTCGTCCTTCTGCTCAACCGAACGAACAACCGTAACGCCTATTCAATCGTGGTCCACCGCCTAACCCCTCGCTCAACTCGGACCCCGCCTGCATTGCCTTCCGCTCTCTCTCAACGTTCCGCTTCCTCGGCTCCGCTCAGCGTCTCGGTGCAGGCGCGGCCGGTAATCTTCTTTCGTTAGGCGCTACCGATGGCCGAACACATGTCCCATGAAGAGTTCGTTGCTACGGCTATAAACAGGGTCTGTGCGCTGTCCAAATCAATCATCGAGGAGCAGACACCAATTCTCGATGGGGCGTATGAAATGTTCGGTTCCTCGCTGAATCGTGTGGGTAGAACCTCAACGGGCTGGTAGGGCGAAGTCGAGCTTCCCCGCGATGAGGTAGGCGATGTTGAGGAGGTTCCGGGTGGTGCGGTA
>JAKBES010000405.1 GCA_021833665.1 Acidobacteriota bacterium
CACACCCCGGCCTCGGCCAGCTACGGCTGGAGCGTGGTGCAGAACGGCTGGGACGCCGAGCGCTTCCAGCTCAAGGGTCAGGCGGGCACGCCCCTCCAGGGCTGGCTCAGCGAGGCCACCGCCCGGAAACTCTTCGCCCAGGGCGGTCAGAACCTGGACGAGCTGCGGGCCCGGGCCCAGGACCGCGACTTCCGCCCCGTGCCCCTGGATCTGCGGGCCGAGGGCACCCTGGTGAGCGAGGTGCGCACCGTGCCCCAGTTCAACGTGGCCGGCGTGGTGCCCGGCACCGATCCCACGCTGAAGGACGAGGTGGTGATCTACTCCGCCCACTGGGACCACCTGGGCACGGGCGCCCCCGACAGCCATGGCGACGGCATCTACAACGGCGCCGTGGACAACGCCTCCGGCTGCGCGGGCCTGCTGGCCATGGCCCAGGGCGCCCTCCAGCACCCGGCGAAGCGCAGCCAGATGTTCCTCTTCGTCTGCGCCGAGGAGCAGGGCCTGCTGGGCTCCAAGGGCTACACGGCCGATCCCCTGTGGCCCCTGGCGAAGACCGCGGCCGACCTGAACCTGGACAGCCTCAACTTCGTGGCCCCCACCCGGGACATCGGCCTGCCCTTCGCCGAGCGCAGCACCCTGGGCGACCTGGGCGCCGCCCTGGCCAAGGCCGACCACCTGGCCGTGGCCGCCCCCCGGCCCGACACCGGCGGCGGCTACTTCCGCTCCGACCACTACAGCTTCGTGCAGGCCGGCGTGCCCGCCCTCTCCATCTACGGCGGCCGCGACTACGTGGGCGCCGATCCCGCCGCCCTCAAGGCCCAGGCCCAGGCCTACGGCCCCCGCTACCACCAGGTCACCGACGAGTACGACCCCGCCTGGAACCTGGGCGGCATGGTCCAGCAGGCCCAGTTCGCCCTCGACCTCGGCCAGGCCGTCGCCAACGCCCCCACCAAGCCCACCTTCAAGGCCGCGCGGTAGGGCCGTCCCCGCAGACCATCGACCTTCCCATCTCCTGTCCTGGTACCCTGGGGGCCACTTTCCCAGGATGCCCGGATGAACTGTGCCCATCCGTACCCGTGCCCGGCCCGTAGGGCTAAAGCTCGCCTAATTCATTGCTAGCCATTCCGAGGATCCCACATGCGAACCCAATTCCCTGGACACTTTCGACCCACACCAGAGGAATTCGAATCCTTATGGAACGACTGTCTTTTCGCAGTCGATGCTAACGTATTACTAAATTTATACAGATATTCTCCAGATACTCGACAGGAACTTGAACGCACCTTGAGTTCTGTTAAGGATCGCCTCTTCCTTCCAAACCAAGCTGCACGGGAATTTCTTAAGAACCGTCTTAATGTGACCGCCGGGCAAGCAGAAGAGTATACAAAGGCGATTCGTTCAATTAGTGAAATCTCATCTACACTTTCAAATAAAAAACGTCACCCATTTCTTCCTGATGGAGAGTTGCCCAAATTTGAAGAACACGTCGCCACGCTTATTGATCAACTTGAAGCCCAAAAAACTCTCCTGCTCGAACGCTTCATGAGTGATGAAATTCTAGAATTTGTGGATTCCCTATTTTCGGGCCGGACCGGAGATCCATTCGAGGAGTCACACCTGAAATCAATTGCCACTGAAGGAGAAAATCGTTATCAGCATGAAATTCCTCCCGGATACCGGGATGGGAAGAAAGATTCTTCGGGTGACCCTTATAGAAAATTCGGCGACCTTATCGTATGGAAACAACTCATTGAAAAATGCAAGGAGATATCAAAACCAATTATCTTTGTCTCGGATGATAAAAAGGATGATTGGTGGCTTGAACAATCGGGTAGAACAATTGGTCCAAGAACCGAACTACGCGAAGAATTTTTTCGAGATGCCTCCCGTCAATTCTGGATGTATAGCGTAGACCGTTTCGTGGAAGAAGCGGCGAAAATTAGTAAAATTAAGGTAAGCAAGGCGGTCATCGATGAAATTGTCGCATTCCGTGAGGATGCCCGGGCTGCTGAATCATTAGAAGGAATTGAACCCTCATCAATTCCTACAAAGATTGTTCATTCCGTTCTAACTGAAAATGAAATATATGATGAACTTGTTGAATTTCTCGATTCCAATCCAACAGACGATAGAAGTGTGCGCCTTCGGCACTTTGCAGTTACTTATCTTGGTAGACAGAACTATGAAATAAATCACTCCTATGCGCATTTGAATTCATTAGCAGCTGCCGGTCGAATCGAAATTTTTCAAAAAGAAAAAGAGGGTAGATCATCAGCATGGATACGCCTGCCAGTGAATGACTAACCTTTCACTCAACTCAGCCCCCGCCTGCATTGCCTTCCACTCTCTCTCAGCTTCTCGCTTCCTCGGCTCCGCTCATCTCCTCCGTGCAGGCGGGACCAGTTAGCTTCCCTCGTTAGCGCCCCGAGGCCCCATGCGCCGCCCCCTCGCCCCCCTCCTCGCCGCCTGCGCCCTGGCCCTCCCGCTCCTCGGGCAGGGGGCGCCCCTCCGGGATCCGCTGCTGGAGCAC
>JAKBES010000112.1 GCA_021833665.1 Acidobacteriota bacterium
CCGGGCGCCTTTTCCGTTGTGTGCCGGGCATGTTCAGCAGCTTGGGGGTGAGAGTCCCCTACCCAACCTGATGGAGGTGAAGGGTTAGCGAAGCGCAAGGGCGTCACCGTGAGGTGGGGTCTGAAGGAAGCGTGGAGCAAAAGCGCGAGCCGATGGACAAGAACCGGATACGAGGCGCGAGCGCCGGACGAGCGGGCAACGAACCGCGAAGTCCATATCCATCAAGGGCGCGGAGCGTAAATCTGGCGGTTGCGCGCTGAAGGCGGCTGGACTTACCCCGGGAGGCCTGCGCCGTGTCCCGGAATCGGGACTGAGGGGGCCGTGAGGCTCCCTGATCGCGGTGCAGGAGTCAGCAGAGGGCATAGTAGGGGAGTGGTTTCTCGAAGGCCCGAACGGTGGGAGAGGCGAGTAGGACGCGGCCATGGCGGATGCAGAGCGGCGGAAAATCCAGGGTGACCTGGCCTTCGAAGCGAAGCTTGAGGGTGAAGCCCGAGGGCGCGTGGAGGGGAGGGCCGAAGCGACTGTCACGGGGCGCGGGACCGAAAGCCCGGCGGAAACAGCGCGGCTAATGGAGGAGGTGCTGGCGGCGGAGAATCTGAGGAAGGCGCTGAAGCGGGTCAGGGGCAACAGGGGGAGCGCGGGAGTGGACGGGATGAGCGTAACGGCACTTCCGGGCTACCTGAAAGAGCACTGGCCGCGGATACGGGAAGAACTGATGGCAGGGCGCTACAAGCCGAAGCCGGTGAAACGCGTCCAGATTCCGAAGCCCGACGGGGGCGAGCGAGGGCTCGGCATCCCGACGGTGTTGGACCGGTTCATCCAACAGGCGTTACTGCAAGTACTGCAACCTCTTTGGGAGCCGTCCTTTTCGGACCACAGCTACGGGTTTCGGCCGGGCCGCTCGGCACACCAGGCCGTGGCCCGCGCGCAAGGCTACATCGCGGAAGGGCACGGGATTGTGGTGGACATGGACCTGGAGAAGTTCTTCGACCGGGTGAACCACGACATCCTAATGGGCCTTCTTATGCGGCGGGTCGCGGACAAGCGGGTGCTGAAGCTGGTTCGGGGTTATCTGAACGCAGGGGTCTTGGAAGACGGGTTGGTGAGGGCGGTGGGAGAGGGGACGCCGCAAGGCGGGCCGCTCTCGCCACTGCTGTCGAACATCGTGCTAAACCTGCTGGACAAAGAGCTTGAGAAGCGGGGCCACCGCTTCGTGCGCTACGCGGACGACTGCAACGTGTACGTCAAGAGCGAGCGGGCGGGACAGAGGGTCCTTGAAAGCATCGGGAGCTTCATCGGGAAGAAGTTGCGGCTGAAGCTCAACCGGGAGAAGAGCGCGGTGGGGAGGCCATCGGAGCGGACGTTTCTGGGATTCAGCTTTACGGACGGCAAAGAGCCGAAGCGGCGGATCGCGCCGAAGGCCCTGAAGCGCCTGAAGGCGAGAGTCACGGGACTCACGCGACGGACCAGGGGTGTGAGCCTGGAACGGATGATCCAAGAACTGGCCCAGTACTTAATAGGGTGGCGCGGCTACTTTGGACACTGCCAGACCCCATCGGTGCTGAAGGTCCTGGACGGGTGGATCAGGCGGAGGTTACGGAGCGTCCTGTGGAAACAGTGGAAGCGGGGCCGGATACGCTACGCGGAATTACGGAGCCATGGTGTGGGCAAGCAGCTGTCGGCGAAAACCGCCGGTAGCGCGCACCGCCCTTGGCGCATCAGCAAAAGCCCAGCATTAAGCTACGCTCTTCCCAACGCCTTCTTCACGAGACTCGGCCTGCCCTCTCTCGCACCGGGCTGACCGCACAACTCACCGAACCGCCGTGTACGGACCCGTACGCACGGTGGTGTGACAGGGAAAGCCCGCGAGGGCCTACCTATGTCGATTCGCTCTGCTTCGCCTCGCTACGCTGAACTCCTCGGGGATAGGTAGCGCCTGGAGTTCGGGCAAAGCCCGAAACTCGGCGCGTTTTTCTAGAAAGCCTCCTGCAACGGCCTCGCTTGACAGGGGAATCGAAGGGCGGGATACGCCGTAGCCCCGCCGCGAGAACGCGAGCGAAGAGCGAGCGTTCGCAGCGCGGCGGGACAAGGCGAGGGCCCCGCCCCGGGAACGCTAGTGGAGCTTGGGACGGAGCGAGCGGACTCGGACGCGAGCGAGGCCCCTAACGACACTTGCGTTCGATTCCCATGCACCTCCGCCAAACCCCCAAGAGGGAGGCTCCGCCCCCCTCTTGGCGCTTCGCGCGGCTTCGCCTCACCTAGTCCCGCAGCAGCGACCTGGCGATGACCATGCGCTGGACTTCGCTCGTCCCCTCGTAGATGGTGGTGACCCGGACGTCCCTGTAGAAGCGCTCCACGGAGTATTCGCGGCTGTAGCCGTAGGCCCCGTGGATCTGCACGGCCGTGTCGCACACGGCCTTGGCGCATTCGCTGGCGAAAAGCTTGGCCATGCTGGAGGCTTGGGATTGTCCCGGCCCTCCCCCGGCGGCTCGCAGGGAGGCGGCGCGATAGGTGAGGAGGCGGGCCGCTTCGATCTGGGTCGCGGCCTCGGAGATCATGAACTGGATGGCTTCGTGGTCCGCCAGAGGGACACCGAACGTGTGGCGCTCCCGAGAGTATTTCACCGCCTCCTCGAAGGCCCCTTGGGCGATGCCCAGGGCCTGGGCGGCGATGCCGATGCGGGAGACTTCCAGGGTGGCGAGGGCGATCTTCATGCCCATGCCTTCCTGCCCGAGGAGATTCTCCGCGGGCACCCGGCAGTCTTCGAACACCAGGCCGGAGGTGATGGAGGCGCGCAGCCCCATCTTCTTTTCGTGGGGAAGGAAGTGGAACCCCGGGGTATCGGAGGTTACGATGAAGGCCGAGATGCCCTTGGCCCCCGTGCCGGGGGCGGTGACGGCCATCACCACGAAGACCTTGCCCACGTGGGTGTTGGTGATCCAGGCCTTGGATCCGTTGAGCACGTAGGCGTCCCCGTCCCTGACGGCGCGCGTTTGCATGGCGCCCGCGTCCGTGCCCGACCCCGGTTCCGTGAGGCAGAAGCCGCCGAGGTGCTCCCCCTTGGCGAGGCGTGGCAGGAACCTGCGTTTCTGCTCCTCGGTCCCGAAACGGAGGATGGGCTCCTGGCAGACGGAGTTGGTGACCGACACGGTGACGGCCGTGGACGGGCAGACGCGTGCCAGCTCTTCGATGGCGATGGCGTAAGAAAGATCGTCCAGCCCAGAGCCTCCGTACGCTTCGGGGGTCACCATACCCAGCAGGCCCAGTTCCGCGAGCCCCGGAAGGAGTTCCGCGATGAACTCCTCGTTCTCGTCCCGCCGTGCCACTCCCGGGCGGATCTTCTCTTCCGCGAAACCCCTCACCATCTGGCGGATCATGGTTTGATCGTCGTTCAGCTCGAAATTCATGGGTTTACCTTTCTCGCACAAGAAAAGTCATTATACATGGAAGCATGAGGGCGGCAGGGAGCGGGGAGCGGGGAGCGGGGAGCGGGGAGCGGGGAGCGGGGAGTGGAGGGGGCACTCCGGCCTGTCCGCGGGGACGGTTTCTTCAAAACGTCGGTTTTCGCTTTTCAAGGAAGGCGGCGATGCCCTCGGCTGGGGCCCCCGAGCCGAAGGCCAGGGCGAAGGCGGCGCGCTCCAGGTCCCGCGCCTGGGCTAGGTTCAGGCCGGCCTGATGGTACAGGAGGGGCCGCAAGAGGGTGAGGGCCTCGCCCGAGAGACCTTCGTACCGCGTCCTCGCGGTCTGAAGCGCCGTCTCGAATGTCCCTGACGCCATCTCCGCCCAGCCCGCGCGCACCGCCTCTCGCGCGGGCAGGAGGCCGCCCGAGAACCAGACGCGGCGGGCGCCGGCGTGGCCCAGGCGGAGAGCCAGGAGCGCTCCTTCTCCCCGGCCCGAGGGTATCAGCCGCAGGGCGGCACGGGGCGTCACGTAGAGCGCGTCGCAGGCCAGCATGATCGCCGCGGCGGGGCCTTCCAGGCGTCCAGTCAAGACGCCGGTAATGGGGAAGGGATGGCGCAGGAGCGCGGCGATGGGCGGCGCTCCTGCGGGCGGGCGGGAGCCCAAGCCCCTCGCGGCGAGCACCATGGGACGCCCGGCCGAGAGGGCTTCAGCCAGGGCCCGTCCCGAGTCCTCTTCGGTGATGACGATGACGACGGGTGCCGGGTCATGCATGGGCCCGCTCCTTTACCCCTGCACGTCTCGCAGTAATGTTTCTCGTTTTACTTTTCACTTTTAACTGTTTACTAAAAGAACTTCGCCACGTCCATCACGAGGATGACGGCGAAGAGCAGGATCAGCAAGCCGAATCCCACCTGAAGGATCCGGTCCTTGACCCCCATGGGCATGTCGCGCCTCGCGGCGGCCTCCACCAGGAGGATGAGGATCTGGCCGCCATCGAGCCCGGGGATGGGAAGGATGTTGAAGAAACCGAGCTGGAGCGAAATGATGGCCATGAGCCAGAGGATGTTGTAGATCCCCGTCCTGGCCACCTTGCCCGTGATGTAGGCGATGCTCACGGGGCCCGAGAGGGAGCTGAGGGCCACCTTGCGCTCGATGAGGCGCTGGATGGTGCGCACCGCGAGGGTGGATTGGTCCAGGGTAATGCGGGCGGCCTTGCCGAGGCAGGCGGGGAAGGGGTAACGCACCCACTGGCTTTCCTTGGGGGCGACGCCCACGAGGTAACGCTTGTCCTGCTCGTTCCACTCGGGCGTGATGGTGACATCAAAGGTCCGGCCGTCCCTCAGGATGGTGAACCGCTCGGGCTTGTTGCCCCCCTCCTTGACGGCCCGCTGGAACTGGTCCCAGTAGGCCATGGGAACGCCGTCCATGGCCACGATGCGGTCGTCGGGTTTGAGCCCCGCGGCCTGGGCCGGCGAGGGGTCGGCCACCCCGCCGATGATGGGCAGGAGGGCGGGGAAGACACCGATGTCCCCCACGGGCTGGCGCAGGATCGTGGCCGTGACGGGCGTCACGGTGAAGGTCTCATCCTTGGTGCCACGAAGGACCTGGATGGGGTAGGGTTTTTGGGAAAGGGAGAAAATCACCTCGCGGGCGCCCTCCCAGTCGGACACGCGGTTTCCGTCCAGGCTGAGGAGGACGTCACCCTCCCGGAGACCGGCCTTGGCCGCCGGCGAATCCGGGGCCACCCAGCCGATGCGCGGCGGCTGGCCTCGGAGGAGGGATTCCTCCACGCCCACCATGACCAGCCCCGCAAAGAGTGCATAGGCCAGGAGCACGTTGAAGACCACGCCCATGACCATGACGATGAGGCGCTGCCAGCGTGGCTTTTTGAAGAAGAGTTCGCCCGGGCCCGCGGTCGTGTCCGGCCCCTGCACCGAATCCAGTTCCGTCTCTCCGCGAAACTTCACGAAGCCGCCGAGGAGGAGCCACCGGACCTGCCAGAGGTTGTAGGCGCCTTTCTTCTCCCACGCCTTGGGTCCGAACCCGATGGAGAAGGCGTCGATGCCGAAACCTTGCAGGCGCCCGGCTAAGTAGTGGCCGAACTCGTGGATCAGGACCAGGGAACCGAGGACGAAGAGGAAGGCCAGGATCGAGACGAGTCCCGCCAGAAATGCCGTCATGGGGTCTCCACGCTGGGGAGGGCCTGGCGGGCGAGGGCCCGGGCCGATTTGTCAAAGGCGAGGACCTGTTCCAAGCCGCTGGCCGAGGCGGGAGTCAGCTTGTCCAGCACGCGGGTGATGAGGCGGTGGATGGCCCCGAAGGGAATGCGCCCCGCGAGGAAGGCCGCCACGGCTTCTTCGTTGGCCGCGTTCATGGCGATGGTGTGGGCCTCCGATGTTTCGGCCGCCTCCCGGGCGATGGCAAGGCAGGGGTAGCGCGCCGGCTCCGCGTCCTTGAACGTGAGGGCCCCCAGGGTGGAGAGGTCGAGAAATGCTTGGGCGCCCGGGCTTCGGGAGGGGTAGGTGAGGGCGTACTGCACTGGAAGGGCCATGTCCGCCGTGGCGAGCTGGGCCATGAGGGAGCCGTCCACGTATTCCACCATGGAGTGGACCACGCTCTGGGGATGGATCACCACGGCGATGCGGTCCAGGGGAACGTCGAAGAGGTGCTTGGCCTCGATGACCTCCAGGCCCTTGTTCATCATGGTCGCCGAGTCCACCGTAATTTTCCTTCCCATCTTCCACGTGGGGTGCGCCAGGACCTTCTCGATGGACGCGTTCTCGATCTCGCCCAGCGGCGCGTCGCGGAGGGATCCGCCGGAGGCCGTGAGGAGGATGCGCCGGATGTGCTTCTTGCTTTCGAATCGGACGCACTGGAACACGGCGCAGTGCTCGCTGTCCACGGGGAGAAGCTCGGCGCCGGAACGGCGGGCCGCGTCCATCATGAGGCGCCCCGCCATGACGAGGGCCTCCTTGTTGGCCAGCGCCACGCGCTTGCCTTTTTGCACGGCGCGGTAGGTGGGCGCCAGGCCGTGGGCCCCCACGATGGCCGCCAGGACGATGCGCGCTTCGGGCACCTCCGCCACCAGGGTGGAGCCGTGGCTGCCGTACTGAATTTCCACGCGGGGGAAGCGGGACCGCAGCTCCGCCGCGTCCTCCTCACGCTCCACGGAGATGATGCGGGGATGGAACTCCTCCACCTGCTCCGCCAGGCGCTTGATGCCGCGCCCCGCGGCGAGCCCCACCACGTGGAACTGGCCGCCCAAGTGGCGGATGACCCTCAAGGCCGTCTCGCCCACGCTTCCCGTGGACCCCAGGATGGAAACGCCCGTACTCATCGCATGAACACCTGATAATAATAGAAGAGCACGGGGCCGTTGAAGACGATGCTGTCCACCCTGTCGAGGAAGCCCCCGTGTCCCGGAAGGATCGCTCCGCTGTCCTTCACGCCCGCGCCGCGCTTGAGGACCGACTCGAAGGCGTCGCCCAGCTGGCCCACCACCGAAAGGAGGCACCCCAGGGCCACGACGTGCGGCCAGGCCAGCCCGGGAAAGAAGGTCCATCGCGCCACCGCCGCTCCGAGGAGGCCCCCGGCCACGTTGGCCACGGCGCCCTCCCACGTCTTCTTAGGTGAAACGCGGGGAGCGAGCTTGTGCTTCCCCCAGCGGCTGCCCACGTAGTACGCCGCCGAGTCGCCGGCCCACACCACGAGGGCCAGGAGGAAGATGAGGCGGATGCCCTCGGGGTCGCCGAGTTTCCGGACGGAGATGAGGTATCCCAGGAGAAAGCCCGTGTAGCCCGCCGTCAATGTGGCGAGGCCCGAGGAGGCCAGGACGCCGGGCATGTCCACCGGGCCCCAGAGCCCGAAGGCCAAAAGGGACAGGAACCCCGCCGCCCCCACGGCGTTCAGAGGAACGGCCTCGGGCCACGCGGCGCTGGCCAGAAAGCCGAAGGCCCACAGGGAGCCCAAGAAGGGGAAGGGTTTCACACCCGTGGCCGCGGCGACCCTCTCCAGCTCAGCGGCGCAGAACACGGCCGCCGCCATGGCCATGGCCTCAAAATACAGCGGAGAAGGGGCCACGACAGCCGCCATAAACAGGGGGAGAAGGACGAGTGCCGTGAGGACGCGCTTCACGAGGAGGACCTCGCGCCGGTGGCGCCTTGGCCCTCGGTGCCCGGTGAGACGCCCCCGTAGCGCCGCTCTCGCCGCTGGTAATCCAGGACCGCCTCGTAGAAGTGCTCCTCCGTGAAGTCGGGCCAGAAAATGTCCAGGATGGCCAGCTCGGCGTAGGCGATCTGCCAGAGGAGGAAATTGCTCACCCTGTATTCGCCGCTCGTTCGGATGAGGAGGTCCGGGTCGGGCAAGTCGGGGGCGTAGAGGTGCCGGGCCACGTCCTCCTCCGTCACCTTCGCCGTCAGACGCCCCGCCAAGGCCTCACGCACCAGCCCATCGCAGGCGTCGGCGATTTCCGTGCGGCCTCCGTAGGAGAGCGCCAAGGTGAGCGTGCACCCTCCCGCATGGGCCGTCTTGGCCTCCATCTCACGGAGGAGCTTCTTCACCGAGGGAGGGAGATCGTCGGTCCGGCCGATGGTGCGGAAGCGGACGCCGTTCTTCATGATGCTTTCGGCCTCGGACCTGAGAAACCTCTGGAGGAGCTGAAAGAGCGCCCTCACCTCGGTGGCGGGCCGCTTCCAGTTCTCCACCGAGAAGGCGTAGAGGGTGAGGTAGCGGACCCCGAGGTTGGAAGCGGCGGAAACGGCCTGCCGGACCGCCTCGATGCCCGCCTTGTGCCCCTCCATGCGCTGGAGCCCGCGCGCCTTGGCCCACCGGCCGTTTCCGTCCATGATGATGGCCACGTGCACGGGCACTCGCTCCGGGTCAACGAGCCTGAGCAGGGGATGGGCTTCCGGCTTGTCGGAAGGCTTAGTCCGTCGTCTCATGGGATCTCGCATAAAGGAATACCATACCATGCCCGCCCTGAAGGCTCCAAGGGGAGGGCCGATCCCAAATTCCGCGATGGAATTCTCTTGCCTTCGAAAGGCCCGGGGGCTTGGGGTGTCTGCGGCGCGACCTCAGAGACGAGGAGGGCCATCGGGGCTTCGTCCCGAACCGCCAGCAAAGCCGCCCGGTTCGGGATCGTGCCCTTCGGGGCCCCGCCCCGCGGGCAAAGCCCGCCGGGGACCCCACCCCTCCCTTGGAGCCTCCTCGCCAAGCCCGGAGGCGCCCCCAATCCCTTCACAGGTGAACGGCGGCTTGAAACGCAATGGCCATTCTTACTATCTCTCCGACTCTTGGACCTGCTTCCATCGCGGGATTGGGGCCGATCCGGCCCGGGCCGTTTCATGGCAGCAGGTCGCGCTCGGCCTGCTCGACGCTCCGGCGGATGGCCTCCACCTCCTGGCTCAGGGCCTCCACTCGAAGGGCCAGCGCGCGCAGCGCCCCTCCGAGATCGGCGAAGGCGGCTCGGGCCCGCTCCGCGTCTGCACCGGCCGCGGCCAACGGCGCGGGCTCCTCCTGCGGGGCGTCTCCGGATTCCTCCTCCATGACGGGCTCCGGCTCCGCTTCGTGCGGGACCGCGGCAGGGGGAGGAAAGGAGAGGGGCTCCACCTCCTGGAGGGTCTCAATCTCCACGTCCTCCACATCGTCCTCGGCCTCGCCGGCAAGGTGGGGCCCCTCCTCTTCGATCTCCACCTCGGGGAGCTCCTCCCTGAACGCGGGCGCGGGCGTAACCTGCGGAGGGGGCGGAGGAGGCTGAGGAGGCTGAGGCGGTGGGGGAAGGGCCGGTTCCATGGCCCGGGCGGGGGCTCTCTCGCCTTGGCGCTCATCCTCGTCGCGGGCCGGGGCAAAGCGGGCATCCTGGCGCTGGGCCTTACGGATCACCTGCTCAATGACCTTCTTGAGGGTTTCGTTGACCCCTTTGCCGGTGATGGCTACGGACGGAAAGGAGGGGACCCCGCGCCAGTTGAGCCGCTCCTCGAGCTCGTCTATCTGAGCGAGGCCCTGGAGGTCCTGCTTGTTGTACTGGAACACCAAGGGGATGGCGTCCGGGTCGAGGCTATTGAGCTTGAGGTTGGCCTTGAGGTTCTCCAGGCTTTCCACGTTGGCGTCCATCATGACGGCCTGGGCGTCCGCCACGAAGACCACGCCGTCACTTCCTCTGAGGACGATGCGCCGGGTGGCGTCGTAGAAGACCTGGCCGGGGACCGTGTAGAGCTGGACGCGAACCTTCATGCCCCGGATGGTGCCCAGCTCCATGGGCAGGAAATCGAAGAAGAGGGTGCGGTCCGTCTCCGTGGCCACGGTGAGCAATTTGCCCTTCCGGTCGGGATGGGTGGAGGCGTAGATGTGTTCGAGGTTCGTGGTCTTCCCGCAGAGCCCGGGGCCGTAATAGACGACTTTGAAGGTGATCTCCTTCGTGGCCCTATTGATCATGACCATGGTCGCTCTCCTTCTGCATCCCCAGGCTTGCCAACCTTCGGTAGAGATGGCGCCGCTCGATCTGAAGTTCCTCCGCCGTTCGCGACACGTTTCCTGCGTGGCGGGCCAGGGCCCGCTTGATGAACTCCCGCTCGTAGGTCTCACGGGCCTCCTTCAGGGGGCCCGTCCAGGGCAGGCCGCTTTCCTGGGACGAGGCGGGCATCTGGCCCGCGACGATGGGCAGGTCCCCCACGCCCACCTCGCTCCCGGGAACCATGATGACCATCCACTCCATGAGATTCCTCAGTTCGCGCACGTTGCCCGGCCAGGGGTAGCGAAGGAGCGCTTCCGTGGCCTCCCGCCCGAGCACCTTGGGCGGCCTGCCGTATTGGCGTGCGAAGAACGTCAGGTAGTAGCCGCACAGGAGGGGGATGTCGGAAGCCCGGGCCCGCAGCGGGGGCACCGTGATGGGCAGGACGTTGAGGCGGTAGTAGAGGTCCTGGCGGAACCGTCCGGCGATGATCTCGTCGGCAAGGTTCTTGTTGGTGGCCGCCAGGACGCGGACGTCGACTCGAAGGGTCTCGGTTCCCCCCACGGGTTCGAAGGTCTGTTCCTGCAGAACCCGTAGGACCTTGGCCTGGGTCGTGAGGCTCATGTCGCCCACCTCGTCCAGGAAAAGGGTCCCGCCGTCGGCCTGGAGGAATTTGCCCTTCTTGTGTTCGATGGCGCCCGTGAAGGAGCCCTTTCGGTGGCCGAAGAGCTCGCTCTCGATAAGCTCCGTGGGAATGGCGGCGCAGTTCACTTCAACGAAGGGCTCGTCGTTGCGGTCGCTGTAGGCGTGGATGAGGCGCGCCACGAGCTCCTTGCCCGTGCCGTTCTCGCCGTAGACGAGAACGCGGCCCGCCGTGGGCGCGGCCCGCTTGATCTGATCCTTGAGCTTGTA
>JAKBES010000406.1 GCA_021833665.1 Acidobacteriota bacterium
CCATCCGCGTGCCCGGTTATGCCAACACGCCCGAGAACGTGCGCGTGGAGTACCGGCCGCCGGACGCCACGTGCAACGTCTACCTCACCATCGCCGCCATGCTCATGGCGGGCCTCGACGGCATCAAGAGGAAGCTGGACCCGGGCCAGCCCCTGAGCCGCGACCTCTTCCACATGCCCAAGAACGAGCTCGACGCCATCCCCGCCCTTCCGGGCACCCTCAACTGGGCCCTCGACGCCCTGGAGCGTGATCACGACTTCCTCCTCGAAGGCGGCGTCTTCACCGAAGATCTTCTCGACGCCTGGGTCACCCTCAAGCGCGACGAAGCCCGCGACCTCGCCGAGCGGCCGCACCCAAGAGAGTTCGAGCTGTATTTGGGGGTGTAGGGAGCGGGGAGCGGGGAGCGGGGAGCGGGGAACAGAAAGGCATAGCCTTCGGTGGGTGGTATTCCAAAATTCCTGCTATCTGCTCTCGGCCTGTTGACCTGCGCCCGGGGCGGGAGTACGATTCCGTTTTGAATGGGAGGGCCGGCGGCAATGTCCGGCCCCCGATCCGCCAATGTTCTGCCTGAACATATGGGGCCCGTGCGAGGGTGAGTGCCAGGTGTGTTCTGGCGCGCCCTGGAGGCAGACATGATTCAGGCGCTGGCGTTCATTGACTCACCCGAGCAGCTTCTGCTCATCTTGGCGATCGCCCTTCTGTTCTTCGGGCCCACCAAGCTGCCCCAGCTCGGGTCTTCCCTGGGCAAGGCCATCCGGGCCTACAAGGACGGCGTCAACTCCGACGACGAACCCGCGCCGCCAGCAGCGGCCGCCATCGCCACCATTCCAGCCCAATGCCCCAAGTGCGGCGCCACGGTGGCGGACGGGTCCGCCTCCTTCTGCACCCGCTGCGGCATGGCTTTCTCCGCCACGACGGCCTGATCTCCGCCCGCTTCTCCCCATAACGGGTTGACGCGCCAGCGGCCTTCGCGTAGAATGCTTAACGCTCGGGGGCCGACGTAGCTCAGCTGGTAGAGCAACTGATTCGTAATCAGTAGGTCCGCGGTTCGATTCCGCGCGTCGGCTCCAGCAAAATCAACTACTTACGGGGCCGCCGGGAGGCGGCCCTTCAAGTTGATTGCAAGTAAATTGCAATTTTGGCTCGAGCATCGCGACGGTCTCCCTTAGACGGGAGGGAGCGAGGTGGGCGTAACGAAGGGTCATTGCGAAATCCCTGTGTCCCAGGAGTTCACGGAGGACGGGAAGGTCAGCGCCTTCCATGACCAAGCGGCTGGCGAAAGTGTGGCGCAGATCATGGAATCGAAAGTTCTCGATGCCCGAGAGGGCGAGAGCGCTGCGCCAATGCCGTTCGAGATTCCCCTGAGGCCTGCCCTTGGCGTTACCGAAGATGGGTGCCGAGCTGTCCAATGGCCTTGGCAGTCCGTTGA
The DNA here is from genome assembly GCA_021833665.1 of Acidobacteriota bacterium. Lineage (GTDB taxonomy): Bacteria > Acidobacteriota > UBA4820 > UBA4820 > DSQY01 > JAKAJA01. Next base: position 1,430 of record JAKBES010000406.1, read on the forward strand.
TGATTTGTAGCGCAAAAGCATTGAGGGGAACGTGCCGGTCACGACGCCCCTTGGCGCGTGCGGCAGGGATAGTCGCCACGGCGTTTTGAAGGTCCACCTCTTGCCAGCGCAGCCCAAGGATCTCCGCGCGTCTCATCCCGGTGTGGAGAGCGAAAAGGACGACGTTCTTAAGGTAGGGACTTGCCACATCCAAGAGGCGAGACTCCTCCTCTTGAGTGAGATAACGAGTGCGCTTTACGTCTTCGTGCAGCAGTTTGACTCGCGCCGCCGGATTCTTTTCGCACAACCCCCAATCCATGGCAAGGTTGAAAAGTCGCTTAAGGCGGCTGATTTCCAGGTCCACTTCGCGCTTGCTCACTAGACGGGTTTGAACCCTATCGCCATGGTGTGAGACATCCTTGAGCCGCGCTTGCCTGTATAGCTCTACGTCTCCGGCGGAAATTTTGTCCAATACCTTTCCGCGCAGGCAGGGACTTGCCAGCCATAACTTGGCGATGTACTGATCCGCCTTGCTCGTAGAAGGCCGGAGATTAGAGCTTCCCCAGGCCAAAAACCTTTCTACCGCCTCGTTGATTGTGGTCTTGACCTCCTTTCTGCGATCCATGTACCGGCCTTCGCGGATCAGGGTGTGGACCTTTTCCAAATAGGCCCTGGCCTCGCCCTTGGTCCGCGCGATATGCCGGTGGTACTTTCCGTATGGGTCCAAGAAGCTCCACTGCCAGCGACCATCCGGAAGCTGCTTCAATCCGCGTTCTTTACGGTTTTCCATCCATACCTCCTTTCTTGGTGGGCGCCGATTGCCACGATTAGGCGCCATTTCTTGGGATTTTTCCAGCCCTAAACCTGCCTCGTAAGATCCACGAGGACGGGTTTGTGGCTGTATTTAGAGAGCTGGAGCCAGGCGCCGCGCTCCAGGCCGCCGGTGAGGGTGATTTCCCGGGGCCGGAGGACGGGCAGGAAGTCTTCCCGGGCGCTGAGGCCTCCGCCTTCGGTGCTGTGGCGCGGGCCGCGCGAGGTGGAGGCCGAGACGGTGCGCGTCCACACGCGGCGCTCGCCCAGGCTCTCGGAGAGCCACCGCGCGGTGCTGGCGCTGGCGCCGC
>JAKBES010000113.1 GCA_021833665.1 Acidobacteriota bacterium
CCTCCAAGGCCGGAACCGCGTGCCCCTGGCGGCGGCATGCCGCCGCGAGGAAGTGCTGGGCCAGAAGGGGGATATCGCCTGGTCGCTGTGAAACGGGGGGAATCTCGATCCGGATCACGTCCAGCCGGTAAAGGAGGTCGGCCCGAAGAAGGCCACGCTGGACCAGCGTCTCGGGTGGATCCTGGAAGGAGGCCACGATGCGCGCCTCCGCATGAACCCGCCGGCCGCCCCCCAGCCGCTCGAAGGACGGTTGCTCCAGCAGGCGCAGAAGGGCCGCCTGCTGGTGGGATTGAAGGCGTTCGATTCCTTCCAGGCAGAGGGTTCCCTGGCCCGCCGCCTCGAAGACCCCAGGCCGTTCGTCCACCCCCGTGGCCACGCCGCGCCGCGTGCCGAAGAGGTCTGCTTCCATGAGAGATTCGGGCACCGACGCCCCGTGCCATTCCACGAAGGGCGCCCTGGGATGGGCGCCCCACTGGTGCAGGAGCTGGGCGAAATGGGACTTGCCGCTCCCCGTGGGCCCGCACAGGAGGACGGGGTTCCGGCCCGGCGCTATTCGCCTGGCGAGGGTCACCGCCGCCCTGAAGGCGGGGTCCTTGCCCACCAGGGGGAGGCGGCTCACGGGAGAATCCGCGGCGCGTCCATCCAGATGCGTTCCAGGCCGTAGTAGCCGCGCTTCTCGTCGAGAAAGAGGTGGACGATGACGTCGCCGTAGTCCAGAAGGATCCACTGCCCTTGGCCCATGCCCTCCACGTGGTGCGGCTTGACCTGGAGGTCACCGGCGAGCTTCTCTTCCACCGTTTTAGCCATGGCTTGAACCTGGCGGGAATTTCGCCCGTGGGCCACGACGAAATAGTCGGTCATGGCGGTGAGCTTGCGCAGGTCCAGGATCACCGGTTCAACGGCTTTCAAGTCCTCCAGCGCCGCGTGGATTGCCGCCAACTTTTCTTGGTCGTCGTGCTTCAATCGTTCCTCCTCAAAGTCTTCCGCCGGGCGGGCCCATAGAGGCCTTGCCGTTCAATGTACGCCGCCACCGCCCTCGGGACCAGCCCGGTCACGGACTCGTGCCGCCGCAGGCGCTCGCGGACGAGGGTGGAACTCACGCGCAAGGGCCGCGCCTGAAGGAGGTGCACCCGGCGCGGGTCGACCCCTTGGGGCAGATCCAGAGGTCCGCCCCGGGGCACGATCGCCAGGCCGGCCAGGGCCTGGATGTCCGACTGCCTGCGCCAGGAGGGAAACGTGAGGAGGCTGTCGGACCCCATGATAAGGACGAGGCGGTCCCTCGGGCTTAAGGCCGCGAGCGCTTCGAGGGTTTCCGCCGTGTACGAGATGCCGCCGCGCTCGAGCTCGGCCGTCTCCAGGAGCCACCCCGGCTTGGAGGCCAGGGCCAGGGCCACCATGGCCGCGCGGTGGAAGGGCGAGGCCGAGGGACGGGTGTCCTTGAGGGGCTGAGCGTGGCAGGGGACGAACAGGACGCGGTCCAGCCCGAGCTGAACCTGCGCGAGGCGGGCCATGCGAAGGTGGCCCGCGTGGGGCGGGTCGAAGGTCCCGCCGAGGACCCCCGTCCTCACGAGTCTTCCTCCTCCGCGAGAAAGTCCCACGCTTTGCCCAGCAGCGCCTTGAGGCCGTCGTGGGTGGCCGCGGAGATGCGGCAGTACGCCACCCCTCGGTCCTGCGCGTAGGCCCGCAGCTCGTCTTCCGCCTCCCGGGCGAAGGTGAGGTCGCATTTGGTGCCTACCAGGACGACCGGCTTTTCGGAGAGCCCGGCCCCGTATGCCTCCAGTTCCCGCTCCACGGTCTGAACCCGGGCGGTGGGTGAGGCGGCCTCGTCAGACAGGTCTACTAGGTGGAAGAGGACCCGGGTCCGCTCCACGTGTTTAAGGAACTGGTCACCCAACCCCACGCCTTCGTGTGCCCCCTCGATGAGACCGGGTATGTCCGCCACGACGAAAGACCTGTGGTGCGACCATTCCACCACGCCCAGAACGGGCCGGAGGGTCGTGAAGGGATAGGGGGCGATCTTGGGGTGGGCGTTGGACACGGCGGAGAGCAAGGTGGATTTGCCGGCGTTCGGCAGGCCGACCAAGCCCACGTCCGCGAGGAGCTTCAATTCCAGACGGACAAACCGCGCCTCCGCTTCCCCTCCCGGTTCGAATTCGCGAGGGGCTTGGTGGGTGGCGCTCTTGAATCGGGCGTTGCCTCGCCCTCCCCGGCCACCTTTGGCGACGATGAAACGCTGGCGCGCCTCCACCAAATCCGCCAAGGGAACGTCGCCCTCTTCGGGGAGAACAACCGTTCCCAGGGGAACGGGGATGATCAAGTCGCGGCCAGAGGCGCCCGTCTTCAGGCTCCCCTGGCCGTTGTGCCCCTTGGTGGCTTCAAAGGATTTCTTGTATCGAAAAGCGATGAGGGTTCGGACCTGGGCACGGGCCACGAGAATCACATTGCCGCCCCTGCCGCCATCCCCTCCATCGGGCCCTCCCCGGGGAACGTACTTTTCCCGGCGGAAGCTCACGGACCCCGCCCCCCCGTGTCCGGCTCGCACGAAGATTCGCGCGGAGTCCAGGAACATGCGGAGCTACTGCTGCGGGGCGACGACGTCCACGAAGAGTCCCAATTTGCCGCGGCGGCGAAAACCGACCACGCCGTCCGCAAGGGCGAAAAGGGTATCGTCGCTGCCGCGCCCCACCTGGATGCCGGGCTTGCACGGGGTTCCGCGCTGCCGGATCAGGATGGTGCCCGCCTTGACCGTCTGGCCGCCGAAGCGCTTCACGCCCAAGCGCTGCGAGTTGCTGTCGCGGCCGTTTCGGGAACTGCCTTGACCTTTCTTGTGTGCCATGGTGATCTCCGAATCAGGCCTTGTCGATGCTTACGATCTGGACTTCGGTGAAGGGCTGGCGGTGCCCGCGCAGCTTCTTGTACTGCTTGCGCCGCTTCTTGTGGAAGACCAGCACTTTGCGGCGCTTGCCGTCGCAGAGCACCTTGCCCGCCACCGTGTAGGAGCCCTTCTGGCCCGCGGTCCAAACCTGGTCTCCGTCCACCACGAGCAGAGCCGTCAAACCAACCTCGGCGCCCGCTTCCTGGCCCAGCTTTTCCACCTTGACTGTGTCGCCGGCGGCCACTTTATACTGCTTGCCGCCGCTCTGGATGATCGCGTACATACACACCTCCGCCGTGCAATCCCCTACGATACACGTGAACTCCTTTGCTGTCAATCCCCAAGCGCGAAAGGCCTCCTGTCTCTAGCTTTGGTTGACAGCCTCCCCCGGCGGCGCCTACACTCCCCCAAGGAGGCCCGCCCGTGATCGTCACGTGTCCCTCATGCCAGAAGAAATATCGGTTGGAGGACAAGCACTTCGCCGGACGGGACCGCTTCCAGTTCGCCTGCCCCTCCTGCGGCAAGCCCATTGAGGCCTCCCGGACCCCCGAAGGGCTGCCCTCCGGCGAGGCTCAGGGAGCCCAAAAGGTCAAGAAGGTGGATGCCACGTGGGCCGAGGCGGACGTCCAGGAGGCGGATCTTCTGGCCCTTCCGGACGGCAAGCGGGTCTCCGTGGCGGTTCTCCAGGGAGCGGACTCGGGGACCATCTTCCCCGTGGAGAGGCCCGTGGTGGTCATCGGCCGGGCCGATGCGGACCTGGTCCTGAGCGACAGCGAGGTTTCTCGCCGACACGCAAGGCTGGAGTTCAAGGGCCTCACGATCCAGCTTCGCGACCTGAAGAGCACGAACGGGACCTACGTGAACGAACAGCGCATTTCCTTGACGACCTTGTCCAACCAGAGCGAGTTCCGGGTGGGCTCCTCCACCCTCATGCTCATCGTAACCGACACCTTGGAATAGATCCCAGCCCATGCCCGAAACCGTGTTCGTGGCCATGTCGGGGGGCGTGGATTCTTCAGCAGCCGCTCTCCTCCTGCTCGAAGGGGGATACCGGGTCGTGGGTGTGACCCTGCGCCTGTATGATTCGTGCGGAGTTCCGCCGGCGCGGGGATGCTGCGCCCTGGAAGACGCCTTCGATGCTCGGGCCGTGGCGGGGGTCCTGGGGATAGAGCACAGGGTCCTGGAGTACCAGGGCCCCTTCCAGGAGAGGGTGGTGGCTCCCTTCGTGGCGGCCTACGCCCGGGGGTGGACACCCAACCCCTGCATCCTGTGCAACGAAAGGATCAAGTTCGGCGCCCTGTGGGACTATGCCGCCGCACATGGGGCCGACGCCCTCGCCACGGGGCACCACGCCCGGCTGGTTCCGGAGGGGGGGCGCGTGGATCTGCGCCGGGCCGCCGATGGGGCCAAGGATCAGTCCTATGTCCTTTTTCCCCTCACCCTTCAGCAACGCCGCCGGACCCTTTTCCCCGCGGGAGACATGGACAAGGAGTCCCTTCGGGAAAAGGCCCGAGCCGCGGGCCTGCCCACGGCCGACAAGCGGGAAAGCCAGGACATCTGCTTCGTGGGGGCCGGAGACTATGCCGACTTCGTGGAAGCCCGCCTGCCGGTGGTGCGGGGCGGCGCGGTGCGCCACGTGGACGGCAGGGTGCTCGGGCGCCACGGGGGAATCCACCGCTTCACCGTAGGGCAGAGGCAGGGATTGGGCATACCTTTCACAGAGCCTCTGTATGTGGTCTCCTTGAACCCGGAGACCAACGAAGTGACCGTGGGGCCCAAGGAAGCACTTGAGACGCCCCGGTTCGAGGCTGAGGGATGGAACTGGCACTTCCCCCCGGAGGACCGGCCCGCGGAGGTTCTCGTCCAGGTCCGTTACCATCAGGCTCCACGGCCCGCCAGGATCGTTGAGACCGCGGAGGGGATGATGATAGAATACTCGGCTCGGCCCCAGGGCGTCACTCCCGGGCAGGCGGTTGTCGCCTACACCGGAGACACGGTGGTTGGGGGAGGCTGGATCCGAAGGGGACGCGCATGATCGACCACAGCGTCTACGCCCTCTTTTTCTACGTTTCGGCCATGGCCTTCGCCCTCCTTTACGGCGGATTCCGCCAGAAGACCCTCTTCATCCTCACCGTCATCTCCGCGGGGGCCGGGTTCGTGATTCAGACGGTGATGGAAGCGCGGGCCTGGTTCCACACCGAGATCCCTCCCGCGGCCAACCTCCACGAGCTCTTCCAGCTCACGGCGTGGGCCGTCCTGGCCCTATACTTCATCCTTTACCCCATGACTCGAAGCAGGATCTTGGTCTTCTTCCTCATGCCGCTGGTGAATCTGGCCTACATGGCGGGGATGATGGTGCCCAACCAGCCTTTGGAGCCCAAGCCCTTCTACTTCACGCCCTGGTTCGCGATCCATATCTTCCTGCTCGTTTTCGGAATCGGCTTCTTCTTCGTGTCCTTCCTCTACGCGGCCATTTTCATCATGCAAGACCACAGCCTCCGCCACAGGCACGCCCCTTCCCATTTGCCCATACCCTCCCTCGAGGAGGCGGAGCGGTGGTCGGCGCGCCTCCTGTTGGCGGGGTATCCCATCTACACCTTGGGCATGTTCTCCTCCATCATTTACGGCGTCCTCTTCGGGAACAAGGAGCACTACCGCCCTGGCCTCCTGGAGGGCGCGAGCGTCCTGGCGTGGCTGGTGCTGGGCGTGGCCAGCTACGGCTGGCTTACGGCCAAAGTCCATCCGCGTCGGCGGTCCTGGCTGGTGGTGGCCGGCGCCGCCTTCTCCGTCCTCATCATCCTGGGGATCATCTGGCATTGAGCGACCTGATCCTGGTGGGCGTGAACCACAAGAAGACGCCGGTGGAACTCCGGGAGGGCTTGGCGTTCGCCGATCCCGAGAAGGTTCCCTTCCTGGACGGCCTGCGCCAGTCTGGGCACGTGAAAGGCGCAGTGCTCCTCTCCACGTGCAACCGAGTGGAACTCTACGCGGACCTGCGCGAGGGGAGCACCGCGGAGGATCTCATCGGCTCTCTCATGGAGTCGCGAGGCTTTCCCCGGGAGCGGCGGGACCTCTTCTACATCCAGGAGCAGAAGGACGCCGTGCGCCACCTATTCCGTGTGGCCTCGGGCCTGGACTCCATGATTCTGGGAGAGCCACAGATCTTCGGGCAGGTGAAGGAGGCCTACTTCCAAGCCCGCGACGGCGGCGTGGTCACAACGCCCCTGAATCTCCTCTTCCAGAAGGCATTTCACGTGGCCAAACAGGTGCGCACCCAGACGGGCATCGGAGAGCGCCCCGTGACCATCTCCTATGCCGCCTTCAACCTGGCCAGCAGCATCTTCGCGGATCTGAGCACGAAGCGAATCCTGCTGCTGGGGGCCGGAGAAATGAGCCGCATCGTGGCCACCCATTTCGTGGAGAGCGGGGTCAAGCAGGTGCGCGTGGCCAACCGCACCTACGAACACGGCGTGGAGTTCGCCCGATACTTCGGCGCCGAGGTGGTCCCCTGGGCCGATTTTCCCAAGGCTCTCATCCAGAGCGACATCGTCATCTCCTCCACGGGCGCGCCCCGCCCCATCCTCCTGCGGCCCATGGTGGAGACGGTCATGAAGCTGCGCCGGTGGGCCAGCCTCTTCATCATCGACATCGCCGTCCCTCGGGATGTGGAAGAGACGGTGGGCAAGATCGACGGCGTCTACCTTTACGATATCGACGACCTCCAGGAAGTGGCCGACGAGGGGCTGGCGGAGCGGCAGAAGAAGGCCACCTTGGCCGAGTCCATGATCGCCTCCGAGCTGGACCTCTACACGAGGTTCCTGGACCATCAGAGCCTTTCCGAGGTCATCGGCGGGCTCATGGGATGGGCGGGCAGGGTGCAGGACGCCGAGCTTGAGGAGGCCCTCAAGCGCATGGGCGACCTGACGCCGAAGCAGCAGGAAGTGGTGAAAAACACGGTGCGCCGCGTGGTTCACAAGATCCTTCACCACCCCATCACGCAGGTGAAGCGCCTCGTTCTGGAGGAGGAGACGGCCAATGCGCTGCAAGTGTTCCGCGATCTCTTCCCCGTGGAGCCGGCGCAGGAGGGCAAGGCCCCCCCGGAGGACCCATGAACGTGGAGACGATCCGCATCGGGACGCGGGGCAGCGCCCTGGCCCTGTGGCAGGCGCATTTCGTTAAGGCGCGGCTCCTGGAGGTGTCTCCCGCCTCCGCGGCGGAGATCGTGGTCATCAAGACCAGCGGCGACCTCATCCAGGACCGGGCTCTCCTGGAAGTGGGCGGCAAGGGCCTCTTCGTGAAGGAGATCCAGCTCGCTCTCCTGAAAGGCGAGGTGGACGTGGCGGTGCACAGCCTCAAGGACTATCCCGCCGAGAATCCCGAAGAGCTCGTCCTGGCCTGCATCCCCCAGCGGCAGGACCCCCGTGATGCCCTGGTACTGCCGGCGGGCCGCCCGGGCCATAGCCTCCCTTCCAGGCCCCGCGTCGGAACGGGGAGCTTGCGCCGTCAGTTTCAGGCCCAGGCCGCCTTCCCGTCATGGCAGATCGCGGGCCTGCGCGGCAACGTAGACACGCGCCTGAAGAAGGTGGACACGGGCGAGCTGGACGCGGTCATCCTGGCCGCCGCGGGACTGAACCGGCTCGGCCACGGCGGCCGAATCAGCCGCCTTTTCTCCAGAGACGAGATGGTGCCCGCGGTGGGCCAGGGGGCCATCGCCGTGGAGGCCCGCGGGGACCATCGCCCCATGCTGGAAATCTTGGGCCGAATGGAAGACGGCCGGGCTCGCCGTGAAATAGACGCCGAGCGCCGGTTCCTCCAAGGGTTGGGCGGATCCTGCACCACCCCCCTAGGCATCCACGCGGAGGTCCAGGGAGACCGGGTGGCGCTTCGCGGCTTCCTCTCTTCGGTGGATGGGACCGGCGTGATCCGGGACCAGGTAGACGGTCCCGCCGCCGACGCCCTTAAGCTCGCCGACGACCTCCTTGGCCGGTTTTGGGCCAAGGGTGCGGCTCACCTGCTCGGAAGGGCATGAGGCGGATCCGCCGCCAGGAGGACGGACCATGGTGGGCCTAAGGGGCCGGCGAATCCTCATCACGCGCGCAAGGGCTCAGGGCCAGAAGCTCGCCGAGGCCATCAAGGAACTGGGGGGGCAAGTGGTGTGGGTTCCCGCCATTGAGACGTTGCCCCTGCCCTTCGACGAGGAGAGCCGGACGATCCTCCACGACCTGGACCGCTTCCGCTGGGTGGCCTTCACCAGCGAGAACGCCGTGAAGCAATTCTTCCGCCGCCTGCAGGACGTAGCCATGGAGCTGCCTCGGCACCTGCGCCTAGCCTCCGTAGGGCCGGCTACGAGCCGGGGCCTCGTGGCTCGCGGCCTCAAAGTCGAAGCCCAGCCCGAGACCTTTACGGGCTTGGACCTGGCCAAGCTCCTGGTGGAGAAGCACCTCCGCGGCCGCGTCCTTTTTCCGCGCGCCTCCTCGGGAGGGGACGAGTTTCAATCGCACCTCGCGGAGGCTGGCTGGGAGGTCGTGCCCCTGGTGCTCTACGAGACGCGGCCCGCCCGCATCACGCCCGACCACGTGTGGGCCATCGAGCAGGGGGCCGACGCCGCCCTCTTCGCCTCCCCCTCGGCGGTAAAGGCATTATGGGCGGCGCTGCCCGAGACGGCACGCGAGGTCCTGCGCAAGGCCGTCTGCCAGCCCATCGGTCCCACCACCGCCCGGGCTTTGCAGGACGTGGGCCTCACGCCCGCCCCCCTTCCGGCGGAATCCACGACGGACGGCCTCTTGAAGGCCATTATGGAGCGGCTGGCTTAGGAGGCCGCCGAGGGACTCGCGACCCGCGGGAGCCTTTCGGGAGCCTGCTGGGGCGGACCCCGGGCAAACTCTGTTAGAATCCAACCATGGCGGACACCCTCTACCTCATCGACGGTTCATCTATCCTTTTCCGGGCCTTCTTCGCGATCCGGAACCTCTCCACCCGAGACGGGCGCCCCACCAACGCCATCTTCGGCACCCTGAAGATGGTGGAAAAGCTGTTGCGGGAGCGCGATCCTTCGCACATCGCCGTGGTCTTCGACCTGCCCGCTCCCACCTTTCGGCACGAGGCCTTCAAGGCGTACAAAGCCAACCGCCCCGATACGCCACCGGACCTGGTGGCGCAGATCGGACCGGTGAAGGAGATCCTTCGCGCCATGGGCCTGCCCGTGGTGGAACTGGCGGGGTACGAGGCCGACGACTGCATCGCCACCCTCGCGAAAAAGGCCAGGGGTGAAGGGATGGAGGTGGTCATCGTCACGGCGGACAAGGACCTCTTCCAGCTCGTTCGGCCGGGCGTCCGGGTTCTTCACACCAAGAAGGAGGAGGTCTTCTTGGACGAAAAGGGCGTAGAGGAGGTCTTCGGCGTGCCTCCCGCCCGAGTGGTGGACGTGCTGGCTCTCTGGGGCGATCCCACGGACAACATTCCCGGCGTCCCCGGCATCGGCGAGAAGGGGGCCAAGGAGCTGGTGAGGCAATACGGCGACCTGGAAAGCGTCCTGGCCCACGCCTCCGAGGTGACGCGCAAGGCGTACCGTGAGGGTCTTGAGCAGCACGCGGAAGCGGCGCGGTTCTCCCGGGATCTGGCCACTGTGAGGGAGGACGCGCCCCTGAGCGAAGAACCGGACGGCCTGCACCGGAGAGATCCGGACCGGGAGGCCCTTCAGGGGCTCTACCGGCGATGGGAGTTCGGATCCCTCCCCGAGGCCCCGGCGGAAGCTGAAAGGGTGTCTCCCGAAACCGTGCTCTGGGACAAGTCGGCGGGCGAAGTGCTGAGGAAGGCTGTCTCCGTGGGGCTGGCGTGGGAGGGCGAAAGGGCGTGGGTGTCGGACGGGGAGGCGGTCTGGACGGGACCCCTGGAGGGAATGAGGGCGGAGGGGTTCCTCGCTTGGCCCTTGTGCGCCTATGAGATCAAGCCCCTCTTCCGCCGCATCGGTGCCCGCAGCAGGTTCGCGGACGGAGCTTTGGATGCGGCCGTGGCGGGCTATCTCCTCAATCCCTCGGGAGCCGTGCCGCCCATTAGATCTCTGGCTCAAGACTACGCGGAGGTTTCCCCCGATTCCGGGGACCGGGCCGGGGAAGCCCTGAGCCTGGCGCGCATGAAGGGGCCCCTGGAGGCCAAGCTCCAAGCCTTGGGAATGCTGGACCTCTACCGTCACGTGGAATGGCCCCTCTTGGGCATCCTGGCCCGCATGGAGGACGCGGGTGTTGCGGTGGACGTCCCCTACTTCCAGGCTCTCGGAAAGGAGCTGGAGTCCACCTTGACCCAGCTGGAGCGGCAGATCCACGACGCCTCGGGCCTAGCCTTCAACGTGGGCTCGCCCAAACAGTTGGGGGAGGTCCTCTTTCAAAAACTCGGCCTGCCCGCGCTCAAAAAGACGAGCAAAACCAAGAGCTTCTCCACCGACAACGAGGTCTTGGAGAGCCTGCGGGAGATTCACCCCGTCGTTCCCCTGGTTCTCGAGTACAGGATGCTGAGCAAGCTCAAGGGGACCTACGTGGACCCCCTGCCCGCCTGGGTGGACCCGGCCACGGGACGCGTCCACGCCCAATTCAACCAGACCGTGGCCGCTACGGGACGGCTCTCCTCCTCCGACCCGAACCTGCAGAACATCCCCATGAAAGGTGAATGGGGGCCCAAGATCCGGCGCGGGTTCGTGGCGGGGGCGGGATGCCTCTTCGTGGGGGCCGACTACTCCCAGATCGAGCTCCGCATCCTGGCCCACCTGTGCTCTGACCCCTCCCTGATCCGGGTCTTCGAGCGGGGAGAGGACATCCACACGGCCACGGCGGCGGAGGTCTTCAACGTGGCCCCCATGTTCGT